>DAIOFF010000064.1:0-11989 GCA_036745855.1 Scrofimicrobium sp. | reverse complement strand
AGGCCAGCAAGTTGGCTGGTATTTACAATAATCGTGGTTGCATATTTCCTGTTTTTGCTTGCATCGCTTCTGTTCTTTCTGCGTAAAAATCAGGCTAGAAGCCAACTCATGTTGGCCATAGCCCAAATAGTACTGCTGGGATTGACTCAAAGTTTTACTTCCGATTCATTGCAACGCATTCTTGTGTTTTTTGCCTTCACGGTTAGCACACTATTATGCTGCGTCGGGCTTTTCGCAGTGAAGAAGGGCTCCGCATACTATTCCATTTTGCTAACAACAGTAGTTATCCATTGGGGAGTCGCTTTCGGGCTAAGCTTCACGTTCAGTGTCGACACTTGGGATTCCGTATGGATTACAATCGAGTTACTTGCTGGTGTTGCCATATTATGGGCTCTCACGTACCGGCTATCTAAGCCATTTTTTGCATTGCTAGGTGACATTTTGTTCCTCCCTGGCGCTTTGGCACTCATGGGAAAAATCGCGCTACCAATGGGACTTGAAGGTTTTTGGCAGTTCTTGCCCATATTTTGGGCGTCAATGATTGCCAGCTATGCCTGGCACTGGATAGATGGATTTATACCTAGTTCAACTGGGGTACGCAAAAAGATTCATATCTGCATGGTCTGGATAATCGGCGCGATAACCGTTTACTTTTATTGGTCCGAAATTCCGTGGGTCAGCGCGCTAACAGGAATCGCCACAGCGCTCACTGTCGTCATTCTTGGAAAAACCCAGAAAAAACATCCCTTGGTGGAAACGGGAATCCTAATCGCGTCAGCCTTCCTCGTACGCTGCGCATACCTTACTGACATAGAATTCCCTATTTACTTTTATGGGATTCTTTTATCCGTAGTTCTGCTGGCTTTAGCTGCCTGGCGTTTCGTTTTGCAGCTTCCAACCCGCCCAATGACTGTTTCAGCTGCGGTGGTTGGCACCGCATGCGGCGCTTTTTCCGCATTATTTGATGATAGCGTTTACCAAATCATCTTCCTTATTCAAAACATTTCCATCCTTGTTATCGGTGCACTTCGCCAAAGGCAATGGGTCTTGGGACTTGGCATCTGCGCGTCCGTTGCGTCTATTCTTTTCTTCCTAAAAGACTATTTCTACCTTTGGCTTGTCGGCTTGGGGCTGATTCTAATCGGGATAGTTCTATGGCAACTCAATCGGACAAACGCCGATAAAACAGGCAGCGGCAAACCTACGCTCCCTGCCACTTTGCCGCCAACGCAAACACCCCCTGCTCCTACTCCTACTCCTACTCCTGTTTCTGTTCCTACTCCTGATCCTGTTCCTCACAGTTCAACCCCAATGTCTACAAAGCAAGACTTATCCGCTTTTGCACCCCCTAACCATGCGGGCGTAATAGTTCAGGAAGAATCTAGCTCAACAGCCCAACCTGAACCAGACGCTGCTTCAAGCACGATCTCACAAATTGATGCCGAAGATCCCATTTCGGTATCTATCGAACGAGCATTGGATTACCTTGGAGTCAATTATTCGCTCACACAAGACGGTTCTATCTCCTCTGTGATTGCCCAAGATCAATTCTGGTTCCTACCCATAGACTCAGACCATCAATCAATCGTAGTCCGGGCAAAATGGCACGGAATAGTAAGACGCAAAAAGTATTCCATTGCGCTTTACACCGTAAATCAGTGGAACCGCGACAACATGCATCCACGCCTGACTGTAACTGAGGCATCGCAAACTTTGAGCTTTTGGGCAGAAAGAGTCATTGAAGTCGACTCTGAAACCTCTATTGACACACTCAACGCCAAGATTGATTCCAGCATCAAACGAATCCAAAGTTCCTTTAACTTTCTACAATCAAGCATTCCGCAGTACTAACACTTAGAACTCGTAAGCATCAACTAGACACTGAATACCTGAACCCGGCCTTCGCATCAAGTGAAACCCAGGAAGTCAACATCCATGTTCAGTCACAATGTCGTTAGTTGACGCCCATGCTTGAATGTCACGGCGTTCAATTGCGGCCGCCATCAGATCAGGAAACTGGTCTGGCGTACAGGCAAATGCTGGAACGCCAATCTCAGCCAACGCGGCCGCATGCTTCGCATCAAACGATGGTCTACCAGAATCTGAAAGTGCCAACAAAGCAATCATTGTTGCCCCAGAATCAACCACTTGCCTAGAACGGCGAATCATTTCCTCAGCAATTCCGCCCTCGTAAAGATCACTTATTAATACCAAAACCGTATCTGATGGCTGCGTAATCTGCTGCTGACAATATGCAAGGGCGCGGTTGATGTCAGTTCCCCCACCAAGTTGCACCCCAAACAACACGTCAACTGGATCATCCATGTCATCAGTCAAGTCCGCAACTTCAGTGTCAAACACAACCATTCGCGTTCTAACTGCCCTGAGGGACGCCAACACGGCACCGAAGACACTTGAATACACAATTGATTCTGCCATTGAGCCAGACTGGTCAATACATAAAATAATCTCCCGCTGCACCTCAGAGTTTTTGCGGGCATACCCAACCAACCGCTGCGGAATAACCGTTTTGTATTCGCTTTGATAATGCGCAAGATTCTTAGCAATAGTTGCATTCCAATCAATATCACGCATTTTTGGTCGATTGGTCCTATTCGAGCGGTCCAACGCGCCGCTTATGGCTTGCACTGTTCGCGCAGCTAACCTCTCTTCAAGCTCCCTTGTAACCTGACGCACAACTTGGCGAGCAGTGTCCTTTGAACGCTCAGGGATAACTTTTCCCAATCCCAAAAGCGTTGTAACCAGACTCATATCAGGCTGCACAGCTTGCATCATTTCGGGTTCAACCAGCAGCTCACGAAGCCCTAACCGCTCCATGGCATCCGCCTGCATCACCTGAACAACAGAAGAAGGAAAATAAGTGCGAATGTCCCCCAACCACCGCGAAACTTTTGGCCGCGATGATCCAAGGCCGCCGCCTCGCCCAGAATCATAAAGCTCACGCAACACCTGGTCACGCTTATTATCATCGTCTACTAACACAATCTGTTGCCCGTTTTCCCCGCGGTGCTCTTCACCTAAAATCAGGCGCCACCGCCTCTCTTGCTCTGCAGTCATGACGCATCCTTCCATCCAAGCAACTTCGTGACAGTAGTGATTGCACCCCTTGCTTGCTCAATGTCTGCGCTCAGCCCCGTGTCCCCGTCAAGGCTTCCCCCAGAGTTCAGCTGCCCTCCAATCGCCCGCCTCTCAGCCGGTTCAAATGCAGAAAAAGTGCGCCTAACCAGAGGAAGTACATCATCAAAAGTCTCTGGGCTAACAGTTTTCACCCACTCATCAACCAGGCCAAGCAACGTGTGATCATGAATGAGGAGCGCCGCACCGCCAGACAAAAGGCCATCCAACCAACTTGCGGCTTGCTTTGGCGGGGTCGCACTAGAAAGCCACCGCCCCATGAGTATCGCCACCTCACCGTTTTCAAAGTGGCCCGATTCAAGGAGTATTTTTGCGGCTCCCCCGGCCAAAGCCCCCGGGATATGATCACGCTTCGCAATTCCCTCAAGTGTTGCCCACCAAACAGTCAGCAGCTCATCATTTCCCAGAAGAGAAAGTCCATTATTTGCAGAATCAACTGCCTTATAAAGGCGAACCGCCGACTCGTCATCCGCCCCAGACGCAGCAGCAGGCAACCCGATGGTGCCCCGCAAAGCAATCGCACTCAAAATCTCTTGAACCTGTTTTGAACTCTCACCGCGCACAGTCCCATACCGGCAGATTCGGGCCAATGGGTCAATCGAATCCAGCATTTCAATAACATCTGAGCCCACCGCCGCACGTTTAGCCAAACTCTGCACTATCTCATCAACAGGAAGTTCTGCAACCAAACAACTTAGAACAAGCTCAGACAAAACAGACAAACTACTTGCCTCCATGGCAAGCTGCGCCGAACGCGCCTTAGCAGCCAAAGCCACCGTGGTACCAAAAATGCTGGCCTCAACAAGTGCAATACTAAGTTCAGGCGTCCACTCAAGCTGCCACGCCTCTTTGAAAGTCCCCTTCGTTTGACCCGCATGCACTTGCCTTCCCCAAGGAAGACCAAGTAACTGCATACGGTGCAACAACACCGATTTCCCAAGTCCAGAGGGGGTCCGCAAATCTAACGTTATCGTTTGAGCTGCTGCACTAACTTTTAATCGGTATTTCTTCTGCTGACACGCAAGGTCCGCAGCCAGAGGAACAACAGGGGCCGAATCTGGAACTGACCCAAGTTCTTCGCCAACCACAACCCGCTTATGCACCAACGCTAAAGGCGCAGGATTTCCATCAACCAAAACCGCCAGCGCCGCATCATCCAGTTCACTAAGCCCCGGACTTGGCCGCCCCCGCAATGATGCCAACGTCGAAGCAAGCCGAGCCGCATCAACAACTGACGCTGTCGAAGCATCAACCCCCTCTGCGCGAAGTGCATGAGCAACACGCACCAGCCACGTGGTCCCAACATCACTCACTGCCCCAGTTTCCATGTGACGAAACAAGTGCTGATACCAGCCAGGAGCCCGAACGCCAGCGCCATACCCACTTTCGTAACTAAGTCGCCCCGCTGACCACGGCACCCATGCCGCAGCGACCTTAGTTTTCGGTAGCTTCGCCAAAATGCGATTATCCGGCGCAGCAGGCGACAGCGGAAAAAGGGCCGGACTATGCCACGCCCCGCATACAACAACGACTCGTTTGGCACCGCCCTTCAGTTCAGCGCGCAACTCACGCCTCATTGCCGCCTCACGCAACTCATTTTCACCGTGGCGTTTTGGCATTGTCGAGGCCGCATCACTATCTGCTTCAAGAATCTCTTCCTCACGTTCACGAATCTCAGCAATCGCCTCACGAATCGCAGCAAACCTATCAAGCACACCCTCATGACGTTGCTCAACCGCGTCTTCCCACCACCGCTCAGGGTCATCGTAACCCGCAGCTGTTGCCAACTGAGCAATGGGATCCCCCGTACTCATCTCATCAGAGTCACCCCCCACAGCCTCGCCAAAATCCTCCTGACCATCATCGCCTGGCTGGTCTGCCGCATCGAGCGCAAAACGATGTTTAGCCGGTAAATCAATAAACCGAACTTTGCACCCCTCACTTACCGCCCATTTCAACGCCACCCATTCCGGGGAAAACTCCGCCAACGGATAAAAAGAAGCACAACTAGGTTTCATTTGGTCATAAACAAGCGCAGCAACCGGTGGAACTAAACCTGGGTCACCAACAAACCTGATCAAATCATCCATCTCAGGTGGCCCCTCAATCAAAACACAATCAGGGTGCAACTGGGACAAAGCCTGAATGACTGACCGCGCCGAACCTGGACCATGGTGCCTGATACCAAGAACGTGAACTTCTGACATTTCCGCTCAGCCCTGATCAAGGTCGCGGCAGGCCCGGTAAAGATCAGACCAACCCTTTCGGCCTCTCACAACAGTTTCTAAATATTCCCGCCAAACAATTGCGTCCTGGATCGGGTCCTTTACAACCGCCCCAATAAGTCCAGCTGCCACATCCCGAGCGCCAACCTTTCCATCACCAAAATGCGCCGCAAGCGACAACCCAGCGGTCATGACTGAGATTGCTTCCGCGGTTGAAAGTGTTGATGAAGGGGATTTGATGGTGGTGCGCCCATCGGTTGTGGTCCCGGCCCGTAGTTCGCGCATTACGGTGACGACGCGGCGGATTTCTGAAAGGGCTGCAAGGTCTGAGGGCAGTTCTAGTGCTTTTCCAAGGCTGGTTACGCGGGTGGTGACGATTTCGACTTCTTGGTCTAGGGAGTCTGGCAGTGGTAGTACGACTGTTGTGAAGCGGCGTCGAAGTGCAGATGAGAGGTCGTTTACGCCTTTGTCGCGGTTGTTGGCGGTGGCGATGACGTTGAAACCGCGGCGGGCTTGGATTTCAGAGTCTAGTTCTGGTATTGGTAGCGTTTTTTCGGACAGTATTGTGATTAGTGAGTCTTGGATGTCTGAGGGGATTCGCGTTAGTTCTTCAACCCGTACAAGTGATCCTGTTTGCATGGCGCGCATTATTGGTCCTGCTACTAATGCGTCTTCGGATGGGCCGTTTGCTAGTAGTGACGCGTAGTTCCAGCCATATCGGATTGCTTCTTCGGGTGTGCCTGCAGTTCCTTGCACCACTAGTGTGGAGGTTCCGCTGATTGCGGCTGCCAGGTGTTCGCCTACCCACGTTTTGGCGGTTCCTGGTACGCCCAAGAGTAGAAGCGCCCGGTCTGTGGCTAGTGATGCGACTGCTATTTCCATGAGGCGGCGTGAGCCAAGGTATTTGGGGGTGATGACAGTGCCGTCCGCGAGGGTGGTTCCCATCAGGTAGTTCGTTACGGCCCATGGGGAAAGCCGCCAGTTTGGTGGGCGGGGTTTTTCGTCTTGGGCAGCAAGGGCGGCTAGTTCCTGTGCGTATTCTTGTTCTGCGTGTGCTCTTAGAACATTGACGTTATCAGTCATCGAATGCCTCCAGAATTGATTGTTGAAAATGTTTGTGTTGAACGGCGCGGGCCAAGTTCCTCTGGGTTGCTGGTGGAAAATCAAAGTTTGGGTCATTTATTGCTTGACTCACAAGTTCGATTCCTTCATTTGACAGATTCTTTCCTAGCTCAGATGTGAGTATATTTGCGGCGTTCGCGCTCGTTTTTTGGTTTGCGAGGTGACGCAAAACTGCCGTCACAATTTTTGGTTTCCAGGGGGTTTCTAATGCGTGTAGTGGAGCAAAAATCGAGTTAGGTGGCTTGTTCGCGGATAGCGCGCTTAATGCCAACTTATGTAAGTCGTTCTGGTTCAGGTAAGTAACTAAGGTGGCGTAGTGAGGCAAAAGTGCTTCTGCCCATCTGGGGTCTTTTTCGCGGGCCGCGGCTTCGCTCAATGCGTTTATGACTGATGGCTGGCCTTCCATTAGTTTTATAATTGCTTTTGGCTTTAATTCCGTGATTTCTTCCCATAGTTTTAGGGGTGACAAACTGATTAACTTATCGACCGCTTTGATGGGAATAGTTCCATCAGAGGCTGGTTTCGGTAAGCCGTCGTGAACCCATTGGTCATCTATTTTGCTTGCGGGACCAAGTTCGATTGAAGACCGTATTATGCCTTTTTTATAGGCAATTAATGGTCGAAGTCGCTCTTGCATTCGCGCTATTCGCGCGCCACTTGTTAGTAGGTCAAGTCCCTTTTGTGCGGCCTCGCGAACCGATTTCGCTTTGTCATCTAAAGCGTGATCAAACAGTATTTCATCTGTTTCTTCGATGCTTTCACTCAGAATATCTAAATGTGAGGCACGCTGTTTTGCTGGTAGGGTGTCCCACATTTTTTGCACCAGGCATCGTGCGCCCGCTGGGTCTTTTTGCCGGTACATCCTCAAGTACTCAAGTGCCACTGCTGAAGTTAGTTCTGGCCAGGATTCCACTAGTTCATCTATGTTTGTGGACATTGGTGGGATGATGCTAAGCGTTTTCATGTCCGGGGTGAACTGGGCCAGCCATTCGCCGCGTTTTCCCCACGCTGAAGGCAAAATGGTTCGGATTGTCACGGACCGCTTTGCTGCCTCCATAATGTCGATTAAAAGGGAAGGCGGAACTGTCTGATTCTTTTCTGTGGCCTGTATCAGCCACTGTGTCACCAGGTCTTCGCGGTCTTCCCCCGTCACGGGTGACTGAGTTAGCAGTAGTGACAAAAGCTGGGAGGCCGCTTTGCTGGCGACCTGAGTGTTCGCTTCCGGTAAAGATGGCTGCATTGCAGGGGCAAAATCTGGGCGTTTTCCGGCGCGTTCGATAACATCAAGTAATGCAGCCTGACCTAAAAGGAGACGCTCTGCACTATTGCCTTGGACTTCCACGCCAATCTCACTTGGCAATGGCGGCGGCCTGCGTCTACTAGTTCCAAGTAGCGCGGCTGCCTCAACTTCTGAACTCCATTGCCCAAGTGTCATAGTGCTAAAACCTCACCCTCAACGATCAGAGTAAGTGCGCGAAAAGTGCCATCAGAAATCTCTCCAAACACGTCTGCTGGGTGTCCGCCTGTGAGCGCCGCCATTCGCAAGCCTCCATCAGCTAATGAAATCACCGCACCAGAGCGGTCTTGCAGCATTGCATTTTGCCCTGGAATAACGGCCACCCCTTTTAAAGTAATAGGGTATAAATCCCGCCATGGAGCTTTCCCAAGCGATGCCCCGACCGCAGCCAATGCACCGCCGATGTCAACACCTGGGCCGAGATCAGTGGCTTCACCCTTAGGTTTTGTGTCCCCCGTTATCAAGGCGCGGCGAGGTGGCGGACCTGGATAGCGACAAAGAGTAGCCTCAAAAACTGCCCCCGCCAAGTGTGGGACTCCCAGTGCCTGACCAGGGCCCGCAGTATCTAACAGAAGTAGTATCTCTTCCCTGGGTCCCATAATCCACGTCCGCTGTTGAAGAAGAGGACCATTCTCACTTCGATATGCGCCAAGGACAGTCCAGTTCCCCGTTATTGCCGGACCTGCGCGAACTTCAACGGTTGGAACCGGCCAACCAAGCGCCGCACGCAACGCAGCCTGATCTTCTTCATCCAACGCGTCCCGGCTTCGCCACGCCTGCGTCAATAAATGCCAACGACCAACGTTTCTAAGTAAAAATGATGCCCACTCTTCGGTGGCATGAATCCTCCCCGCGGCCTCGCGAACCAAATCCGCTAGTCCTGGAAGTTGCGCATCAACAAGGCGGGCCGCAGTATCATCCCACCAACCAAACGGACGCGTCTTTGCCGTTGCCAAACCTGCTCTAACCAGGTCTTCTAACCACCGAGAAAAATCCTCAATACCAGCGTCCATCTTTTGGACGCGCTCTGCCACCCGCTTAGCAGCCGCCTCAGGATCTGCTTCCTTTTTAGAGGCACGCTTTTCTTTCGCCCCAGCGCGCCCTGCCCGTTTTTGCGCCCACTCAGAAGCAAAATCAGCCATCTCACCATCGGCCCCAACATGGCCTTCAGACCAAAGCATCAACAATGCAAGGGCATGCTTACAAGGAAACTTTCGGCTAGGACACGAACACCGATATGCAGGAGCCAAGACGTCAACACTGACCTGATAAGGCTTTTTACCGCTACCTTGGCATTGCCCCCATACCAAAGATTCATTGCTGCCCATCTGGGTCCACGGCCCAGGCTTCGCCAACTTGCGTGCCGCAGTTATTGAGGCTTTGTCCGGCGCCGAAGCCAAGACCTGTTCTTCACTCCAGACACTCAACGCTTCCCCCTAAATACTGACAGTACGGTCAGAGTCTAACGCGCGATCATCTTTGCACTGATTTCGTTCCATGTTTAGCGCTAGATAGGAGTTCACGTGAAGTGAGGACCTAAGTCACCACCATTTGAAATGGGATTTTCCTATGCTTGAAGTTGTCACCACGCGGTTTCTTGGGCAAAGCGCCCAAAGTTCGAAGCGTGAACCACAGGCGCTAGGTTCACGAATCAAACATTAGTCACAGCAACGTCGAGGGAGACAAATATGACTGAAAAAACCCTTCTTAATACTGTTACTTTCGGCTCAGGAATAACGATCCCTAATCGGATTGCAATGGCACCAATGCTGGTGTTCGGCGCGAACCCCGAAACTGGGCAAGTCACGAAAGAGGACTTAGCGTATTTTGAGACCCGCAATGAAGTCGCTGGTCTTGTGATTGTTGGAGCCTCGTTCGTAACAGATGCGGGCCACGGCGAACGCGGCCAAATCGGCATATCTGATGATGCGGATATCATCGGACTCACAAAAGTAGCGAAAACTATCAAAGCACGTGGCAATAGGGCAATCATTCAACTTCACCATGCCGGGCGTGAAGCCAATGCGGGCGCTGCCAAACTGGGCTATGCGCAAGTGCCAAGCGACCAGGATTTTCCTTGGCTAAATCACTTCGTGAAAGCCATGAGTGAGGAAGAAATTGACGCTACGATTGAGGCTTTTGGCGAGGCCACACATCGCGCTATCGTTGCCGGTTTCGATGGTGTTGAAGTCCACGGCGCAAATCACTATTTGCTTCAACAGTTCTTCTCTGAGTACTCCAACCACCGAAATGATAAGTGGGGTGGGAACCTAGAAAAGCGTATGGCTTTCCCATTAGCGGTTCTTGCCGAGGTAAAACGGGTTGCCGCAACAGCAGGGCGCCCATTCGCTGTTGGTTATAGGATCAGCCCTGAAGAAGTTCACGGTGACACGGTTGGCTACACAATTGAGGAATCTAAAGTTCTGATGGACCGCGTTATCGGAGCTGGTGTTGATTACCTACATATTTCACTTTTCTCTGGGTTTTCGATTGTTCCAAAGGGCCATGAGGATTCTTTCGGGCAGATCGCAATGAAGGTGTCAGGTGGAAGGTGCCCCATAGTTATTGTGTCTGACGTGTTTACCGAGCATGATGCGATAGACGCACTACGCCACGGTGACATTGTGGCAATCGGCAGGGCCGCGCTCATTGAACCAAAGTTTGCAGCCAAGATTATCGCTGGTCATCCGGATGAAATAGAAACCTCAATCGCTGGTCGCCTTGATCGGCTGGCTTGGCCAAAGGGACTTATTGCTGCGTACACTGGCCCATTTGGCAAGGTACTTCCGCCTATGCCGGGAATAGAAGAATACTCTGATTAGTCTGAAGCTTTTGCGCTAGCAAAACAATCAGGTCCGCACTAATGGCTGCATTCGCCCGACATTTTCAGCCATTAGTGCGGACCTGATTCATGAGTAATATCCTGACCGCGGACAAGCACGTTCCACCCCTCCCACTCAGGCGTAAAATCGCCTTTGGAAGCGTCCCAACGAATAGGAATCGGACCCCACATGAGTGAAAATACTGCTCCTGGTTTTCCCCACACACTTCCTGCAACGCCTGAAGAGGAACCACCTAGCGCTGGCCTAGTTCTAAACTCAACGATTCAAACTCAGCTAAGCCACCGCACTATCCGCGCTTTCAAGGATGAGCCAGTTGGTGAAGACGTGGTTGCAACACTACTTGATGTTGCAAGACGCACCCCAACCTGCGGTTTCTACCAGCAGCTCACAATTATCAGAATCAAGAACCAAGAAATTCGTGAACAGATTTTTGAAGCCTCTGGCCAGCCCTACGTTGGCGGCAACCGCGGTGAACTTTTTATTTTCGTCGCTGACCTGAGCCGCACCGCGCAAATTCGGAAAGAAAACGACGCTGATCTTGAACCCGTAGGGCGAACCTACCTGTTCCACGCAGCCGCAGAAGACGCAGTTCTAGCCGTTCAAAATGCTGCCGTGGCAGCCGAGAGCCTTGGGTTTGGAACTTGCCTTCTTGGCTCCATTATTGGTGACCCAATGAAAGTCATCAAAGCTCTCAAACTGCCAAAGTACACCTACCCTATTCTTGGTCTTCTTGTTGGCCACCCTGACCAACAACCACAAATGAAACCACGGCTACCACGGATCGTAACAACTTCAATCGACACATACCCGAACGCCGATTCTGCGGATTACCAAGAGGCCATGGCCCAATACGATCAGACAATTCAAACCTACTACGACATGCGTGAAGGCGGCAGACGACAAGATAGTTTCACTCACCAAATCATTAGCAAAGTGGGCAATGGACGCGCCGAGCAAACCGATGTCATCAAAGTGCTAAACGCGCAAGGTTTATGCACACACTAAATCTGGTTTATGGAAAACTCACCGGATTTACGTCAAGTTATTTTGGATTTCGTATCAGACATTCCAAAAGGGGCAGTTACTACATACGGGATTATTGCCATCGCTTCGCGCCTGATCACTGGGAAAGGGTCAGCCCGCTACGTTGGCCGAGTGCTAAGTTCACATGGTGATCAGGTTCCCTGGTGGCGAGTTGTGAATGCGAAGGGCGGATGCGCCCCGCACCTCGCAAAAACCCAACAAACACTACTAGAGGCAGAAGGCCACGTTTTCACTGATGACCAAGAACCAAAACTCAGTGGCAAAATAAAATGGTATGACCCGTTCGGCTGAATATAAACTAT
>DAIOFF010000063.1:0-12095 GCA_036745855.1 Scrofimicrobium sp. | reverse complement strand
TAGTAGGCCATGAGCTGAGCGAAGAGTACGTATATGAGCCCTGCTTCTGCGTCCTTCATTGTGGGGGCGTCAATTGTCCACATTGGATCAGTCACGCCATCGACCTCGTCCAAAGAAACGACTGCGATATTGGCCCCGTCACCGCGCAGCTCAGCAATCAGGTCTGAGTCATAAGCGCGCGTGTGTGCATTCTGGGACAGGTATACAACTACTAAGGAAGCATCGTTTACTAGTGACTTTGGCCCATGACGGAAACCTAATGGCGAATCATAGTAGGCACCGATTTTACCTGTGGTTAGCTCAAGGGTTTTGAGGGCTGATTCGCGGGCCGTGCCTGTGAGAGCGCCACTGCCAAGGTAGATAATGCGTGAAAATTGCTTATTTGCTAAAGCTTCAATATCGACCTTTTTCTGCAGCATCTTTTTGGCGGCTTCAACCATTGCCTCTGCGGGCACGGACTCATTGAATGCCATCATCGTCGCCAAACACATGGTGGTGAAACTTGACGTCATGGCAAATCCGCGGTCGTTAGTTTCGGGTGGTGTTAGGAGTACGAATGAGCGGCGGCGGCGTGAATGATCTTTGGCTAATGCGCCATCTTCTGCGCACGTGACTATCAGGTGATGGCAATCCTCTACAAGGTGATCAGCTAGGACTGTGGCTTCAACACTTTCGGGGCTGTTGCCCGAGCGCGCAAATGAGACTATCAGCGTTGGAACATTGGGGGACAGCGCCTCTTCGGGATTGGAGACAATGTCAGTTGTGGCAATCGCTTCAACGCGTCTGTCAAGGTGAATGGTCAGGTATGGTGCCAGCATTTGCCCGGCAAATGCGGAAGTTCCCGCACCGGTAAGAATAATCCGGGCATTTTTGTCTGCAAGAATGGGTTTTAGAAATGCAGTCAAGTCCTTCCGTACGGCTTCAATACGGCTGACCATTTTGGTCCATGTGGAGGGCTGTTGCATGATTTCTTCGAAGGTGTAGTTGCTCATTAGATTTGGCTCCAATCGGTATCGGCGCAGGCGGTTGCGTAGGGGCGAATCGCGTCCCTCACGTGGTCCATGGCAAGTGAGCGCGTCGAGGTATCAAGCAATCCGGCGCGCACCCGCTTGTACTGATCTGGCAAGTATTGGCTAAGAAGTGGAAGTGGAATCCCGATATTGTCGAGGTTCCCAAACAGTTTGTCGGTTGCGGCCACTATCTGGGGATTTGGCAAATAGTAACGAACCCGATCAGAGTATGAATATTTGCGCGCGATGCGCTGCTCATCCGGTGTGCCTTCGTAGTATGGGGCCCAATATCCGGGGTCTTCGAGCATCACATTTTCGATGACGTCAACTAGGTTAGACCGTTTATCGGGGCTGGAAATGAGATCATTTTCTATGCTGGCTAGGCCAAAGAGGACCTCGCGAAGTGCAAATGTGAGTCCCGGACCAACTTTCAAAATTGCCCAGTTATCCTTTACTAGTTGGGCGAGGTTTTCGGGGGTTTGATAATCCGTTGAGTGTGCCTCAAAAACCAGTGTCTTTTCGTCGTCTAGAACTGTACGGAGTTCTTTGGTGGCTTCTGATACGTAGTCGACGACTTTGACATGGTCAAACTCGACTGCCGGTTGCACAACTAAAGCAGAAATCTGGGGCCAAACATGGGAAAGTCCGGCTTCAGTAAAGACTTGTTTGTGTGTGGATATTGTTTTTCTAGCAGCATCCTTTGGAGTGGGTGTTAGGGTGCCAAGTTCTTCATGGGCGCCGCCCGGAACTGGAACCTCAGTGCCAATCACGTATGAAATGCTCCCGGAAGTGCCAACTTTGGCCGCGCTCTCTTCTGCGACGGCAAGAAGCTTGGCAGCGCGCGCCGCTACGACCTCATCTGACAATGGGACTGGGTCATCAGAGCATGACATAGAACAGTCAAGGTGAATCTTGGTGTATCCGGCTTCTACGTATGCGCGAACTAAATCAACTGCATTTTCCATTGCAATATCAGAGGGGCCTTTTTGCCACCTGTTTGGACCTAAATGGTCCCCGCCTAAGATTAGTTTTTCGAGGGGGAAATGGATTTCTTTAGCCAAGTTTTCAACGAAGTCACGGAAATCTTTGGGCTTCATTCCCGTGTAACCGCCAAACTGGTCCACCTGGTTGGAAGTGGCTTCGATGAGCAAGTATGAGCCGTCTTCTGTGGCTTGATGCATGGAAGCCTCAAGCACAAGTGGGTGGGCAGAACACACAGAGTAAATGCCTGCGGCCCGTCCGTTCTTGTGTTGTTGGACAATACTAATAATCGGGTTACCCATGTTTCTCCTTAAGCTGAAGGTTTTGCGCTGCTAGCAATGCGGCCCCCCACATTCCCGCGGATGAGCCCAACTCTGCGATGACAAGTTTTGGATGGTGGTGGAAGCTGAGCCTTGCGTTCAAACGCTCATTCAAACCGTCGATTAGGGGTTTACCTGAGTTTGCGAGCCCTCCGCCTATCACTATGAGTGGTGGGTCAATAACCTGGATGAAGGTTACAAGGGTTTCGGCTAAGCGGTTGAGGGCGTGATCCCAGACTTTTTGTGCCAGTGGATTGCCGCCTCGCGCCAGATCTTCAACGGCTTTTGCCCCCGATACGTGGTCCTTGGGATCCTGGACCTGCCTGTTGTATGCCTTGACAATTCCACCTGCGGTTGCTTCGGTCTCCACGCAACCGGTGAGTCCGCAGATGCACTTGACGCCGTCGTGAAGGCCCCCGTGGCCCACTTCGCCTGCAAGTCCGCCGCCTTCATAGAGCCTGTCCCTAATAAAAATCGCGGCAGCGATTCCGGTTCCAACTGGCAAGAATACGAAGTCACCGCTTCCGCGGCCGGCTCCAAGTTTCTGCTCAGCTAAGCCCGCCGACCGAACGTCATGGCCCAGGGCGACAGGTATACCAGTTTCTTTAGCGACAATGTCAGTAACTTGCTGGTCACGCCAGCCAAGGTTCTCAGAGTAGCGCACGGTTCCGGCTGCGGAGTCCACGATTCCTGGAACTGCCAGTCCGATTGCTGCTACTGGGCTGGGACTGCGCGCAATCATTGTTTTTGCGGCCTGGATCACGGCCTCTAATGCCGCTGCTGGACCATCGTCGGCGCACGTAGAAAAGGTGTCTGAGTGGACAAGGTTTCCACCTAAGACAATGCCAGCTTTTATTTGTGTGCCACCAACATCCAGTGCAACCAGGGTTTCTTTGGTGAGGTCTTTGGGCCACGTCGGTGAGATTGGCTTGCTCATTACTCTCCATCTCTTGAAGTAGAGGCTCTCTCTATCTAGCAGTGTGACATCAGATGCCCGTTCGCGTCCCTAAAGTGTGTCCTCAGCTTACCTTACCTATGGCGGAATGTGGAAGAAAGTGAAGCAAAAAAGTCAGATAAGGGTATGTGGAGGGTAGATGGCGGGGGTAGAAATCATCATTAAATAAATCGTAACTATCACATAACTTCAAAATCGTGACGTAATTGTGATCATTTTGAAGGAGCTTGTGGTGGACAGCACACAAGTGCAGTGCTTAGCTGTGAATAGCTGGCACGTAAAAACAGCACATAAATGCAATCGAGGTTTGCGTGCGGCAAGGGGTCCGAGTCAACGTCAAAAAGGATGAGGAATATGAGAAGATCAAGAAAAACGCGTATACCGATGCTGCTGTCTGTGGGGGCTGTTGCCGCACTAATGCTGGCTGCCTGCAGCAGTGGGGGTGGCGGAGAAGACACTCAAACTTCAGGTGGAGACGCAGGTGGAAGTACAGGTGGAGGCGGCGGCGAACCGCTCGCAGCCGATTGCGAGATGGCAGAGTCAATCGACTTCTTGGTCCCCACCTACTCAGATAAGACGAAAGCTCTTTGGGATGAGGTGATTGCTGGCTTCGAAGCAGAGAACGCGGGTACAAAAGTAAACCTAGAGATTCAATCGTGGGAAAACATAAACGACGTAGTACGGACAAAAATCCAAGCAGACCAAATGCCAGATTTGCTCAGCATTGACTCATTCGCGGCGTATGCCGAAGACGAAATGCTCTATCCTGTCGCAGATGTCATGTCACCCGAGCGGGTCGCTGATTTCCAAGAATCATTTGTGGAAAATGCATCAATGGACGGAGTGCAGTACGGGCTCCCCCTGATCGCCTCGGCAAGAACAATGTTCTACAACAAAGACTTGTTTGAGAAAGCAGGACTTGACGCAGACAACCCACCAAAGACGTGGGATGAGTTGCGCGCCGCAGCAGAAAAGATATCTGCGCTTGAAGGTGGCACCTACGGTTACGGCTTGCCACTTGGGAACGAAGAGGCGCAAGCCGAAACCGCCATCTGGATGTTCGGAAACGGCGGCGGATACGGCGACGCTGAGGAACTGACAATCACCACAGATGAGAACGTGGAAGCAGTTGAGTTCTTCCAAAAGCTTGCGCAAGACGGCCTCACCCAACCCGACGCTGGCGCATCCCAACGCACGCCTTTGATGGACGTCTTCATTCAGGGCAAGATCGGCATGATTGTTGGGCTGCCCCCGACAGTAAATGAGATTGAAGCCAAAAACCCTGAACTGAACTACGGGATGGCACCAATTGCCACGAAAGACGGATCGCCAGTGACACTCGGCGTCGCTGATCACATGATGGCATTCGACAAAGGCGACGAAACCAAGCAATGTGCACTCCGTGCATTCTTGGACTACTACTATCAGCCTGATGTGTACTCAAACTGGGTAGATGCGGAAGGCTTCGTTCCTGTCACAAAATCAGGTGCGGAAGTACTTGGCGACAAAGAAGCATTAGCTCCATTTATTGAGTTACTTCCTGCCGCACAGTTCTACCCATTCACGAATCCGGACTGGCCTGCGGCTCAAGGGGCAATTCAAAGCCTTATAGGTCAAGTCGCGCAAGGGAAAGATGCGCGTGAAACGCTAGAGGAAATAGCAGCCAAAGCAGAAAGCTAAAAAACAGGGGCGGGGGATAACAACCCCGCCCCACCTTTATTAATAAAGACCAAACCCTCAGGACTCAACATGACAGTAGAGGTATCGCAAAAGACGCAAAAAACCGCTCAAGAAACAACCAGAGAACGAAAACGAAAACCAGTGAGGGAGCTGATTTCGGCACTACCCTGGATTGGTCCAGCACTCATATTGATTTTTGCAATCGTGCTGTTTCCAGCCGGCTACATGATTTACAGTTCGACACGCAGTATTTCAAAGACCGGGAAAGACAAAGGAAGTGCCGGCTTTGGGAACTACAGCGAAGTCTTCAGCATGTCCTACTTGCCAAGGGTACTTCTAAACACTCTGATATGGGTTGTAGTAGTCGTGGCATTTTCTGTCGTTATCTCACTAGTCTTAGCGAACTTCCTGAATAAAAAATTCCCTGGGCGTCAGATTGTTCGCCTTGCAGTGATTGTCCCGTGGGCATCAAGCGTCATCATGACAACCACAGTCTTCTACTATGCGCTTGAACCAAACTACGGGATCTTCAACCAATTCCTCCATGACATAGGCATACTCGACGTGCCAGACTATGGGTTCACGAAGAATGCAATCTCGGCATTTATTGCCGCAATTATCGTTGCGGTCTTTGTTTCACTGCCATTTACAACGTACACAATCCTGGCGGGCTTGCAGGCTATCCCTCTGGATGTCCTCGAAGCTGCAAAAATTGATGGCGCGTCACGAACCAGAACCTACTTTTCAATTATCTTGCCACAACTAAAACCATCATTAGCTGTTGCAACAATTATCAATATTATCAACGTATTTAACTCGTTACCGATTTTGAAAATGATGACAGGTTCAGTGCCCGGCTATGATGCCGACACAACAACGACACTCATTTTCAAACTCATCCAAACTGACCTAAAAGTTGACGTGGCCTCAGCCCTTTCTGTAGTCAACTTTGTGATTGTTCTTCTTGTCATTGCTTTATATCTCAAGGTGACAAAGCCACTGAAAGGAGTCGACGAATGAGCGTACAAGTTGGCTCACTAAAAACCACCAGCCCGAAGCACGGGGAGGACCGAAAACCGAAGAAATCCTCCAAATACCGCACCGGCGGTCCCGGCGATCACCCATCGATTATTGGACGCATGATCGCAGGGCTGATTATTGTAGTCTTCTTTATATTGCCCTACGTGGTTATGTTCCTAGGTTCACTGAAAACCCGTCCAGAGATTCTACGGATTCCACCAACCTACATTCCAGAAGAATGGCATCCAGAAAACTATGCCACCATGTGGTCAACCCCCGAAACACCATTGCCGAATAACCTCTTATCGACAATAGTAATTGCGGGCATAGCCACAATAATTGTCCTGTTAGTCGCAACTCCCGCAGCATATTACACAGCGCGTTTCCAGTTCCCCGGTCGCCTAATGTTTTTATTCCTTGTTTTATGCACGCAAATGTTGCAGCCAGCAGTATTAGTTGCGGGTCTTTTTAGGCAGTTCAAGTTTCTGGGTATTGTCGACACGTGGCTAGCAATGATCCTAGTGAACTCGGCGTTCAACCTTGCATTCGCCGTGTGGATCATGCACTCATTTTTCGCCTCAGTGCCAAAAGAGCTAGATGAAGCCGCACAGATTGACGGTGCCGGCAAATGGGTAGTCCTATTCAAAGTTACACTGCCCTTGGTATGGCCAGGAATCGTCACCGCAATAATCTTCACATTTGTGGCCGCCTGGAATGAGTTCGCAGCATCCGTCGTGCTCTTGACGTCCGACACAAACCAACCGCTCTCGGTAGCACTCACTAAGTTCGTCGGCCAGTACGACTCTGCATGGCAATACGTGTTTGGTGTCTCCATCGTCGCAATCGTGCCGGTCGTAATCCTTTTCGCATTCATCGAAAAGCGATTGATTGGCGGCCTGACCGCTGGAAGCATCAAATGACCAAATAATCAGGTGACTAGTTCCGCGGCATCGGAATCTGACCGGTAGTCTTTTGGAGGGAGCCTTCCAGTTCGTTGGGTGCAAAAGGAACTGGTAGGCGTTCACGCATTCGAGTATCGGGAGAAACATGAGCGAAGACATTCTGCGCCCCGCCGGGGCCATCCCTGATGGGATTGGCGCAGCTCAGTCAATGCGCTGGGAAAGACTACTTGCACTGCTTGCAGACCGTGGGCGGCTGGCGGTTGCTGAGGCCTCCCGGGAACTAGGCGTCTCAGAATCGACAATCCGGCGCGACTTCGACCTCATGCATAACGCGCAGCTAGCTAAACGTACGCATGGCGGAATCGTCGCCTCGTCAATCGCATATAGCCTTCCACTCAGATACGGGCGCATGGACCCAGATATTTTTGGGATTGGCGAGGCCGCAGCGGCTTACGTCTTAGACAAATACTCAGCGAACCCCACAGTTGGCATAAACGGTGGCACAACAGCAACTGCCGTCGCAGAACACTTGGGTAGACTAATCGACCCGGCTCCAAACGGCCCAGCGGACGAAGTCAGACTAACCGTAGTTGCAAGCGCACTAAACATAGCAAACACACTGGTACTCAGACCGCAGATACGAATCGTCTCATTAGGGGGAGTAGTGCGGTCACGTTCATACGAACTCACAGGCCCCATCGCAACCGAATCAATGAACGGACTGTGGTTAGACTGCATGATTTTAGGCTTCGTGGGCCTCGACGCCATCGCAGGTGCAACCTGTGAAGACACTGATGAAGCGGCAGTCACACGTACTATGGTTGAACATGCGGGTACAGTGATTGCAGTGGGTGCCTCGAAAAAAATCGGAGAAAGATCATTTGCCAAAATATGTTCATTGCGTGACATTGATGTGCTTATAACCGATAAAGGAATCGGCAATGAAGAAAAATCTATGCTTGCAGCAACAAACATAAACGTGATCACTGTCTAAGGAAGGAAACAAATGTTAGCCGATGCAGCAAAACTAGCTGAGCGCGCCGCCAAAAAGAAAACCGGAGTCGGGGCATTCAACGTCATCCTTCTTGAACAAGCAGAAGGATTCATAGCCGCTGCTGAACAGACAGGACTTCCAGTCATCCTGCAACTAAGCCAAAATGCCGTTTCCTACCACCGGGGACACCTAGCGCCCCTGGCAAAAGCACTGCTGTCGCTTGCGGAACTATCATCCGCGCAGATTTCCGTCCATCTTGACCACGCAGAGAGCCTGGACCTTTGCCGGGAAGCCATTGACCTTGGATTCACGTCGATCATGTATGACGGCTCCAAACTGCCCGACGCAGAAAACTGGCAGGCCACAGCCGCAATCACCAAAGTCGCCCATGCCCAAGGGGTGTCAGTGGAAGCCGAACTTGGGGAAGTCGGCGGGAAGAATGGAGTGCACGATCCAAGTGCCCGGACTAATCCCGAAGACGCCGCCAGGTTTGTCGCCGAAACTGGCATTGACCTATTGGCAGTGGCTGTCGGTTCATCCCACGCAATGGCTTCACGAACTGCTGTGCTGGATAATGCCCTTATTTCTGCCATTCATGAGCTATCCCCCGTGCCATTGGTCCTTCACGGTTCCTCTGGAGTTGACGATGCTGGCATGCAAGCCGCAATCGCCTCAGGAATGACAAAAATAAACGTTTCCACACACTTGAATACCGTATTTACGCATGAAGTAAGGAAAGTTTTAGCTACTGACGCGAAGATTACGGATCCAAGAAAATATGTTCGTCCAGGGATAGAGCAAATGGAAAAAGAAGCTGCTAGATTGCTGCGCCTTTATTCCTTGGACTAACTGAAAAGCCTGCAGGAAGAAGGAAATAATGCCCAAAAACCCCAAGGTGCATAGTCGCGGACCCGCAATAATGCGTGGAGCCCAAATTCCGCGAGAAACCGCAGACAAGACCCTTTTGACATCAAAAAACACTGATCCGTGGCGGGTGCTTCGCATACAAAGTGAGTTTGTGGAAGGTTTTGGCTCACTAAGCGACATAGGTAATGCCATTTCCGTTTTTGGGTCAGCCCGGACGAAACCAGAGCATCCCGATTATAAGATTGCCGAAGACATTGGACGCCTGATAGCAGAACGTGATTTTGCTGTCATTACTGGTGGCGGCCCTGGTTGCATGGAAGCAGCAAACAAAGGCGCTGATGAAGCGGGTGGTATATCAGTTGGATTAGGTATAGAGCTTCCTTTTGAACAAGGAATGAATCCTTACGTGACTCTTGGAATCAACTTCCGCTACTTCTTTGCACGCAAAGTGATGTTTGTCAGGTATGCCAGGGGTTTTATCGTAATGCCAGGCGGCTTTGGCACTATGGATGAGCTCTTTGAAGCACTGACACTGGTCCAGACTAGAAAAGTAGATTCATTTCCCCTGGTTCTTGTATGCCGGGACTTTTGGAACCCACTAATTGCGTGGATGCGTGACGCTCTGGTGCAGCGCGGTCTAATTAATGAGTCCGACATTGACTTATTCAGCGTCGTAGATTCTGCAGAAGACGCCGTCGATGCGGTATTCGCAGGTTTAGAACGTTTGGGAAGTGGTCAAGGGCGGTAGAATAGGTGTGGACCCTGACCGCATTTAGGAGAATACTATGGCAGCGATGAAACCCCGCACAGGCGACGGCCCAATGGAAGCCACCAAAGAGGGGCGTGGAATCATCATGCGCATTCCCAGTGAAGGCGGAGGCCGTTTGGTAATTGAAGTCACCCCAGATGAAGCCCGCGAATTGGCAGTTGCGCTTCGAGGAGCAGTTGGAGACTAGGTTCGGACCGCAATCTCGATTCCATCACTTGCAGGTATCAGGCTGGAATGAAACTGGTCTGATTCCTGCAAGGCCCGAAGCATTTCCCGCATAATCACCGTGCTTGGTGCGCGTTTTGCCGGGTTAGCTACTTGTCCGTGATCAAGGGCATTTATGATAACCAAAAGCCCGCTTTTGCGAAGCATTCTGGCAGCATGATCTAAATACCGGGGCATATCCCGTGCAGGTGCATCAACGACAAACATGTCATAGGCGGCTTTTGCCATGCGCGGTAGAACGTCAAGTGCGCGATCAGTGATGAACCTGGTTCTGTGGGACGCAACGCCGGCTCCGCGGAAAGTAGTTCGGGCCGCGCGATGAAACTCTGGTTCAGAATCTATGGTGGTAAGAACCCCATTAGGGTTCATGCCTTGCAAAAGAAATAAACCCGATACCCCAACGCCCGTGCCAATTTCGATAACCGCGCGGGCATCTTTAGTGGCAGCAAGAACACGTAACAAAGCGCCAGTTGCGTGGCTTACGGGGCTTGCTCCCAGCTCAATTCCGACGTTGCGCAGCCGTTCTAGGGCAGGATCTGGGCCGGGGTGCTCTTCACAAAACGCCCATGTAGAAACCCGGTCAATACTCATTCACCCTCCAGTTCTGTTCAAGTGTATCTGTCTACAGGTAGGCTGGCTGTCTAGGAGGCATTATGAGAGTCGTATTTGGATCAGATCACGCCGGGCTAGAGCTAAAAAATCACCTATTAGATGTCGTTCGAAGCTGGGGACATGAGGTCTTGGATGTTGGAACAAACACCACGGATAGCGTTAGTTACGCGGATTATGGGCGTAAAGCTGCTGAGGTTGTGGCGCGGGGCGAAGCAGACAGAGCAATCTTGGTGTGTGGAACAGGGCTTGGAATTTCTCTAGCAGCCAACAGTGTTAATGGTGTCCGCTGTGTGGTTTGCTCGGAACCATTTACAGCCAAACTCTCAAGGAACCACAACAACACAAATGCGTTAGCGGTAGGCGCGCGGGTTATTGCGCCGCCTTTTGCTGAAATGATTGCGTCAGTGTGGCTGAGTGAAGACTTTGAGGGAGGGCGCCACCAAGGTCGCATCGATTCAATCGACAGGATGAAACTAGACGGCAGTTGCTGACAAAACTGTAAGCCCTAAGAAATCTGGGTTGCCAAAAAGCGCAGAAAACCTAATGATTTTCTGCGCTTTTTGGCAACCCAAACCAGGACTTATAAGGGTTTCACTCCAAGTGGTCTACCAGCAAGGCCCCTTGCCTTTTGAGCCAAACCACTACTAATGGAAGCGAACTCTTTGGATGCTAGCGCATCAGGAACTGCCAGAGTGACGGGTTCCCCAACATCGCCACCTCTTCTAAGTTCAATGTCCAGCGGGATTGAACCCAGTACTGGGATTGGATAACCAAGCTGTCCAGCCAAGCGGGAACTAACGGTTTCACCGCCGCCCGTGCCAAATATGTCTAGCTTCGACCCATCGTCTTGCGGGAAGTAAGACATATTTTCGATGACACCAATGACACGTTGTTTGGTCTGCGAAGCTAAGCTGCCGGAACGTTCTGCGACCTCGGCAGCAGCAACCTGTGGGGTTGTAACGATCAGGATTTCAGAACTTGGCAGAAGCTGCGCCACTGAGATGGCGACATCGCCTGTGCCTGGTGGCATGTCTAGTAGCAGTACATCTAGGTCACCCCAGAAAACGTCTGCCAGGAACTGTTGCAAAGCCCGGTGCAGCATGGGGCCGCGCCATATAACCGGTTGTCCTTCGGGCACAAACATGCCGATAGAAATGACTTTCACGCCTCCAGCACCGATGGGGGGAATGATCATCCCGTCAATTGATTGTGGCTCTTGGGTGACGCCCAGCATCCTTGGCAACGAAAACCCATAAATATCGGCATCAAGTACACCAACTTTTAAGCCCTGCGCAGTTAAGCCAACCGCCAAGTTTGCGGTTACGGATGACTTTCCTACCCCGCCCTTGCCAGAAGTAACAGCAATGACCCTGGTTAAAGAGTCTGCCTGATTGAACGGAATATCGCGTTCTTTGTGGCCTGTTAGGTACTCGCGTAACTCTTTCTTCTGGTCATCATCCATGACACCCATCTGGACGTCAACACTGCTCACGCCATCAAGTGCGCCAACTGCCTGCTCAACGTCTTTTGTGATCGTATTTCTTAGCGGGCATCCTGGCGTTGTGAGCAGGATCCGTACAGCGACAGCTCCACCATCAATAGAGATGGACTCAACCATCTTGAGCTCTGTGATTGGCTTGTGAATTTCTGGATCTTGAACTTTGTCAAGGGCTTTCAAGACTTCTGCTTCAGTAACTGACATGTATTACATCGTAGAGCAGTGTCAACCGAGCTATCCTTGTCTGATTGAAACGGAGGAG
>DAIOFF010000062.1:0-12137 GCA_036745855.1 Scrofimicrobium sp. | reverse complement strand
CAAAATATCTGTTAATCAAATACTGAGTTCAAAGGAGAACACAGAAAGAATTGTGGAGGAGACTCCTCCATCGGGCAAAAAGCGGAAAATTGGTTTTGTTGCATTCGTCGCCACACTTGGTTCATTTTTATTTGGCTACGATACGGGCGTCATTTCCGGGGCATTGCCCTACATGTATATGCCTCGCGGAGCCGGTGGACTCATGCTCACCCCAGCTGAAGAAGGCGCGATAGGCGCAACGCTTCTGGTTGGCGCTGCTTTTGGTGCCTTAATTTCTGGACGGCTCTCAGACAAGTTTGGCCGCAAACGCATTATTATCTGGTTGGCTATTGTCTTTATCATCGGGACACTAGGAACCACTCTCGCACCAAACATTTGGGTCATGTATCCGTTCAGGGTAATACTTGGCTTGGCAGTAGGCGGCGCGTCAGGCGCAGTCCCTGTATATTTGGCAGAAACTGCCCCAAAACGAATACGCGGCACAATCGTTGCTGTAGATCAGTTAATGATTGTAATAGGACAATTGTTGGCATTTTCATTCAACGCGCTAATTAACGCAATTTATGCTGGACCCCAGTTAGATATTACAGAAGATCCTAAAGGACTTTTGGAACCCGGAACGCAACCATTTGATAATGTACTTCACCTATCATCTAACTCTGTTGGCACCATGCCGCAAACCGAATGGCACGATTATGTTGCGCAACTGGTAGTTTCTGGAGGCAACGGCGCAGGTTGGCGCATCATGCTTGTTCTGGCGACGGTTCCTGCTGTGGCACTGTGGCTTGGGATGCGTTTAATGCCAGAATCGCCCCGCTGGCATGCGCAACGGCAAAACTATTACGCAGCGATTGGTGCACTTAAACGCTTGCGAGTGCCCGAAAAAGACGGTTCAATCTCAGATGAAGTCATGGATATGGCCGAGGCCCACCAAAAGGAAGGGGCAACAAAACAGGGTACTTTCCGCGATATTATGAAAACACCTTGGATTCGAAAGCTATTTTTTGTTGGAGCATTTATTGCAATCACGAACCAGACAACTGGTGTCAATACAGTCATGTACTACGCACCAAAAGTTCTAGAATATGCGGGCATGGGAACATCAGCTGCCATCACAGCGCAAGTAGCAAATGGGGTCATGTCAGTGGTCGGATGCGCTATTGCTCTTTGGTTAATCGGGGCATTTAAGCGGCGTCAAATTCTCATTACTTGCCTATTTGGCGTGGCTATAACCTTGGGTGCCATAGCAGGCGTTTTCGGTTTTGCCATTCAACCGGCAATGGATCAGGGGGCTTTCCCCGCTACATGGGCTCCGCTTATCATTTTGGCACTAATGGGCATTTTCATGCTGATTGTTCAAGCAGGGAATGGTCCCGTCGTTTGGACAATGATGGGCGAAATGTTTCCGTCACGCGTCCGCGGCGCAGCAAATGGAGGCGCAGTGTTCATCCTTTGGATTGTCAATGCAATAGTGACATGGACATTCCCACCAATGATGTCCGCACTTGGTGGAATGATGACTTACGGAATTTACGCGGTTATCAACCTCATTTTTGGTTTCATTCTTCTCAAGATAATGCCCGAAACTTCCGGGAAATCACTTGAGCAAATCGAAACCGAAATGGAAGCTAAATACTCTTAGAAACCACAGCGTGTTGGGACATCAAAGCGATGTCCCAACACATCCACCAAAGCCCGAAGAGCCGGTGACCCCTGCAGTGGACCTCGCAGACGCTCACTCGATAATCAACGATCCAGCGACGAATCCTCACTAGTCGATTCTCACGGTCAGACTCTCTTGCTAAAATTCTCCTGTGAGGCATACTGCATGCTATGCGTTTGCAAGCTGACGACTCATTTCGTCATAGATTTCGCTTGGGTTTGACACGATCTGATCATCATCAGTTCGCACCACGATTCCCTCTTGAGCTGCGGCTTTATTGATAAGTTCATCACCTAATTTACTGACCTCTACCCACGATTTTCCGATCAAGTGAAGTACTACTCGAATATCAGTCTGCTCTTCGTTCGCATCATCAATGAATGCTTGAGCTTCGTGTACGCGATCCTTGTATTCGCCGCTTTTGCCTAGTGCAATAAGGTTGCCGCGAAAGCGCAGAAAACGCTCAAAAGCTGCCTGTTTAGTACCTTTATCAACGAGTTCAGCTTCCATCTCAACGTGGACTCGACGTTCTTCTGTCACGTTCATCCGATCATCACGCACAGTTCCCTCCTGCCAGAGAGCTTTCTTCATGCCGATTGTAATTTATTGATTCGGATGGAAACTTATCTGACGGTCAAGCGCCAGGACTCTCGCACTGAAGCATTCGGCTCCAGACACCGAGTGAACAATGTCCCGCAACAACACAAAGTACCCCGAACAGGATTCGAACCTGCGACCTTCCGCTCCGGAGGCGGACGCTCTATCCACTGAGCTATCGGGGCTTGGACTTTGTCAGTCTACCAGCGTGAGCGACGTGCTCGTACCCCATAGAGTGCGGCGGCTACCACAATTGACTTGAGGGAATCACCGATAAGGAATGGGACAACGCCTGCAGCTATGCCTGCTGACAGAGAGATTCCGGTGACAGCTGTAAGCCAAGTAGTTCCCATGGTGAGGATTGCCGCACTTGCAGCCACTGCGGCGCCAAAGGATGCAAATATGCTTGGCTTAGTGGTTCGAACCGCGTAGATGCCTACCAGAAAAGCCGCTGCCAGGTACCCGATTGCGTATCCGAATGAGGCCGCCATAATCCCTGCTTTGAAACCAGCGAACACGGGGACCCCCACAACGCCTGCAACCACGTATAGACCGACAGATGCGGCACCTTTTGCGGGCCCAAGCGCCGCACCAAGCAGCATTGCCGCAAGCGTCCCTAACGACAGCGGGATGGGCGTAAATGGAAGCGGCACCAGAATCTGTGACGCGATTGCCAGTAGCAATGCACCAGAACCTATTTGAAGCGCGGTTTTTGCGGCGCTTGTTGTCTGTAGGTTCGAAATGGGCAGTGTGGTCATTGGGCCTCCTTTATTTACCAAAAGCGATAGTACAGGATTTGAAATATTTTCGGCGAGGCCGATTCTCAGGTGAGTCATCCAAAAAGGATGGTATCCATGGGGTCAAGGCGCGGCGTGATTTTGTTAGAAGAGGATATGGCACCAAAGCGGCAGCCATCAATCTTTTCTCAAGTGCGATGAACTATCGCAAAGGCGGCCACGCCAACAACTCAAGCTTCCATGGGCTGAGGATCACGCCACTGCCCGCGGGCCTTCAAAATCTCACGCAACATGGTTGGCCTATCCGTAATCAAACCATCCACACGCCAATCAAGAAGGCGCACCATCGCGTCTGGTTCATTCACAGTCCACACATGCACCGCAAGCCCAGCAGTATGCGCCGTCGCAACAAAACGTGGATTGACAACACGAATGCCCTTCATCTTCTCAGGCACCTGAACTGCCCGCACATGCTGATGCGGACCATCTACACGCCAGGTTTCAGCAGCAGAGACAGTTTCCGAAGCCAACATCAAACGAACAACCGCTGGCACCCCCAAAGAAGTGGTCAACTCAGGTTCTTCACAGTCACGAATACGATTCAAACGCTTCTCAGAAAACGACGCCAACAAGACACGTCCAAATGCTTCACGTTCAGCCAAAATCTCAAGTAACGGATCAACCACATCATCTGATTTTGCGTCAATGTTCCAAAAAAGTTCAGGAAAACTTTCAAGGGCGTCCACCAACCGCGGCATTGTCTCACCCGCACTATTTCGATACTGGCAAATCTCCTCATAAGTCATCTCAGAGATTCGGCCCTCACCGTCATACGTGCGGTCAATGACCTCATCGTGGTTGAGAACCACCACATCATCAGCAGTCAAATGCGCGTCGGTCTCAATATATCTAACGCCCAGTTCATGCATTGCCGAAAATGCAGTGAACGAATTCTCCGGGGCCTCGTCCCCACCACCGCGATGCGCGATGACTAGGGGATACGGATCGGCAGCAACCGAAATCACGTTGACCTCCAGGTAGACGACCTTTTGCGCTTGCATGGCGACAACAACGACTTTATCACCGACTAGGCTCCTCGTTGCAGAGAGTCCCGCACTTCGCCCACCAGCTCCTCAAAAATATCCTCAAGGAAAAGCACGCCTGCCACTGGGGAAGCCTCAGTTTGAACCTTTACGAGGTGCCCACCGGACTCTTGCATGAACTTCATCGCATCTTCAATCTCAGCGTCTCCTTGGACGGTTTCAAGAGGCCGAATACGCCAAGGCGTGATCGGCTGATCGCGTTCATCGCGCCCCGCGTAAAGAACATCCTTAAGGTGAACGTACCCAACCAACTCCTGATCACCGTCAACAATCGGAATCCGAGAAAACCCAGTTTTGGCAACGGTAGCCTCCACTTCAGCAGGCGTCACAGTTTCCGGAAGCACCGTCAAATCATTAATCGGAACCATCGCAGACGCAGCAGTCTCCTTCGAAAACTCAAGAGTGCCAGACAAAAGACCTATTTCATCCTTAAGTTTGCCCTCCGCTTGAGACAAACGGACAATATTTTCCACCTCGTCAACCGTAAAAGTAGCCGAAATCTCTGAACTTGGATTTATTCCGAAAAGCTTCAAAAACCAATTCGCAAGATTATCCATAGCCATCACAATCGGCCGGAAAGCCCGCCCAAAAGCCACAAGCGGAGGCGCAAGCCACAACAAAACCCGCGAAGACCCCGCAATCGAAATGTTCTTCGGAACCATCTCACCAAACACAACATGCAAAAACAAAACAATCAAAAGCGCAAGAACAAACGCAATACCATGCACTGCCGCCTCGGAAAAACCAAACACGCCAAGTGGAACCTCAAGCAAATGCGCAATCGCTGGTTCCGCAATAACACCAAGAGAAGTAGACATTATTGTGATTCCAAGCTGACAAATAGCAAGCATCAAAGACACATGTTCCAACGCATAAAGCGCCTGACGAGAACCCCTTTTGCCCTCTTCAACTAGCGGCTCAATCTGAGAGCGCCGCGACGAAGTCACAGCAAACTCTGCCCCCACAAAAAATGCATTAATAAGCAACAAAATGACCGTAATAGTAAGTCCAAAAGCAGGATTCATTCACACTCACCGCCCTCAACGCGAATGCGGGAAACCCTGCGTCCTTCCATCCCAGTCACCTCTAAAGTCACGCCCTCAACAACCACAAGATCCCCAACGACCGGTATTCTGCCCAGCTCAGACATAATAAGACCTGCAACAGTTTCAAACGGGCCATCTTTGGGCAACGCAATACCAGTTTGCGCATGAAGCTCATCAGGACGAAGCGTGCCCGGAACCTGAAAACCTCCCTCAGGAATCGATTTGATGCCAAGGCGGCGCCGATCATGCTCATCACTCACCTCGCCCACAATCTCCTCAACAACATCCTCCAACGTCACAATGCCCGCCGTGCCACCATACTCATCAACAACAACCGCCATCTGCGGACCCTCATCACGAAGATGAACAAGAAGCGGTGCCAGTCGCATAGTCTCTGGCACCCTAGAAGGCTCCACAGAAAGCGAACTACTAGTCACTGGAACATCACAGCGGCGATCAAACGGGACGCCAACAGCGCGGCGCAAGCTTGCAAGCCCCACAACGTCATCCGAATTGTCACCAATCACAGGGAAACGCGAATGACCCGTCGTACGCGCCGCCTCAATCAAATCCGCAGCAGTCGCAGACTCAGGCAACGAAACCATCCGGCCACGATCAGTCATCACATCCTGAGCGCTAAGCTCTTCCATCCGAATTGACTTTGTAAACAACTCAGCAGTAACCGCATCCAAAGTGCCTTCATCTGCCGAATGCTGCACCAAAGCAGCAAGTTCTGACGCAGACCGTGCAGATGAGATTTCCTCTTTCGGCTCTATCCCAAAAGACCGCAAAATAGCATTCGCAGTCCCATTCAAAACTGCAATCACAGGCCGAAAAAGCCACGTGAATCCAATCTGCAACGGGGCAACCAAACGAGCCGTTCGAAGCGGATCAGCCAGCGCCATATTCTTCGGCACCAACTCACCAAACAACATCGAAAAAGCGTTCACCAACACTGCAGCCAAAATAGCAGCTATCAACGTGGCGGCGGCCAAAGCCAAACCAACACTTCCAAACCAGCTTGTAAAAATGTCTGCAAGCGCAGCCTGCGTCGTATACCCAAGCAAAATCGTTGTCAGCGTGATTCCAACCTGCGCCCCAGAAAGCTGAGTCGACAAATGCTTCAAAGCCCGCATGACCAGATTCAAATGGGTGTCACCGTCGTTGATCTTCCGCTCAACAGTCGCCTGATCTAAAGCAACAAGAGCAAACTCAGAAGAAACGAAAACTGCCGTTCCAAAAGTTAGTAAGACGCCCAGCAAAATGAGCAATACATCAACTAACACGTGCGTGCATCCCCCCAATTTCGGGGGTATCTACTGTCACTATCCATGATCGGCAATAATACAGGGTCGTTCGTCAATTTCTAAGCTTCGGTCGCCTTCATAGGACAAGAGGCCTAGACTGGAGGGGGTTCGGTGATTCAGAGGAGACACGCAAGTGCCAGATATTTTCCCCGACTGGGGCCCCAATGAGTGGTATGTAGCGCAAATGTATGAGTCTTTCAAGACAGATCCTAAATCGGTAGACGAATCGTGGGGCCAGTTATTCTCACGCCCAGATTTTGCCGCACGGATACCCGCTAGTCCGCAAGCAGGCAGCGCAGAAGCAAATGACTCACAAACAAACAAACCTGCCGTGATTGAAGACTTGACGCCCGCTGTCGAAAAAAGTTTTGACCTATCCGATAATGCCCCTGGAGGCGACCTAGACACAAAGAACATGATCTCGGGTGAAAGATCAGACCTGCCACCCGCGCCACCAACAAGCTCACGCGCCGCAACGTCGCCCTACACCAGGCGTAATCAAACCAAAATAGCCGCCGACCTGGCTGACGGCGAAAGCTCTGATCAAGTCGAACACCTCAAAGGACCAGCGCGCGCCACCGCCAAAAACATGGACGCATCCCTTGCAATTCCAACAGCAACATCAGCAAGACAGATTGCAGCCAAACTACTAATAGAAAACCGGGCCGTAATCAACAGGCACCTTGAACGCACAGTTGGTGGGAAAGTCTCTTTCACCCACTTAATCGCATACGCCCTGGTCGAATCCTTGGTAGAAATGCCCGACATGAACGTTCGCTACGTCGATGACGAAAACAAACCAAGCATCGAACGTTTCGCCAACGTCGGCCTTGGCCTAGCAGTCGACGTTTTACGATCCGACGGCAGCCGTTCACTAATGGTTCCCGTAGTTCAAAATGCTGACCGAATGACATTCTCACAATTTCGAGCATCCATGGACGACCTCATCGGAAGGGCCCGGCGCGGTGAACTCACGACTGCTGACTTCCAAGGCGCAACCCTAACCCTGACAAATCCTGGCACACTTGGAACAACACATTCAGTTCCAAGGCTCATGCCAGGTCAAGGCGTAATTATTGGGGTCGGCGCAACAGATTACCCTGCCGAATGGGCTGGCGTACCCCTAGAACGCCTTGCAGCCATGGGCGTCGGCAAGACAATGTACGTGACTTCCACATACGACCACCGTGTTATTCAAGGCGCAGGTTCCGGCGAATTTTTGCAACTATTGGCGCAAAAACTAACCGGAAAAGACGGATTTTACGACAGAGTTTATGAAGCATTAAAAGTCCCCTACCCCCCATATCATTGGGAAAAAGACCGCCTTTATGATCCCGAGCGAGAAAAAGGAAAACCCGCCAGAATAGTTGAACTAATACACGCATATCGATCCCGCGGACACCTAGCTGCAGATACCGACCCACTTTCCTACCGTGTGCGTCAACATCCTGACCTAGAACTTGCACGTTATGGACTATCCGTTTGGGACCTCGACAGAATGTTCCCAACCGGCGGTTTTGCAGGGGTCGATCAAATGAGTTTGCGCGACATTCTTCGTCGCCTTCGCGACACATACACGCGCAGTGTGGGCACCGAATACATGCATATTCAAGATCCCGTACAAAGACTATGGGTTCAAAAAGAAATCGAAACTCCCTACGAAAAACCAACCCCTGAACAACAGCGAAAAATCCTTTCTACTCTAACAGCAGCCGAAGCATTTGAAGAGTTCTTACAAACAAAATATGTAGGACAAAAAAGGTTTTCCCTTGAAGGCGGCGAATCACTAATTCCCCTTCTCGACGAAGTCCTCGCAAGCTCCGCAAGAAATGGTTTACATGAAGTCGTAATCGGGATGGCACACCGCGGACGTCTCAACGTCCTCGCAAACATCGCCGGAAAATCCTACGCACAAATATTCTCAGAGTTCGAAGGCAAAAACACCGGCGCACAACTAGGTTCAGGCGACGTGAAATACCATCTTGGCACTGAAGGCGTTTACGCAGCTGACGACGGAGTAGCAACCAGAGTCTACCTTGCCGCAAACCCCTCTCACCTTGAAGCCGCCGACGGAGTCCTAGAAGGCATTGTCCGCGCCAAACAAGACGAACTTGGCGACCCAACATTCCCCGTCCTACCAATCCTCATCCACGGCGACGCGGCATTCATCGGTCAAGGCGTTGTCAACGAAACATTCAACATGAGTCAACTACCCGGTTTCAGGACCGGAGGAACCCTTCACGTCATAGTCAACAACCAAATCGGATTCACAACCGGGCCCGCCTCAGGTCGCTCAACCAAATATCCAACAGACCTCGCAAAAGGCATGCAAATCCCCATCTTCCACGTGAACGGAGACGACCCAGAAGCCGTCTGGCGCACCGCTGACCTGGCATTTAGATACCGCGAAGAATTCAACAAAGACGTCATCATCGACCTAGTTTGCTACCGGCGGCGCGGACACAACGAAGGCGACGACCCCTCAATGACCCAACCCGTCATGTACGAACTCATCAACAAACTAGACTCAACCCGCAAAGTCTACCTATCCAACTTGATTGGTCGAGGCGACATTTCTGAAGACGAAGCCGCACGGTTCCACCAGCAATACCAAGACAACCTGACAGAAATCCTGGAACAAACACGAGAACACGGATACATTCCAGAAGGACAACCTGAACGGCACGGACTAGAAATCCCCCGCTCGCAACGCCCCGGACAAGGCCTAATGATCGGATGGACCACCGCCGCGCCACCAGATCAGCTTGAACGGATTGGCGAAGCATACGTGTCTTTCCCACCAGGCTTCAACCCTCACAAAAAACTGCGGCAACTGAGCGAAAAACGCCTCAAAATGTCACGAGGCGAAACTCCCGTCGACTGGGGATTCGCAGAACTACTGGCCCTTGGAACCCTAGTCATGGACGGAACACCCGTAAGATTCTCCGGTCAAGATGCCCAACGCGCCACCTTCGTACAACGCCACGCCACCCTACACAATGCAACCGATGGCCGCGAATTCACTCCACTGGACTTCCTCACTGACGACCAAGCACCATTCCAAATCTACGACTCCCCACTTTCCGAATACGCCCCCCTAGCGTTCGAATATGGATACTCCATCGAACGCCCCGACACGCTAGTGCTATGGGAAGCCCAATTTGGCGACTTCGCAAATGGCGCACAAACCGTGATTGATGAATTCGTGACATCAGCAGAACAAAAATGGGGACAACTCACTTCACTAGTCATGCTGCTACCCCACGGCTACGAAGGACAAGGCCCCGATCACTCATCAGCCAGAATCGAACGCTACCTACAGATGGCGGCAGAAGACAACATGCGCGTCTGTCAGCCATCAACACCCGCAAACCACTTTCACCTGCTGCGAAAGCAAGCTTATGCGCGGCCTCGTAAACCCCTAATCGAGTTCACCCCAAAACAACTGCTACGCCTTTCCGCAGCCACATCAGACATTTCTGAGTTCACAACTGGAAGCTTCATGCCAGTCCTTCACGACGCAGACCACATTGCTGGAGCTTCACGAGTCCTACTTTGTTCAGGCCGAATTTACTACGACCTGGCAGCCCACCGCAACGAACTAGGCCGAAACGACGTCGCCATTTTGCGTTTGGAGCAGTTCTATCCCCTGGCAATCGAAGAATTACAAGCAGCCATCGGGGATTTCGCAGGCGATGTCATCTGGGTTCAAGACGAACCCCAAAACCAAGGTGCCTGGTCATTCCTGGCCCTGAACCTGTTCCCACACCTCAGCCAAAAGGTGACCGTCGTTGCGCGTCCGCCTTCAGCATCCCCCGCCACGGGTCTTGGTTGGCTTCACCGCCAGCAACGTGAAGAGATTCTTGCCGAGGCCTTCGCAAGCTAACAACGTAGGCAACGCCACCAGTGCACGGCTAACCTGGAGCAAGCACTGGAAGGTTCGGTTTTGCCAGCTAAATGCGGCAAGCAAATAGGGTACTGCCGCCTGGCAGAAATAATCCACCCCGGCAGCAGCACTCAGCCCAGCGGCTTAGGCTCAATCACAGTTCTACACCCAGTTTCTTTACCGCGTCACGCACGGGCTCAAGTTGAAGAGCCACAGCAGCGGCTCCAGCGAGGACACCTGTCCAAAGCACAAACTTGAATACTTTTTTGCACATATTCCTGCCTCCTTCCATATGCTCACAGACACTACCGGAAAAACCCAGGTCCGCACAGCATTAGGCCCCCTGATTCTTCCCTGATCTTCAATAGGTGACATGTCGGGGTGGCCTCGGGGCCGCGCCACCACAAACTCAGGTCCGCACTAATGGCTGCAAACCGGCACTGAAAACAGCCATTAGTGCGGACCAAAATTACCAATCGGCAATCTCTTTTTATCCACAGATCAATTACTCAGCGTTATCAACAGATTTGAAATTTCCATTTCGTTCTTAGTTCTCTTGGACCGACCATTGTGGAATGCATGGAAGTGAGATTAGTAAATGCCTTGGAGCAGCCTTCCCAGTTCGTGACTCAATCAAGGCTGGAGAAGGTCGAAAGAGGTATGGCGGTAGGCACTCTCCGTTTTGGGGTGTAAGAGCAACAAAAGAGGCCACAACAGAAGAGTCATTTAAAGCACTGATGAAGCGTCCTGCCAGACCATGCATTTGCAGTCGGCGAAACGGCAGCGCGCCTTCATGGGCTGCCTATGCCCGTCGGAAGCGATCATGACACTGTACTAGCAATTCCGCAGATAGGAGTCCCAAAGGGTAAACCTAAGATACGTGCGTACAACATTTCTTCTAGACAAATGACACTACAAAACTCAGAACTTACGGTCCTAAATGGCGTAAGAATTACAACTCTAGAACGAACTTGGTATGATCTTTCTCTTTTATGGGATAACCCGGCTTTCCTAGCTGTTACAGACTATTTGGTCCATGTCTTCAGGCAGCCCTCAAGCATAACCAAACTTGAACAACAGCACCTTTTGCATAGGGGTCCCGGGGTAATACAACGACAAAAGGCCTTAGAATGGACAGCCCCACGAGTAGACTCACCCATGGAATCTGTATTGCGATTTCACCTTCTACAAGCAGGATTACCAAATCCCGTTTGCAATCCAACAGTATGGATTCCAGACGTTGGAACACTACGGCCAGACCTCTTCTTCCCAGAAACCTTGCTCATCATTGAGTACAACGGGGAATATCACGGTAACCAAGGTATGCGTCAATCTGACGAGATGCGCAAAAGGAGGCTTGAAGCCGCAGGGTTCAAGGTCATCACCGTGGTTGCTCAAGATCTTCAGAACCCCCAAAATCGCGCAAACCTGATAGACCACATCCGCCAAGAACTCCAAAACGGGCATGATAGACGGCTAAAGCCCGGAGTCTTCTGGGAACTGCGCTATTTTTAGCTGCTGCACTACATAACCGCAATCCGGTCCGCACTATTGGCTGTTTTCAGTGCCGATTTGCAGCCATTAGTGCGGACCTAATCGATTGAGCCCGTGGGAGAAGGCGAGCGGGAGGTTTTGAGCACCTCAGGAAGGCCTACAGAGTCAAGTGAGCGCATGAGGAGACAGCCGATAGAGGCATTTAAGCACTTCAGAGCAGGTACACAGAGGCGTTTGGGCACCTCAGGAAGATTAGTAAGATTTGATAGCGCACCATGCAGAGAACCTAAGCCAAGGGGGCATG
>DAIOFF010000061.1:0-12466 GCA_036745855.1 Scrofimicrobium sp. | reverse complement strand
TGTCAAAAGCGCAGACTCTCCCTCTTGTCCGGCTTTTTGGGCGACCCAAATATTTGTGTCGTTCAGATTGGCTCGGGTCGCGCTGGGTTTTCTGTCCACAACGAACAATAATCATCCGCCGTTGAGGCGAATCGCCTAGTTAGGGGATCTAGGGCTCCAAGGACGGTTTCAATATCGCGGTCAAAATGCATACCACAACCACCAGTATGTAACTCATCTTTTGTGCCATCTCTATACTCGATGTCCATATCGGTGCCGGGGCCGCCGCACGGACCCATATCTGCTGTAGCTTCATTTAATTCGGCGATAACCTGAGGAAGCACTGTCGCCATGTTATCGCCGCCTAAGGCCGTTTTGACTTCAGCAATGTCTTGGCCCGAAGCCGTACCTAGTTTCTTCTTTTCCCTGGTCTCAAGTGAGGTATATTGCGGAGCATATTGATAAAAACTCCCGTCAGTGAGGTTTAGTTCTACATACGGATAATCACAAGTCTTTCCAAATCCGTAGCCTCCGTATACAATTTTCACGATTTCATATTCGTTGTCTGGGGAAAGACCTTTCGGCGCAGAAGTAACCCCACTGTGACACAAGACAGTCATGAATACAAGGAAAATTATCGCTAGCACTCTTTGAAACAACCACATGCGTGATAAGTTACCTGAAGCCTGTGACAAACCGGTATTTTTCAGCAAGAACGCCAATACTTGTTACCACCTATCAAGAGCCGCCCCGCGCACAGAAAGACCAACCCTCCTCAGTGTGCGTTTGCACGCTTGAAAAATCAGCCGCCCCGCGCGCAGAAAGGGCAACCGGCCCCTTCTCATCCGCGCGTCAGCCTTACAAGAGCCATCCCGCGCGGGGAAAGACCAATATTGCTTTCTTCTAGTTGTCAGATGGTGATTTTCGCGGCAGATAAATCAGTGACAACAAACACGTCTATGTCAGGTTTTGGATGATTGAGACCGCATAAATGTGAGCAATGGATTGGGCGAAAAAGATCCGTAGTCAGCACCTTTTCCTTGCAGTTTCGGCTGTTAGTGCGCCTACGGTTTACGTTCAATCTGAGTTCGATGCATACAAAGAATGGACCGGGTTAGATTTTCTATTTGTCGGAGGCATAGTCCATGGTAGAAGCATGCTTGGTTATGGACATTCAACTATGGGGGCCGCCGTCTGGATCGGACTTTCTGCTACTACTAACTTGAGTTTGGGGGTGATCCCAGGTGCTGATTCTAAAACTGCTGTTTTGGCCGGGGCGGTAATAGCCGCTGGCGCCGCACTGGTTCCGGACGTCGACCATAAAGGAACCACAATTTCAAAAGCATTACCACCGATTACGAACGGCTTGTCAAAGATAATCAACAAACTATCTGGTGGGCATAGAAAAGGGACTCACAGTTTATTAGGCTTGGCAGCTTCGACGGCATTAGTGTTATTTGTGCTTCAAAAGACATGGACTATAAGCATTGATGAACGCCCTTTTGGCGTGACTGTTGCTTTGTTTGTTCTGTTCTTAGGTTCTTTTGCCTCTCAAGCACTGAAACTGAAGATCGGGAAACTTGAGTCGTGGCCAACAGCATTGGTTTTAGCAATAATTGCCGGACTGACTTTTCCAAGTGACGCGGCTTGGCTGCCTTTCGCATTTGGAATCGGGTACTTGGTTCATTTAGTGGGTGACACAATCACAACGGATGGTATTCCGTGGCTCTACCCATTCTTCAAGCAAGATTTTGCTATCCCAGTTTTGGGTGATACGGGTTCAATACGTGAGAAAAGTTTGACTGGATTGTTGGGCCTCTATTTCTCGGTAGTACTGATTTTGGAGTTGGCATCAAAATCACCGTGGGTTTCACCAGTCTGAGGCCGGTTTTTGTCCTGTACGTTGGCTACTTTGATTCTTGGAAGATGAAAATATTGTTTACGTCTATCATTCCGACCCTGCGTCCTAGTCGAAACAGGAAAGGTTCTGCAACATAGTTCGAATATTCTAGTCCTTCGAAAAGTTCAGGGAACGTAATATCTTGCGAATATCCGTATGGATTTGATATTTTTACTGTCTTTGCATTCATATCAATACCATAAATCACAGAATAGTGGGTATTATAATGAGGTTTATTCCAATCGTCAGGAGCCGAATAGAGAATGACAACGGGCATTTCGTTTTCTAACGACTGTGAAATCACATTTAGTATTTCGGCTTGTGATGTTGGATTCACCAATGTTGCACTCAGTGATAGCGACTCAAACGCTTGGTTCGCATAGTCAAGATATTCACTTGGCAGCATGCCCGTTGAATGATCTTGCAACGCCAATTCATGCCTCAAATCACGCTCAGTCTTTGTTCCCCCTAAGTAATTCATGACGATTGCCATTGAAACGATATTGCACGTGTACGCTGTTTCCTGCGCCATGACAGGAAAGTCGTCTAGTTGGACAGCGTATTCACCCGGCAACGACACTAGCAACTACCCGGCTACAAACCCACCACGCGCCGCCAGTCAGCAGTAAACCAGCCTGGCTGATTGCAGCCGGTGAGTTTCATGCCTAACCGGTGCCTATGGGTCCCCGGCTAGATAGTTTTCCCACCGGCCAGAGCATTTTCGCGATTGGTTCTGCTACTTCCGCAGTGCTAATCGTTGGAACAGGAACTGGTTCTACAGGGTGGTTGGCTTCTATCACTAACGATCGTGGTGGTAGAAGAACCCCAGATCAACAGCAATCTATTTTGGCTTGATTTGTTCGCGAGGCCTGATCTTCTGGAAGCGCTGGCGTCACCATCACCGAAGGCATGCTAGGTTCAGTTGGCGAGTTCGTGCTTTGGGAGGTCACCTTCAACGTCAACACATCCGGTCAGGATTCCTGCTAAAAGAAGCAAACTTGCATTCAAGTATGCCCTGTGAAAAGACGCCTTCATTGCTCCAAATCTTTCCGTATGAAAATGCCCTTTCAGGCTATCTCATAACACCGTGTCCCGATATGAGGGACACCCCCGGTTTGCCCCTGATTGGGCGGTGCTGCTTGATTAGTTCAGGTACCTTGGGACCTAAGTGTTAACGAACAAATGAAGCCCGATGTCATGCGCACTCTCACCTGGTTTATGAAGAAAGGTTCGAATAGTATCTACTGACAGTAAAAACGGAGCAGATGGAGGCACCATGGGCTGGGCGGATAATGCAATTTGGTGGCATGTGTACCCCCTTGGTTTTTCCGGGGCACCAATACGGGAGGCCGATTCTTCGCCTGTACCGCGACTTCAAAGGCTTATTCCATGGCTTGATTATCTAATAGAAATGGGGGCTTCTGGATTGCTATTAGGCCCTATTTTTGCCTCTCAAACACATGGATATGACACTACTGATCATTTTAGGATTGACCCCAGGCTTGGCAGCGAACAAGACTTCAATGATTTGATTTCTGCATGCAAAAAACGGGGCATTAGGGTGATTCTTGATGGGGTTTTTAGTCATGTTGGGAATGAACACCCAGAAGTGCTAACGGTCATATCTGATGGTCCAAATAGCCCAAAAGCTGATCTGTTCGATATTGATTGGAATGGTCCGGGTGGGCCTGCACCCCAGGTGTTTGAAGGGCATTCTTCATTGGTTCGTTTGAACCACGATAGTGAGGAAGCTGTTCGTTTTGCGGTTTCGGTCATGGAGCATTGGATGAAGCGCGGCATTGATGGGTGGCGTCTTGACGCAGCATACTCAGTTCCCACAAAATATTGGTCACAAGTTATTTCTAAGGTAAAGGCTCATTTTCCTGATAGTTGGTTCCTTGGTGAGGTCATCCATGGCGATTACGCACAATTTACCAAAGAAGCAAAAGTTGATTCTGTGACTCAATACGAACTTTGGAAAGCAATATGGTCCAGCATTAAAGATCGAAACTTTTTTGAGTTGGATTGGGCTTTACAGCGTCATAATGATTTTATTCGGTCTTTTACGCCGAATACCTTTATTGGAAATCATGATGTTACGCGCATTGCTAGTCAAGTGGGTAGTAATGGGGCTCAAATCGCGTTAGCAATCTTACTGACTATTGGCGGAATCCCTTCAATTTATTACGGTGATGAACAAGGCTTTACTGGTATCAAGGAAGAACGCGTTGGCGGCGATGACGATGTTCGCCCCAGATTCCCAGACAGTCCTTCAGATCTTGCTCCTTGGGGCGAACCTATTTTTAGGAGTCATCAAGCTCTTATCAGCATTCGCCGCCAGCATCCTTGGCTGGTGAGTGGGACTACTACGCCGCTATACACCGAAGCGGCGCGCTATGTTTACCAGACCACTTCTAAAGATTCGCTAAATCACCTGACTGTTGAAATCGACCTTGATGCCTCCCCTACCGTGATCATTAAAAACTCAGACGGATGCAACATTTGGGTTGGAATCTAAATAACTCCAGCTACCACCTAGCATCATGCTCCCGGGGAAAAACCTATTGCCAAAGTCGCGTCGACTACCATGCTTCGAGTTATCCGCCGAAGCCAAGTCAGAGTCCTTTAAACAGCCATAGAGTGTTGGAGGTAAACATAGCATTATGCCCCTATGTTGATCCAAACAATGCTATGGCTGAAGTAAAAAGAGACTGATGCTGCTAGCTCCTGAAGGATTTGATCACCTCATCGGAAATGTCTCCGCGGCAACACACTGCTTATTCGGCCACGACTAACGTGATAACCGCGGGCTTCAATCCATCCGCCGAAACAGTAACCGTAATAATGCCAGGATTATGGGCCTCCACGACAGCTAATGCCCGGCCATCAAACGTAGTCCAGGTGTTGTCATTGAATCGCTCAGTTGTCTTGGGGTTTGCACTACACATGCCAGCAAGACTTCCCGGCCCCGATACACTTATGCTGACCTGCCGATCCGAAGACGTGACCAGTCTTCCTTCATCATCATGCAACTCAATATCCACAAAAGCCAGATCACCACAATTGGGCTGCAGCGTCGTGGGCTCGGACAAGGCCGATATTTGAGTAGCCAGATCGGCTGTGCGTAGGCAAAAGCGTCCAGTCTCCTCACCCCCACTATATGCAATCGCTTCCAAAAGCCCAGGTTGGTAAAGAGTCTCAAAACTAGCCAAACATGGTCGTTCGACACCGATCTTTTTGCGCTCGATCTCCCGACCATTTACCAGCAATGCCACTTCTTCCGCCGCAGCGTACACCTCAACGATTACGGATTTTTCTTCGAATCCGGGCCAAGTCCAAGAACTCACAGAATCACTCCATGCCCACGGGGACTGTAGCGAAATCGTGTGTTCAAAGTGTTCCGGACGATGCACCGAAATGTACGGCTGTTGGCGAAGACCAAATACGATCTCCCGATAGTAAGAAACCGGGCGCCTAAAACCAGTGATATCTAGGTCTCCACATTGAGCAGTCAAGTAGGGATATTCTCGTTCGAGGAAGGCCACATTTTGTCCGTCTTCAACATATGCAGTTGCACCAATACCGACCTCGCCCAGGTAATCCCATCCTGTCCATGTAAAGTCCCCAATAACATGAGGATACTTTTCAACCAGTGGCCAAAGATAACCTATCCGTGAGGCGAAGGTTTCCGATCCAACAATTATCCGATGCGGGTAAAGCTTATGGTCAGACTCGTAGCGGCTATCCGCATAATTTAGGCCAAGGACATCAAGCACTGAACTTGACTCATGCGTTCGAGACGATACTGTCTTACTAACGCTGAGCTGGTTGTTCACAACATCAAGGTTGCCGGTTAACATGTCATTCAGGCCCGCTCCAGGATCATCAGCGTCATCAAGAGCAACTAACGCCATGCTTACGCAGTTCGTAATTAGTCGACTTGGATCGCGCATCCGAAGATGCTCCGCAAGCGCTCTGGCGATCACAGTACCGTGAGGTCGTCCTACCTCGGCGATCTCATTTCCAATAGAGTACATAATCACTGACGGATGATTCTGATCTTTAGCAACCAAAGAATCTAAGTCTTCTTTCCACCAGTTTGGAAAATCTAGGGCGTAGTCATATGAAGTTTTTTGCTGAGTCCACATGTCGAATGCCTCATCCATCACCAGCATTCCTATACGGTCGCAGGCATCAAGAAGTGCAGTTGACGCAGGATTGTGTGCCGAACGTATTGCATTGAAGCCAGCCGCTTTCAATAACTTGACTCTGCGTTCCTCTGCCCGCGGGGCGGCAATGGCACCTAATGGACCGTTGTCGTGGTGAATACAAGCACCGCGTAGAAGTACTGTTTTTCCATTGACACGCAGGCCGTTTTTCGGATCCGCGGTGACTGTTCGTATGCCAAAAGGTATATGCCGCGTGTCATCTCCACCTAAACTGACTTTTGCCGAGTAGAGATAGGGGTCGTCTGTATCCCAAAGATGCGGGTCACTGATATACATGCGGTGGCGTGCGATCTGTATGGTTCCAGCTGGAACCGTCAAGGGGGTAGCTTCTTGTTCTATCTGTTTGTCATCGATGTCCTGAATGTGCGTTTGAACCATCACGGATTCAGTCGATAGACCTCTGTTTTCCACGTGGATTTCTACTTCGATTTCTGCCACGTCGTCTTCGACTCTACGTATTGTCACACGCACGCCATTTGGTGTTATATGAACAGGATCAAGAATTAATAGTCGAACACCTCGATGTAAACCGGCACCGGAGTACCAGCGAGAATCTTCTCCTGTTCGGACTTCGACCTTGATTTCGTTGGTCTCTCCGACACGTATAAATGGCGTGGCGTCGACTATGAACTGTGCATATCCGTCGGACCGATTCCCTGCAAGTTCCTTGTTTATGAAAACTTGGGCATGTCTCATGGCTGCCCCAAACTCAAAGAGCACCAGCTTTCCAGCCCACTCATTGGGGGCTTCAAATGAGTTGACATATGTGAATGCGGCAGGCGGATAGTAGGCGCTAGCGCCTTTGTCTGGAACGTTGGCAGTCCGGGTGGTGTCGCGCATCGCATCGTGAGGCAATGTGACCTTTTTCAGCTCAGCTGAGTCCCCTGACATGGCTGCAAACGGACCAATCGGCCTTCTAACGGCCCAGTTGTGGTTAAAGTTTGTGATCATTTTGTCGGCCTTTCATGAAGTTTTTTTGGAAAGATTGCGTTAGTTGGTAAGTGAGCACTTAAGCAGTTTCAAGAAGATCGGTGCCCCAATAGTTGAATGAGTCAACGTCTAGAGTTCCCGTGGAAAAGAGACCGACGAATCGGCCTGTGAATCCACCCGCTACTTCTGTGGAGAAATACCTGCCATCACAGCGTCCAAGTTCAGTGAAAGTGTCGTTTTTCCTTACACCAACCACAACTTCGTCTGGGCCGTAATAGGGTGTTCCAGGTTGCTCAGGGGATTCTTTCGTAAATAGTTCTAATGTATCGAGGCAATTCCATGTCATGCATCCAAGAAGAGTGTCAATGCCGCCCACGGTGAGAGTGGCTCTGACTTTTTTATCCTTATCAATTTCGATTCGAATGCGGTGTCTTGGGTCAATTCGAAGTTCTATACCTCCGTCAGTTCCGCCTTTTCCTATTTGGGCCTTCACATTTATGTAAAAATGTTGTTGACGTCTACCAACGAATGTTGGGTTCTGTATCGTACCTCTGACTTTCCATGAACCATCGGTTTGCTCTAAAACGTTATTTAGTGGCGAGGCCGCCGCAACCCAGGATTTTGGCGGTTTTTGGCCAGTCAATTCTTCTATGAACGGATTGTGGGAGCTTTGCGGAGAGATAAAGTCAGTAACGATAGGCCAATCATGATGCCATTCGATGTTCGCTGCGAATGTTTCTCTGCCCAGTATGTGCCAGGATGGAGTGGCTCCCCGGGTTCTTACCCCCAGGAATACCATTGCCCAACTACCATCTGCACGCTGGACAAAATCTGCATGCCCGATGTTTTGCACTGGCCAACTTGTGCTTCTAGCGGTGAGCATTGGATTGTTGGGGCATGCTTCAAATGGTCCGTTGTGGGAGCGAGACCGGGCAATAGTAATTGTGTGACCGCGCTCGGTTCCTCCTTCAGCAATAAGTAGGTACCACCAGCCATTTCGGCGATAAAGGTGTGGCCCTTCAGGAAATTGACCTCCTGTGCCGCGCCAAATGACTTGAGGTGGATCAAGTAAGTAACCCTGCACCGGGTCGATCGTTGCTTGTAAGATTCCTTGTTGACCGACTGGGAGTTCACCGGACCACGACAAAATACAGTCACCATCATCAGTCCAGGCCAAATCTGGATCAATTCCTACTGCCCCCTGGATGAGGATCGGCGTATGCCATGGGCCTTCTGGATCAGGTGCACTGGTGACTAGTTGTCCCGGCGGTCCAGACACATTGGTGGTGACCAACCAGAATCGTCCATCATGGTGACGAATTGTCGGTGCATAAATACCTCCCGATGGTCGGATCCCTTCGAGTAGGCTTTGTGTAGAGCCGTCCAAGACATGACCTACTTGTGTCCAACTGTATAGATCAGAAGATGTGAAAATGGGAAGACCTGGGCAATACTCAAAACTTGAGTTAACAAGAATGTATTGGTCATCCACGCAGCAAATGCTTGGATCAGGATGAAACCCGGCGATAATTGGGTTTTGTGGGATGTGAGAGACATCTGCCTGGTTCATATCACTCCAAGTTGTGATCGGGACGATTGCGGAGCCGTAGGTGCTGCAGTGAGTATTGCGACAACACTATATGTTGTCGACAACTTAAGAATCAAGCGAACAATGAAAAAATAACGAAAATACTCCACTTTGCAAGCAACTTGAACAAGACTAGAAAAATACTGTCGGAGTAAAGTGACTCCGCAGCGACTATATGGAAAGGTGGAAGGATGTCTTTCATGCCAAGCCAACACGATCCTAACGACGAGGTCAATGGGGCGCTACATCCTGGCAAGAAAGCCGCAACAATATATGACGTAGCAAAACTGGCTGGAGTGTCACATCAAACAGTCACACGTTTCCTGCATGGTTTCGAAGGAATCCGTCCAGCAACACGTGATCGCGTTGAAGCTGCGATCCAAGAGTTAGGCTATCGCCCCAACGCCGCCGCAAGGATGCTTCGACTTCAACGAAACAACAGAATTGGCATTCTCGCTGATCGAATCGCCGACAATGGGCCTACCCGGATTGTAAATGCAGCCAGTGAATATGCTCGATCATGCGGATATGTTGTGGACATTGCAGTGTCAGACGGTGGCGATTCTGGATCCGTGGCTTCCTCTTTAGCTGTATTAACCGAGCACCATGTGGCCGGGATACTTGCAACAGCCCAAACCCGGGTCATATTAGAGCAGCTTCAGAAACTTCAATATGACGGACCACTGGTGGTCGCACCAGCACAAGATCTTCAGGCTTCGGATCAATCAGTAAACGAGCTTGCCGGAGCACTGGCTGCAGAACATCTACTTTCGCTTGGACACCAACGGTTTGGTTATCTGTCGGGACCTGAACCGTGGCTAGCCTCTCAAGGTCGCGCAAAGGGGTTTGTGGACACCGTAAAAAATGCAGGTGCGACCATAGTTTGGCAGCGGTGGGGAGATTGGACCCCTGCCTCAGGTTATGAAGCTTGGCAAAACCTAAATGCCCGTGAACGTAAAGTCACTGCGGTTGGAATCGCAAATGACCGGATGGCAATAGGTTTGATTGCATCAAGTATGGACGCGGGACTTTTGGTTCCTCAGGATCTGAGCGTGGTAGGCACAGATGACGCCCCCGAAGCGAGATACCTCAGACCCAGCCTCACGACCGTCAAAATGCAGTTTGAGCAAGAAGGTCACGACTTGATGAAAGCACTAATCGCCCGCATCGAGGACGCAGAGTTACCTAAGGCCAACGAGTTTCTTAACCCCCTTCTTGTTGTACGCAACTCAACTTGCCCATTGTAGATTTCTGACTTGCACTACCAACGAGTCTTATGGCATAATCTCACCACGACAAATGTTGTCGACAACATTACTATGATGTTGGATGAATTAGGTGGCATGGATGACATCAGACTTTCAGTTCTCAGGAGTCCTCTTTGGTGCGGCATATTATGCCGAGTATCAGAGGGAACTCGACTTGGACCGCGACTTTTCCCTCATGAAAGAGGCTGGGTTCTCAGTCATTCGGGTTGGCGAATCTGTCTGGTCAACTTGGGAACCAGAAGAAGGCTGTTTTGAGCTTGAATGGTTGTCACCCATATTGGATAAGGCCCACACTTATGGCATAAAAGTCATCTTGGGTACCCCCACCTACGCAGTTCCGCCTTGGCTACAACGTCGCCATCCAGAGATTGCTGCAGAGACAGTAACCGGGAGCAGGATTCCATGGGGATGGCGTCAAGAGATGGATCAAAGTGCTCCAACATATCGCTTCTACGCAGAACGCGTGACCCGTAAGATACTCGCGCGTTACGCTGATCATCCTGCTGTAATCGGATTTCAAGTAGACAATGAACCTGGGTTTCGACTCCCCCACAATGAGGCAACATTTCAACGATTCATTGATTGGTTGAAGAGCCGTTACTCAACAGTTAAACGCTTGAATGAGGAATGGGGACTAACGTATTGGTCTCACCGGCTAAGTACCTGGGGGGAGCTTTGGCGGCCCGAAGGGAACTCGGCTCCTCAATATGATCTTGAGTGGCGTCGATATCAAGCAAGTTTGGCGAACGAGTTAATCGAATGGCAAGCAAACCTTGTCCGAGAGTATGCCCGCGATGACCAGTTCGTCATGACGTGCCTTTCCTACACTCGTCCGCAAGTTGCCGACGATCAACTTGCAGCCCCACTCGATTTAGTAGGTGGAAATGCGTACTACCGGATGCAAGATGGTTTAGACATGCAGTCCACCATAACCGCAGATGAAGAGTGGTGGACAGCCGGAGTATGGGCCCTATTTGAATGGGGAGATAGAGCGTGGTCATCTACCAACGGCCCATTCCTAGTAGTAGAAACAAACGCACAGTCAGTTGGCGGGGCATGGGAAAACTTCCCGCCTTATCCTGGACAGCTTCGACAAGCCGCGTTTGCTTTGTTAGCGCGGGGTGGACGAATGGTTGAGTACTGGCATTGGAACACCTTACATTTCGGTGCCGAAACAAACTGGGGTGGGGTTTTGCCCCATGGCGGCAGGCCAGGACGAATCTACCGAGAGATCAGCGAACTTGGCCGATCTATCAGAAAGATTGGAGGCGTTCTTGAAAACTTTGTTCCTCAGGCAGATGTCCTCATGCTGTACTCAAGTGAGGCCAAATGGGCGTTTGAATACGAGCCCCTTTTGAGGCTTCCTGAAGGAGGCCCCGACCAAGACTCCTACGCGACTATTTTCGATGCCTACTACCGCGGGCTGTTTGAGTGTGGAGTACAGGTAGCTATTTCCCACGTGAGTCACTTGGTCGATATCCCAGTGGAAGACTTAGTCATTCAATACCCGGTGATAGTCGCACCTGGATTGCAGATTGCCTCTGACGATCTGATCTTTCACCTCCGTGAGTATGCAGAGCACGGCGGACACCTGGTCATCGGAGTCCGGACGGGCTACGCAGATTTACTCGCCCGTCCCAGAGATGTCGAGCAGCCTGCTTTGTTGAGCGGACCAGCTGGCGTTGTATGTTCTGAGTCAAGCTCCCTGACTGACGTTCTTGGTGTCAACGGTTCCGCTGCACTGGATATTGAGACAGGAGCCGGCGCAGTCAGTTGGTTTGACGTGCTGGAGATGCATGGTGCCGAGGCAATCGCCACATTCGACCAAAACGAACTTGGGGCTGAAGCCGCCGTCACCACCTGCACTTACGGTGCAGGTCAGATTACATACGTGGCTGCACTTCCTAACCTTGCGCTGGCACGGAGTTTGGGACGATGGTTGGTTCCAGAGCGAACTTCCAACCAATGGAAGGCAAGCCCCGACGTCACTGTGTTCACCGGAACATCGGAAAGCAGGCATCTGGCATTTGTCTCCAACTGGTCCGGTTCACCGGCTGAAGTCATCCCACCAGCAGACATCTGTGATGTCGAAACTGGCACCCGATATCCCGCGGGTGCCCCATTACTCCTCGAGCCCAGGGCCGCGATCCTGCTTGAGGTCAAATGTGGCAACTCTGCCCACATGAACACACCCTAGGAGATGGAAATGAGTACACCTACTACAGCAAAGAAGCTCGGAGCGATTGCGGTTTCGGCTGCATTTTTGCTGGCAGGCTGCGCCAGTTCACCTGACACGCCAGCATCAGCAGACAACAAATCCACCGGTTCAGTCGAGGACGCATTATCAACACCAACTGACCTGGTTTTTTGGACTTGGATTGATGTCTCAAAACCCGTTGAACTCTTCATGGAAAAGTATCCGGAAATAAATGTCGAGGTAGTCAACGTCGGCGATGGCGCAGATCAATACAAGAAAGTTCGGGCTGCACTGCAATCAGGTAAAGGCTTCCCAGACGTGTTCCAACTGGGATACGACTATGTAGGTTCCTTTAGGCAAACCGAAAGCCTCCTA
>DAIOFF010000060.1:0-12617 GCA_036745855.1 Scrofimicrobium sp. | reverse complement strand
TGTCGACAAGAGCACGCACCGCTGAACGTCGGATGAAAGCCCTCCGCGAAGAAGGGTGAGGCGCCTACTTAGGGGATGCAGTTGACGCCTCGGCGACTTCAATGATTGTTTCGCCAATCACGCGCCCGTTCACTTGAATCTCAATCTTGTGTGGGCCGGGGCGGATAGTGCGAACTGAGACGTGAGCGAAACTGTGGCGGCGCGCGAACTCTATTGGTTGCTTGGCGGGAAGGTCGCGGACGGCAAGTTTGAAGACTTTGCCTGCTTTCGCCCCGCGCATGCCTTGGTAGTGGACAACGTAGTCGATTGCTGCGCGCGTGTTTTCATTCGCTTTGAGAGTGAACGTGATCGTGGCTGTTTCTCCGATCTTTACGGCTTGCGGTGTGCAGTGCAGGTCAGTGATTGTGACCTGCGCATTGTGATCGAATCCTAAGATTGCCAGTGCCTCAGGATGCCCTTTTTTCACGAGGGTGCGCAGCCCATGGCGCACAACGAAGTCGCCGCGGGTTGTGCAAGCTGCCCAACGGTGGGCAGTTTTAAGTACGAGGTCGGGGTGGTCTTTCGCAATGTCGTTTAGGTGGTTTGCCACTGAGCGCCGCACGTACAGTGACTCGTCATTTACAAGCGCATCCAGGAGGGTAAGTGTAGGCGTGGGGTCTTCAATGAAACGGGTGAGGCGTTGTCCCCACGGCAAGCGGGGCCTGCTGCCCTCTGAGACGAGGCGGCGCACGTGTTCGTCAGGGTGGGTGACCCATGATTGGAAAGCGTTCATTGTGGCGTCGTATTGGGATTCAATGAAGGGGCGGATAGCGAACTCGGCAGTGTATCGGGGGGTGAGCGCCGCGAGGAGTGGGAGGCCGAGGTCGGGGCGGTCTAGCATTGCTAGAGCCACGTACGCGTTGACGGGCAGGGATGCCCATCCGCCTAGTCCTCCGGCTTCCAGTGCTCCGCGGATGACCTGGTCGGCGTCCTCTGCTGTGGGTGGGAGTGCCTCTGTGAGAGCTTGTGCGATCCAGTCGATTCGCGCTTTCATTTCGAGTTCATCGAGTCCGCTGCATGCTTGCCTCTCGAATGCCTCACGGTTGAACGCTGTAGAGGCGGATGCCAGGTCGTTTCCGATTTGATGGATGAGCGCAGGTGAAAGTTCATTCTTAAAATCTGCCATTACTTCCTTCCTGGAGGGCGCTACCCTCATCCTTCTTGCCGCAGTGCCTGCACTTGATAGTATCGAAATCGCAGATTTTAAGGGGCGTGGTGGCGTTAGTTGGCGACAGAATCCCAGGGGTGGGTTTTCATCCAGTGCCGCGCGATCTCACTGCGAGTCGTCACCCACACGTCTTCTTTTGAGCTGATGTATTCCAAGAATCGGCGAAGCGCCATCAGGCGGCTTGGTCTGCCAACCATGCGGCAGTGCAGGCCGACACTCATCATCTTCGGCCGTGCTAAACCCGCAGGATCGCCTTCCTCGTACAGCACATCGAACTGGTCGCGTAGGTACCGGAAGAAAGGTTCTCCGTCGGAGTATCCCTGTGGCAGGGCGAAACGCATGTCGTTGGCGTCTAGCGTGTAGGGAACTACCAGGTGTGGTTTCTTTTCTTTGTCCGAGGTCTCCACAAGCATCCAAAACGGCAGGTCGTCACCATAATAGTCGGAGTCGTACATTAGGCGTCCGTCTTCAACGACTAGGCGGCGGGTGTTCGGTGAATCGCGGCCGGTGTACCAACCCAGGGGAAGATTCCCTGTCATGCGTTTGATGATTTCTAGGGCTTGTTCAAGGTGTTGGCGTTCGACGTCCTCGGGAATATCTTGGTAAAGAATCCACTTATAGCCGTGTGCCGCGATCTCATAATCGCGATTCAGGAAAGCTTCTGTTACCTCAGGGTTTCGTTCCAGTGCGGTGGCGATGCCGAAGATTGTTAGCGGCAGGTGGAAGCGGTCGAACTCCCTGATGATCCGCCAAACGCCTTGGCGTGAGCCGTATTCGTAGGTGCTGTCCATTGTCATGTGTTTTGTGGTGAATGGTGTGGGATTGAACATTTCGGATAGGAAAGTTTCCTCGTGAGGGTCCCCGTGGAGCACGCAGCTTTCGCCGCCTTCTTCGAAGTTGAGGACGAACTGAACTGCGATGCGGGCTCCTCCGGGCCATTTTGGATCATATCCGGCTTCGCCGTATCCAATCAGGTCTCTGGGGTATTTGGTGGTGCTGTCATAAAATGTCGACGGTGACATGGTGATTCCTTTGGTTGATTTTTGGTCTCAATATTTGTGTTGAGTGTGTGTAAAAGCCTCTGACCTTGGGACTTGTTGGACAGGTTGGCGGTGCACAGAGTCTCACCAATGATCATAGTGAAAGATGTATTTCATTTGGTGAGTGTAGACTCATTCCGACTGGCGCTATCGGAGTTGACAACGTTTAGGAGAGGTAATGAAAAAGGTTTATGTGTCGCGGTTGCTCACAGACACTGTTATGAGTGAGCTTTCGGCGATTGATGGTGTTGAGTTTGTGGTGGGGGAAGAGGCCCCGCCTAGTCGCGAGGAGCTTTTGAAGAAGATCAGTGGGGTTGATGGCGCTATTGTTTGCCTGACTGAACGCATTGATAAGGAGTTTTTCGAGGCCGCCGGTCCGCAGCTGAAGGTTGTGGCGAATGTGGCTGTGGGGTTTGACAATATTGATGTTGCTGAGGCCGCAGCGCGTTCGGTGACGATTACTAATACTCCTGGGGTGCTAGATGGTGCGACTGCGGATCACACTATGGCGCTCATTCTTGCGATGACGCGTCGTGTGGTTGAGGCCGACACTTTCCTTCGTGAGGGAAACCAGTGGGTGTGGGGACCTCGCATGCTCACTGGCCTTGATGTTTCGAATGGGACGACGATTGCGATTGTTGGTCTTGGTCGGATTGGGCAGGCTGTTGCACGCCGCGCTCGCGCGTTTGACATGAATGTGATTGGCGTTGATGCTGCTGCCCCGGTCGGGTCCATTGTTGCTGGGGTTGAGGTTGTATCAATGGAGGACGCGGTTTCGCGCGCTGACATTGTCAGTTTGCATGTTCCGTTGTTGCCGTCGACTCGTCACCTTGTGGATGCCGATTTCATTGCATCAATGAAGCCGGGTTCTTACCTGGTGAATGTGGCGCGTGGCGGGGTTGTTGACGAGGCCGCAATGATGGTCGCCCTTGATTCTGGGCATTTGCGCGGCGCGGCTTTGGACGTGTTTGAGGGTGAACCTGCTGTGAATCCGAAGTTGTTTACTTACCCGCAGATTGTTATTACTCCGCATACGGCTAGTGCAGGGGATAAGACTCGGGATGACATGTGCCGTCTTGCGGTCGGTAATGTTACGGCAGTTTTGGGTGGCGGTGAACCACTGACCCCAGTGGCTTTGAAAGCTTAGGTATTTCTTTTTAGAGAATTTGTAGTCAAGAATGGCTGTTTTGCTAAGACTAATATGCCATTCTTGACTACAAATCTTTGGGAACTAACAGGGCAGAATGTGTCTCTGTGGTTTGGTTTTTGTTACTGTTTCAAACTTTTGGTAACCCACGCTCTAATCCAGTCTAGTTCTTCGGAAGTGTGGAAGTAGTGGGCAGCATCGACCTCGACCAACGTGCCTTTGGTGGCATCAGTGAATTTTTGCGCGCCCTCACTGGATGTTAGATAGTCTCTTTTTCCTCGCAGTATATGAGTGCGGTGTTTCCAGCGGGGTGGATGGGTTAGTACGTAGTTCACGTATTCCCATTCAAGGGTTCCCCCACCCGGAAGTTGAGTAATGCTAGACTCTTTGAGCTGCTCTAAACTGATTCCGGCAGTGGCTAAGCGACTTTCGATAATAGGACGCATGTCAAGTAATGGGGCTAAGAATAAGGCCCCTGAAACTGGAGCTTCTGACAATGCGCATATTGAGAAATAGGTTCCTAAACTACACCCGAAAACATTTACATCAGTAAAGTTAGTGCGTAAATATTCGAAAGAATCGCGAATTTCAGCTCCAGCATTCCAAGGATTTAATCGGTGAGTATCTTTCCGTGTGCCGTGGCCGGGCAAATCAATACTCACGGTTGTTATTCCGGTGGACGCAGCGGCCCTAGCAACAGTAGAAATAATCGGGTCGGTGCGATTGCCCTCAGAACCGTGAACTGCCAATAATGCGCGGTTGCCACCGTCCCATTGTGTGGCATCCATCCCTGCAATTTGAATATCTGTGCGCGTCAAAACCACCATGCCGAGGTTACCATTTAAGGTTTCTCTTTCCAGTCGGCTTCTTGGCGTGGTTTCCACAGGTAGTTTTTTGTGGGTTTCCACAGGTTTCTTTAGGTCTATTTTGGGCTTTGTCGTGCGTGTGGCAGTCTCACCCATGGAACGAATGATGAGTGTGTTTCCGCATGATTCTGAGGCATAATAAGAAGGTGGTTGTGATGTCAGTTGAGGCGTGGAGTGCTGTTGGCGCGATGCTGGCAGTTGGCGTTGCTCTTATGGGGTTCATGTATGGGATGATGCGAAACCTCAGAAACGACATGAACGAGCGTTTTACTGGTATAGATAAGCGGTTTACCAGTATAGATGAGCGGTTTGCCAGTGTAGATGAGCAGTTTACCAGTGTAGACGAGCGATTCGTGCGCATGGAAGAGCACTTCGATGAGCGTTTTGTGCGTATGGAAGAACGCTTTGACGAACGTTTTGTGCGCATGGAGAAGCATTTTGATGAGCGTTTTGTGCGCATGGAGAAGCATTTTGATGAGCGTTTTGTGCGCATGGAAGAGCACTTCGATGAGCGTTTTGTGCGTATGGAAGAACGCTTTGACAAGCGATTCGTGCACATGGAGGGACGCTTTGTGTATTTGGAAGAACGCTTTGATGACAAGCTAGGCAAAGTGAATGATCGAATCGACATTGTCCTTCAGAACCAAGCAAGTGCTCATTCCAGGCCCGCGCTTTTCCTTGGAGGGCGAAGCGCGTAGGGAACTCGACTGCAGGAAGTATCATTCACATTTGCCTACCTGATTGTCTGTTTAGGCGGGTACGGCCTCGGCGTCAGTTTCTAAGAGCTGAGTGGTTTCTTTCGAGGCGCGCGTGGGAATGAAGGCGGACACCAGCGTTATCACAAGCCCAATGCCGCCCGTGATGAGCAATCCACCAGTGCCGCGTGGCATGAGGCCTGCGCCCATGAACAAAATGTCACGGATTCCTTGGCCAACAAAGTGCTGTGGGACCCACGGGTAAATCCAGTTGGCCCAGAAACCTGGAAGGGCCTCAGGAGGAAGAACGGCGGTCATCATTCCGCAGAAGATGACCAGAATAAGTAAAAGGGCACCAACGGCAATATGAATATCAAATGCTCCAATGAATAGGGCCATGATTGTGAAGCTGGCGAACCATAAGAAGACCGACATCGTCCAGAACGGCGCTGCAACGCCAACCAAGCCGTTGAGAATCCATGTTGTCAATAGTGCCGCTAAAAGTGAAAGGCTTGCCGCGTAAGCCAGCTGTTTACCTACCACTTTTAGTCGTTCGCCTGCGGATGGCGCATTTTTGGTTTTGAAGATGCGTGTCAGCAGGACAGAGCCAATGATTGACATCATGATTAGCGGCATGACAGCGATTTGCTGGCCCATGAGGACTGCAAATGGTGAGGTTGGGCTGGCGCTGGCATCGCCCGCATGAATCAGTTCAACGCTTGCAGAAATGTCCATTTGAGAGAACATTGACCCCATGAGTTGCTGCATTTGCATGGCCATTATTGGGCTTTTTGCATTGTCGATTACGACGTTGATGCTTGGCGGCTCGCCTTCGCCCATTTGTGCAGCAACCTGGCCTTGGGTGAAGTTGGCGGGGATTGTGAGGGCCCCGAAGTATTCGTTGTTTGCCAGGGCGGCGTCAAGTTCTTCTTGGTTTTCGACCACTTGCCATTGGATTGGCGAATCGGCGTTGCCAGGCGTCGCGGTGTTGGTCAAGTTTTTGACCATGAGCTCGCCCGCGTTCATTTCACCTTGTGGTGTTGTTGCCCCCTCGTCCAGTGAGAGTACTGCGAAGGGTAGGTCGCGTGGCGACATATTGAGCATTGGGTAGAACATCAAGGCCATTACGCAGCTTATGAGGATGGCTGCTAGCGCCGGCAGTGCATATTTCCGTGCGCCCAGTCTTTCGATCATTTGAGGTCCCCTTTCCTGATCCCCGTGTTGTGGGTCTTCGGATTCGAGTATATTTAGACGCAATGTCTAATAAAACAGACAGCAGCAGAAAAAATGTCTAATAAGGATTGTGGAGTTCATGGGTCGTCCACGAAGTAATGCAGGGCCTTCTGCGACTATGCGGATGGAGAACGCTTTTTTCGAGGCGCTGGAGACTACTCCGTTCCAAAAAGTCACGATTCGCCAAATTATCGAAAGCGCTGGGGTCAACAGAAACTCCTTTTACTATCACTACACGGATCTGGACGACTTGGCGCATAGTGCCGTCACGAAGTTGCGCATTCCAGAGATTCCGCGGCTGATCGCAAGCGGTTTTGGGCTTGATTCGGAGCAGGTTTACCAGGTTGTCTCTGATGCGACAGCAGCCGGGAGATTTCGGAAAATGTCCGCAGTGGTTGGACCGAACTCAACGTCAGAGTTGCGCGGCATCTTGAAAGAGGTAGTGATGGAGCTTTGGTTGGAAGAGTTCGGCCTTAGATATGTCGACCTTGAAAAAAGGGATATCTTAACTATTCACTACGCTTTGGGTGGACTTTTCGAGCTCATTACTAGGGTCGACACCAAAAACTTATTTCTGGCGTTGATGGAGGTTCGGGATTTGCCGATTATTGCCAGCAGTGTTCACATCACAATGAAAACATTAGAGTCGGCAAAACAAAGAGTGACAGCAGACAATGGCTAGTTGAGAACCATCCTCAATAACTGTTAGTGTGGATGTAAACGCAGGAAAACCTGTGTACTTTACGGAAGGACTTTATGCGCAAGTCGGCAGCCTTTTCTTTCATCGTCGGCATGTTTGCCATCACCGTCGCCGGGTGCGCGTCTGAGCCCAGCCAATCAAATAACGCGGGTACGCTACAGGTTACGGCCGGATTCTATCCGCTGGCATATGCTGCGCAGCAGGTCGGGGGTGACCTAGTGTCGGTCACTGATTTGACGCCGCCAGGGGGCGAACCCCACGATCTGGAACTTTCCCCAAGACAAGTATCCGACCTTTCAAGTCAAGACCTGGTCATATACCTTGGGAACAGATTCCAGCCAGCTGTTGAAGAAGCCATCCAAATACAAGACATTCCCTCCCTGGACGCAATGTCTGCAGTTGACCCAGAAAAACAGCGTGAAGGCGACTCTCACATTTGGTTAAATCCCCTGATCATGGGGCAGATAGGCCAGGGCATTGCCGACCAACTTTCACAAATTGACCCAGAAAATGCCAGTTCTTACCAGGCGGGCGCGGCGAAGTTTGAAGAACAAATGCAAGCAACCGACGCCTCGTACAAAAACAAACTTTCCACCTGCAACGGTGCGACCCTTGTGACCTCCCATGAAGCCTTCGGATACATGGCAGACGAATATGGTCTAGAACAAGTTGGTATCTCAGGAATAGAACCTGACGCCGAACCATCCCCTAAACGCCTGCGGGAAGTCGAAGACATCGTAAAAGAACGTGGTGTCACCACCATTTTCTTCGAAAGCAGTGTGGCTGAGGCCACCGCAGACCGCCTCGCTGAAACTCTGGGCGTGAAAACTGAGGAGTTGAACACGCTAGAGACCGAACCCTCCACAGACTTTGCTAAAGTCATGGAGTCGAACCTGTTAGCCCTAGAAAATGGGCTGAACTGTGAATGAGCAAATGCTGCGTGCGGGCCGTGCCACCTACGTTAGGAATTCTTGATGGCGTACAAAGTGCTGATGGTTTGCACGGGGAACATTTGTCGTTCCGCAATGGCGAAAGTCGTGTTGCAAACAAAAGCAGACCAACTTGGTTTACCCATTGAAGTCGACTCTGCCGGGATTAGCAGTGAAGAAGCAGGGAATCCCATTGATTACCGAGCTCAAAAGGTGCTTCGCGAGGCCGGATATGTGGTGCCAGAACATGCGGCCCGGAAGATTCTTCGTTCAGACCTTCAAGATTTCGACCTAATCTTAGCCATGACAGATGCGCACTATCGCGCTGTGAAGCGTCTTGGTGAACCCGAGGGATCGTTGCTGATGTACCGCAGTTTCGAACCGGGGGCACGTTCAATGGATGTGCCGGACCCGTGGTACGGTGGCATGGACGATTTCCGTGAAACCTTGCGGACGATCGAAGCCGCAACACCGGAGATCATTGGGTACATTGAGAGGCAAAACTAGGGTCTTAGCCGCGTTGGCGCCGTTGGCACTTGCGCTTGTTGGGTGTAGCCACGCTGTTGAACGGGTGCCCGCTCCAACTGCGCGGCCTCTTGTTCACGACGAACGCATTCCTGAACCGGTTACCCCTGAACTGAACTTTGAGGGGTTCAATCCTGGAAATATTATTTCTGACGAGGTCTTCTTTAACTCGGAAACCATGTCGGTTCAGGAGATTCAAGACTTTTTAGATGAAGTCGGTTATGGATGTCGTGAGGGGAGTGTTCCTTGCATTAGTCAGTATGTGGAGGATACGAAGACGTATGCAGGTGGGAAATATTGTGGGGATTATGTTGGGGCAGAGGGGGAGTCAGCTGCGGAGATAATCTACTATTCTGCTCTCCAATGCAGCATAAATCCACAAGTTTTGCTGGTGATGCTTCAAAAGGAACAAGGTTTACTTACAGCATCTGGTTTCCGTTTGAATGAAAGTCGCTATGAAATTGCGATGGGATATGGTTGTCCCGATAACGCGGATTGTGGAAGCGAATTTTACGGTTTTTCTAATCAGGTTTATAGTGCCGCCAAACAGTTGAAACGCTATCAGACTGAGCCTGGCCAATATCGTGTGAAGCCGGGTCAAGAAAACCAGATTCTTTTTAATCCTGACCCTGATTGTGGTGAAAGCACAGTATATGTGGAAAATGCGGCAACGGCGGCACTTTACAACTACACCCCGTATCAGCCTGGCGGTGAAGACGGTTGTGCCTCACACGGCAACCTAAATTTCTATGCGTACTTTAATGCGTGGTTTGGATAAGTTTAGCCTTTCATTGAACGCCGATAATCACGCGGAGAAATACCATTTGATTTACTAAATTGTCGGGAAAAGTAGAATGGGTCATCGTAGCCGACTCTCACAGCAATTTCTGATATTGAAAGTGTTGTGGAATCAAGTAAAGTCCGCGCTTCAGACATGCGTTGGCGTCTTTGAAACTCCACTACTCCGCACCCAACACTTCGTCTAAACAATGAACTGAAATATGAAGTACTAAGGCCGACTTGAGCAGCTAATTCTGATACGCGAATCGAATCCGAAGCATGGTTGCGAAGTATTGATAATGCTTCTTCGATAGGGTCTGTGCGGTCAATGACGCTTCCCCGTTTTCGCACGAGGAGGGTGAAGAAATGCCAGGCAGCCCCTGAAGCTCCAGTGAGGTTAATCGGGGAGCTATCCCGTTCCATTAATGACAAGATTTCATTGCAAAGTTCAGTTAGTCGCATCAAATCATTTGGAATAATGACTGGTTTTTCAGCGGTGGCGCCTGTTGCAGAAATTAAGTCAGGAATGTCGCTGCCTTCGCAGTGGAACCACCAGATACTCCACGGATGGACTGGGTCAGAACCATAATTGTGGGGGGTTCCTGGCGGAATAATCAAGACTTGCCCCGCACCGACTTCGTGGGTCACCCCGCCTATTTGGCACCAGCCGGTTCCTTCCACGCAGTACAAGACAATAACTTGCTCTGCCCCATTTGGACGCGAACGCCCATGACGAAGCGCGTCAGGAAAGAACCCCGCATCCGTGACAATCAAACGGTAAAACGGCGGGATTTGCACTAGTTCATCCACTAATGGGCGGGGCAGGACTTCTAAGCGTTGTCCGCGAAATCCGTCACGGATCCGATGTTCCATGTCCTGCCAGTCAGTAATCATTGCGCCCTAAAGTCCTAGTCCTAGGGAATCGACTTTTTCTGCAAATCTTTCGCCTATCAGTCGGTGTAGTGCGGAATCTGGGTGTAAACCGTCTGGCAATGGGTGAACTTCCAGATCAGCGAGGCTAAGCAAAGAAAGTCCATCGACCAAATAAAGATTGGGGTCTTTTCGCACTGAAAATACCTTTTCGATTTCGCGCCGGGTGTCTGCAAGCGATAGGCACCCATTCTCCCTATCTATTGGGGTTCCTTGGGTGAAAAACTCTGCGCGTCCGTTTGCGACTTGTTGGACGAAAGTAGGTCCAGGAACGTTTTCGACCATCGGGCAGGCCAATGCGGTTGCCAAAACGATGGGTGTAGCCTCATGTGTTGCCCGAATAATGTCCAAAAACCCATGCAGTGCGGGACCGAAAGTTCGGTTAGTGAAACAGTTGCTGTTGATTACATTTATGCCAATTTTCAAAGTTATTAGGTTTGGTTTGGCACTGGCAATAGTTTGTGCCACGAATGGGTCCAATACTGCGTTCCCTGAGAACCCCAGATTGATAAGTTGAAGGTTCATTTTTTCGGAGGCAACGATGGGCCAAATGTCCAGGGTATTATCGGCAATTGCACCGTGAGAGATAGAACTTCCGTGATGAAGCCAAACGGAATGGCCATTGTTGATTGGAAAAAGTTCTGCGTCGGTACTGATCTGTTGCAGATGCACTTCTTGGTTGTATGGCAACCAAATGGTGACGTCTTTTTCTTCCCCCAGAAGCCCTTCAATGTTCCACGTGAAATCTTCAGCAGGGGCAGATTGGGCGATTCCAGTCAAAGGATCAACACATGCGACGCCAATTTCTTGGGGTGTAAAAGAGGCGATTTTTTCTCCGTTTATGGTGAGAATGAAAGGGAGGACAGGATCAGGTGGCGCAGTTTTTGGCTGTATAGATGAAGTATTGGCTTTTAGTTCGATTCGGCTGGCCGTGGTTCGAAACGTTAAACGTGCGCCTCCCCCTTGGCGTTCAACCAAACGCACAAAGTCGTTTGGGAAACGATCCGCATACTTGGGATCAATCCTGTGCATTTCGACCGTATCATGCACCAAAACGGGGTGAAGAATCCCTTTCAAGAATGGTAATAATGCGCGGCCTCTATGTGAAAAAATGGGGGTCATTTTATTGATTCCTTGTCCACCTGAAGCAGACTTCCTGCCGGAATCGTTAGAGGATGGGTATTCGTGCCCACACATATTTCAGTGTGGATTTCCTGCTGCACATTGTTGACCACCAGAACATGTGATGCCCCTTCAAAAGATGCGACTTCCACCTTAGGATCCTTTGACCAAGGAAGAGTCCTCTCCTTTTTAGCTACCCAAAGAATTGCGTTCTCCAATAGTCGCACTTGACCAGGATTTTGTCGTAGCTGTGTCATATATACGGCGCGACCATTTTCATAGTCAGTAGCCGTGAGGGTAGGCAAGCCGCCCTCGGCAGCAACAACATCGACATTTGCGCGCGACAGGAAAAGTCCTTGTTTATTGATAGTTGAAGGTGCGGCCCCATCATTCAAAAGAGGATGATTTCTTATCTCAAAACTCCTTTTCGCAACGCAATGTTTGTCACCGCAATCTATGTCCACGCCCAACACATCCGACAACTGGAACATACCCAAACCGTGATTGGCTGCACTTGGTGAATCAATCCCAATGAATCCGCCCCCGCACGCGGTCCACGCACGAACGGCCTCGATCACATCAGGATTCATCCAGTGGCCTCCGCCGCTCCATGCGCTGCCAGCTGGACCTGCATTGATCAAGACATCAATGTCGTCCAAACCACCCGCACAAATATCGTCAAACGACAAGAACTGCACGTCAAACGGTAGTCCCGATAGTGCGTCTAGCACGTGAGTTAAGGCCAACTCCGGGCTCTCATGCATGTGACCTGAGGTACTCCATGTCCGAAGTTTTCCCCACGCTGTTAGCACTCCGACGGTGATGGCCTCAGAAAGCACCGAATGATTCGCATGTAAGTCACGGATTAGGCGATGTTGGCGGGAAACCTCCGCAACCTCATCAACAAACTCTGGGTATCCCTCAGTGAGCGACGGGTACCCACCCAAACCAATACGTTCAATCGGGGCACGCAGCATTGCCCGGCGAATATTTGGCCAAAAGCGTTGCAGGTCTTTCTCAGGGTGACCGCCGGGCGAGAAAGTCGGCTTCCCCTCCAGGTCAACTGGGAACAAGTATGGGTGCAAGCGAAGCTCATGGCTGGGAACATTTACTCCCGCACAAAGCCGCGCCTCGTACCCCGAAAAAAGTGCCTTAATGATCCCGTCAAAACCAAATTCCTTGAATGTTTCGCTTTGTGGTTCTAAACCAATCCAAGAATCATCGTAGAAAACAACTGCTTTCTTTCCGTGTTTATGCACAATATCAACGCATTTACTACCAAGATTTCGAACAAATTTCCCAATAAAATCCATCCAATCTTTATAACTTTTGATATATTTAATTGTATGGACGAACTTTCCACTATTATAAAAAACATCAAAATATCTGGCAAAACGCTTTAGGTCTTGAAGCTCAAGGTAAGAGATGTCTTTGGTCTGCATG
>DAIOFF010000059.1:0-12653 GCA_036745855.1 Scrofimicrobium sp. | reverse complement strand
CCACCCGTTAATGCAAGATCCACCTGTTGATGCAAGATCCACCCGTTATGCGGTGGCCCTAAGGGGTGGATCTTGCATTAACTAGTGGAAGATGCATTAACGGGTGGAAGTTGCGTTAGCTGGTGGAACTTGTCGAAGCGGCGTGATTCGCTGCGCCAGGCAAAAGTTGCATCTGTCAGCACTCACTTTCCCCCAAACGCAGCAAACTATCCCGGAACGCACTGAACAAACCCCTCTACAGCTCGAACCACACGCCAAAACCGTACCAGCCAACAACAAACTTACAGAAGGGCCATTTTGGTCCGCACTAATGGCTGCAAACGTGTCCAAAAAACAGCCATTAGTGCGGACCAGATTATGTGGGCCGGATGGGACTGCTGCATGGTTGGGTGACATCTGAGGGCTGGGTGGTGTCGGACCGGATTGTGTGGTGTCGGACCGGGTGGTGCGGATCCAACGGTGCGGATTGGGTGGTGCGGATTGGGTGGTGCGGATTGGGTGGTGCGGATTGGGCTGGATAGCGTGGGCTAAACAGTGAGGGCTGGAAGGGGAAGGAAAAAGGGTAAACAAAAGCCCGAAGTAATCGCAGAGGTTGCACGCCAGTTCTGCGACTACTTCGGGCTATCGCCGCCTGATTAGAGGTCTACGCGCCTGCCTTCATGAGCGGATACCTCTGCGGCTTCTGCAAGACGAAGTGCAGCTGCACCGTCTTCAAGTGAAGGCGAGAAGTCAGCTTTTCCGTTTGCTGCAGCAACAAATGCGGCAAGCTCATTCGCATAAGCATCCGCGTAGCGGTCAAGGAAAAAGTCCAAATACGTGTCTTGAGCACTTGAGTACTTAGAAGTAGAGACGCGCATGGTTGTTGGACGGATGTTCTCACAGAACGCGGATCCCTCAGTGCCGAAAATCTCAAGCCGCTGGTCATAGCCAGTTGCACACCTGCGCCGGTTTGTGATTGTTGCACTAGCACCGTTTTTGCCAACCAAGGTGATTATGACCCCGTCAAAGTCACCAGTGTCTGCAAGCTCAGGGTCAAGGTTCTGACCCACAGCACAGACGCTAGCTATGTCGCCAATTAAGAACCGTGCCATGTCAAAGTCATGAATTGTCATGTCCTTGAAAATTCCGCCAGACACTGCAATGTACTCTTTCGGGGGTGGCGCTGGGTCCCGAGAAATAATTGTCACCTGTTCAACTTTGCCAAGCGTTCCGTCTACAGCGGCAGCCTTCGCCGCCGCCATTGACGGATCATAGCGACGGTTGAAACCCATCATGACCTGAGGGTTTAGTCCTTCTAGGTCGCTGAATAGTTGCGTGACAGTGTCAATGTCCATTGCCACAGGCTTTTCGCAAAGTGCTGGTTTGCCAGCTTTTGTTGCTGCCAAAATCTGTTCAGCATGGAATGGTGTGGGGGAACAAATGATGATCCCCTCAACCTCAGGGTCGTCTATGACGGCGTTAGCTGAAGAAACTGTCTTGCCACCAAACTCTTCTGTAATCTTCTTTGCTGCTTCAGCATTTGGATCAAAAATTGCCGTTAGCGTGGTTTCTGGATTTTGCCAGACACTTCTGGCGTGTACCTGCCCGATTCTTCCAGCCCCAATGATTCCAATTTTCATGGCATTACCCTTACTTGGCTGGGGGAGTAAGAAGATCGCGTACCAATTGATCTAGTTGCTCATCTGCACCTAGGAACTGACGAAGTGTGCGCACTGTCGGGCCGAAAGTAATGAACTCTTCGGGGGTCATGCCATTTTCTTCGTATGCGCAGTTGAAGTCCGGGATCCGCTTCAGCTGTTCGATGTAGTGTGGGTCGACTGGGACGCTCATGCGCTCTACTGGGACGTAGTCTGAAGCGTTGATGATTTCTTGCCACTTGAATGGAGGGGATACTACGGCATCGCCACCTTGGAACTCGCTCCATTGAAGTACATTTCTAAATGCTGCAGATAAGAGCCGTGAACGGTATCCGCGTTCTTGGAAGATTCCGTACGCTTTTTTGAAGGTTGCAACGCCTGCCCATTCCAGCGCTGAAGGGTCGATGTAGATTCCATCCCTGGAAACCACGTGCTTTAGCCAATCGTCGAGGCGGCCAACCATAATGGTTACAACTGGGGCCATCTTGGAAATGTCGTGACCAGCTTCCTCCCGCCGTGTCAGTCCGCGCTCAATTGCTTCTGCTGCTGCAATGACTTGGGGAACCGAGAAAGATACGGTGACGTTTATGGATACGCCGCGAAATGTTGCGTCTTCAATTGCTTGGATGCCAGTGTCTGTGGCTGGAATCTTCACAATGATGTTTTTTGCTAGCTCATTGAACTCTACTGCCTGATCAGCCAAGGCTTTTGCGCTGCGGTACAGTCGCGGGTCCGTTTGAACAGACAATCTTCCATTGCGGCCGTTGTATTTCTCAAATGCTGGTTCAAGAAGTTTTGCGGCTTCAACAGACATGTCGCGTACTGCCCGCCAGCCGATTTCAGATTCTGACCATGTTGGATTTTCTTCTGCAATCTTTAGGATGCGGTCATTCCAAATTTCAGGGTGCTTGGAAATGGTCGTGTATGCAATCACTGGGTTGCATGTAGCGCCCACGGCTCCGAAAGAGACCGATTGACGAAGTTCGTCGAGGTCAGAGGAGTCATTCCATAGGACTGTCGGGTACGCCTTTGTTGCTTCCAGTAAGGGCCCCGGGGTCGGTTGTATCGTCATTGAATCTCCCGTTGTAGAGAAGGTTTATGTCAAAGAAGGCACCGTACATCCCGTTGCCTTGCAGTAACATTCAATGACAAATAGATAGCTTTGTCAAGTCTTTGTCTGAACAAATGATTAACAAAGGCTGTGACTGCACTTAGTCCGCGACAGACGTGAAACTGAGTGAGTAACGTTTAGCGTCGTAAACGTGGTTGCCATATTCAACGACTGTGCCTGCTTGGTTGTAAACCGTTCGCTTGAGTGTTAACAATGGGTCGCCCATGGAAACTTCAAGAAGTTCTGCTTCTTCCGCTGAAGCAACGCGCGCCGCTACGGTTTGTTGTGCAGTTACTAGACCAACACCATTTGCACGTAAGCAAGCATATAGGCCCTGACGGGACAGGTCACTTAACGATGGGGCAGAATCGGATGGAAGAAGGTTGACCATAATTGCCAAAGGCTCCCCATCACTCCACCGAAGACGTTTAGTTCGCACGACTTCCGAACCTTCTTCGCACTGGAGAAGTTTAGCTTCCTCTTCGCCTGCCAAGATAACTTCATATCTCAGCACATCAGTTTTAGTTTCGAAGCCAGCTTTCTTTAGGTCGTCTTCAAGAGATGTGAGGCCAAGTGGCCGGTGAATGTGAGTTGGGGTAACCCGGGTACCGACGCCGCGCCGACGGGAAAGCAGGCCCCGGGCAACCAAGTCTTGCAGTGCCCGCCGCGCCGTTGGACGTGACACTTTGAGCCTTTGGGCCATGGAAACTTCGTCTTCAACAAGGGATCCGGCCGATAGTTCGCCAGAAAGAATGAGTTTCTCAAGTGGGACAGAGATTTGATGGTGAAGTGGCGTCGCAGAGTCCCGGTCTAGATCGACTTCAAGTTTGAAAGGAAGATTGAGCTTGTCTGCTTGGCTTTTGTCATCCTTGGAGGTGTTGCTTTTTGCCGATGCCATTGCACTTCCTTGATATGTAATGTTGCCTTCAGATTGGCCTGCCATGTGTGTTTCAGCAACTCACTTTAGCATAATAGCGCCGTTTACCCGGGGTTGGAACAACGTTGTAGAGTATTTGTCAGTACAAATACTTGACTGTGGTGAGAATGTTGGGCATGATGGTGGCGTAACTCAATTCGAGAGGTGCCGACGTGACCTATAGACCAAGGTAGGTCAACAAAACCGACGTGCTTTATATAAACAATGAGGTGTAGGTGTGACAATGGCTGACCTGAAATCTTCTGGTGCCTTTGACGTGCTCAGTATTGGGCGTTGTGGTGTTGATGTTTATCCACTTCAAGTCGGAAAAGGACTGGAAGACGTTGAATCCTTTGGAAAGTTCTTAGGTGGGTCGCCTACAAATGTGGCAGTTGCAGCAGCGCGATACCAGCATTCTGCAGCAACTATTACGGGGGTCGGAAATGATCCTTTTGGACGTTATATTCGCCGGGAAATGGAACGGCTTGGGGTGTCTTCCTCATTTGTTGTGACGAACGAAGATTTCCACACTCCAGTGACGTTTTGCGAGATATTTCCGCCAGATAATTTCCCTCTTTACTTCTATAGGTCGCCTTCTGCACCTGACCTTGAACTTGGCGTCAGGGATATCCCATTCGATTTTGTTGAAAAGGCACAGATTTTTTGGCTTTCAGCCACAGGGCTTTCAGTTGAACCAACCAGAAGCGCTCATTTTGCTGCTTTACAGCACCGCGAATCGGTTGATGGAGCAAGTGGAAAATGGACAATCTTGGATCTTGACTATCGGGAAATGTTTTGGGATTCACCTGTGAATGCGCGTTCCCAAATGCAAGCCGCCCTTTCATATTCGAATGTTGCTATTGGTAACCGTGAGGAATGTGAGGTGGCTGTAGGTGAGGACGTTCCAGATCGCGCAGCAGATGCTTTGCTTGAACGAGGCGTTGAGATAGCAGTCGTCAAACAAGGCCCCCACGGGACACTTGCTAAAACAGCTGATGAACGCGTTGTAGTTCCGGTTACGCCGGTAAATGTTCTCAACGGTCTTGGTGCCGGTGACGCATTTGGTGGGGCATTTTGTCATGCGCTTCTTAGTGGATGGGATCTTCCAAAAGCTGTCCAGTTTGCATCCACAGCTGGTGCCATTGTTGCTTCACGCCTTGAATGTTCAACGGCCATGCCAACTGAGGATGAAGTGGTGGAAATGATTAACGCAAATCCGGCCTCGGCACCTATTGCGACAAAACGAAAGAGAGCTTGATGAGTATGTTGGGGAAAATCGCATCAACGCGCGCATATCATCCTGGTGCAATAACTAACGCACTGGCGAAAAGAGAACAGCGTGAAATGCCAGCCGAGGGCGAAAAGATCCTGGTTCTGGCTTGTGATCATCCAGCGCGGGGCGCACTTGGCGCTGGTAAAGATCCTTTCGCAATGGCCTCACGTGTTGACGTGTTGGAACGTTGTGCACGTATTTTGGCTAACCCGAAAGTTGCTGGGTTTTTGGGAACTGCGGACTTGGTAGAGGACTTGGCTTTGATGGGGGCCCTCGAAAATAAACTGGTCTGGGGGTCAATGAATCGCGGTGGGCTTTTCGGCGCTAAGTTCGAAATGGACGATAAGTTCACGGGATACACTGCTCAGGGAATTCGTTCTTCATTTCTTGATGGCGGGAAAATGCTTGTTCGCATCAACTATGAGGATGCAGGCAGTGTGTCGACTCTTGAATCGTGTGCTTGGGCGATTGATGACTTGTCCAGTCGAGGGCTGAATGTGATGATTGAGCCGTTTATTTCCACTTGGCAAAATGGAAATATTGTAAATGACTTGAGCCCTAACGCGGTGATTCGTTCAATTGCCATAGCAAGTGGCCTTGGGACGACCTCGCGAAACACCTGGTTGAAACTTCCATGTGTTGATGACATGGAACGGGTTATGGCGTCAACCACGTTGCCGTCTTTGGTTTTGGGTGGGGCCGTCAGCGATGATCAAGAATCAACTTATCGCAAGTGGGGTGAGGCGTTGCGCATTCCAAACGTGATGGGATTAGTAATTGGCAGGTCTTTGATGTTCCCGCCAAATGGGGATATTGATGGCACGGTAGACAAGTTGGTGGAAATGCTATGAGTGACAATGAGAAATACCTGATCAAGGCCGGTGAGACCGCCCATGGTCCTTTTGAAACGGACCTGACAACTTCCCGTGCGGGGTGGGAGTTCTCTTCGATTCGAGTTTTCGCGCTTTCCCCTGGTGAGCGGGTTGTGGTTCCTGGGGCTGAAGCAGAGTACCTGGTTCTTCCTTTGGCTGGATCATGTGTTGTTGAGGTCTGTGGAAATGAGTACACGATTGAGGGGCGTGAATCCATTTGGACTGACATTACGGACTATATGTATATTCCGCGGAACACGGATGCCACGATTGTTAGCGCTGAAGGTGGCCGGTTTGCTCTTCCTGGCGCGGTTGCGTCTAAGGATTTGCCGGTGACTTATTGTGATCGCAGTCAAGTTCAAACGGGTTTGCGAGGCGCGGGGCCGTCGTCGCGGCAGGTGAACAATTATGCTCTTGGAAATGAGGTTGAGACCTCTCACCTTTTGGCTTGTGAAGTGCTGACGCCGGGTGGCAACTGGTCCTCGTATCCTCCTCACAAACATGATGAGCATAATGATGTTGAGCGCAAACTTGAGGAAATCTATTTTTACCAGGTTCGTCCAGGAAATGGCTTGGATGATGGTTTCGCATTCCAACGCATATATACGTCTAGTGCCGGTGAAATGGATTTTTGTGCCGAGGTGCACGATGGTGACGTTGTTGTCATGCCGTTTGGGTATCATGGGCCGGCGGCTGCTGCTCCTGGATATGACCTCTATTATTTGAACGTGATGGCGGGTCCATCTGAAGATGCTGTGTGGCTTATGACTGATGATCCAAAATATGCGTGGATTCGGGATTCTTGGAATGAACAAGAAATTGATCCGCGCCTTCCAATGACCCCAATGAATATCTGAAATATTAATCTGTAAAAGTAATCCTGTACACGCCAAAGGAGCCGACATGGAAAGACCAGAAACCGTACGACTAACAGTGGGACAAGCGATTATTCGCTTTCTTGTGAATCAGTATTCGGAGCGCGATGGTGAAGAGCAAAGACTAATTGCTGGTGCGCTTGGGATTTTTGGTCATGGAAATGTTGCTGGGATTGGCCAAGCGCTTCTTCAAAATGAGGTGGATCCTGATCCAGATGGTGGGCGGATGCCTTACATCATGCCGCGTAATGAGCAGGGGATGGTGCATACTGCTACAGCGTTTGCCAAGACCCGTAATCGGATGCAGACAATGATGTGCACTTCCTCTATTGGTCCTGGTGCTTTGAATATGGTTACAGGTGCGGCGACGGCGACAACCAATAGGCTGCCGGTGTTGTTGTTTCCTTCAGACCAGTTTGCTACGCGGTCTCCGGATCCGGTTTTGCAGCAGATTGAGAATCCACAGACTCTTTCTACTTCTGTAAATGATTGTTTTAGGCCGGTTGCCGCATTTTTTGATCGGATTGAGCGTCCCGAACAGTTGATTCCTTCATTGTTCCACGCTATGCAAACGTTGACTGACCCGGCTGCGACGGGCGCGGTTGTTATCGCTTTGCCGCAGGACGTTCAGGCTGAGGCTTTTGATTTCCCTGTGGATTTGTTCAATAAGCGGGTTTGGCATGTGCGGCGCACCCCAGTGGATACTGCGGCTTTGGACCGCGCGGTTTCTGCCATTAAGCAGGCTAAGCGTCCGATGATTGTTGCGGGTGGGGGTGTCATTTATTCTGAGGCGTCAGAGCAGTTGCGTGAGTTCGCTTCGAAGACTGGCATTCCTGTTGCTGATACGCAGGCAGGTAAGGGTGCAATAAACTTTGACCACCCTCAGTCTGTTGGTGGTGTGGGTTCTACTGGTTCGAACTCCGCAAATCATGTTGCTGACCAAGCGGACTTGGTTTTGGGGGTGGGGACGCGGTATTCGGACTTCACCACGGCCTCGCACACCCAATTCAAGAACCCAAATGTCAAGTTTGTGAATGTTAATGTATTGCCATTCGATGCAATCAAACATGGTGCGGACATGTTGGTCGCTGACGCGCGCGAGACTTTGGCGGCGCTGACCGAAAAGTTGGCTGATTACCATGTAGAGGCCGCTTATGAGGCCGAGGTTCAGAAGTGGAAGGCTGAATGGGATAAGGAAGTGGAGGCCTGCTACCACCGGGATTTGGAACCGGTGCCTGCTCAAACTGAGGTTTTTGGGGCGTTGAACGAAATGATGGGCGAAAACGACATCATGATCAACGCTGCAGGTTCGATGCCTGGGGACCTTCAGGCGCTGTGGCGTGCAAAGAACCCCAAGCAATACCATGTTGAGTACGCATTTTCTTGCATGGGTTATGAAATCCCTGCGTCCCTTGGGGCGAAGCTTGGTTCACCGGAGAGTGAAGTGGTGGCTATTGTCGGGGATGGCACTTATCAGATGCTTCCAATGGAGATGGCGACAATAGTTCAGGAAGGCCAGAAAGTCATTTTGGTTTTGCTGCAAAACTATGGGTTTGCTTCTATTGGGTCCTTGTCGGAGTCCAGGGGGTCGCAGCGCTTTGGCTGTCAGTATCAAGAGGGGGCAGGTGCTCACCTTGGTGGGGGCGGCTTGATCAAGGAAGTTGATATTGCGGCAAATGCCCGGTCATGGGGATTTGATGTTCTTGAGGTTTCAGGTATTGATGCTTTCAAAGAGGCCTATAGGAAGGCTGAAGCGTCAGACCGTCCAACAATGATTTATGTTGAGACCGCGCTGAAGGGGCCCAACCCAGACTCTATTTCTTGGTGGGATGTGCCTGTGTCGCAGGAATCCCGGCTTGAGTCTACAAAGAAAGCGTATGGCGATTATGTGAGGGATAAGGCTCCGCAGCGGCATTATCTTCTCTAGGTGAGAATGCAGAGTTGTTAACCCCCAGGCTGGCGATGGCCTGGGGGTTGTCTGTTACCTAACAGCGACAAATGTTAGGACAAAAGCCCGACATGTGCTAACCTAGGTCTGAGGTCATAAGCCTTTCAAAAACACGGACTGGACCTCAGCTGGTCGTTCAAAGGCGAAAGAGGAGAAACGGTATGGCAAACATTAAGCACTGGGTAGACGGAGAACTTTACGAAGGCACGCCTACAGCCACTATCCCGGTTGAGAACCCGGGAACAGGTGAAGTGGTTGGGGATCTGCTGGCTGCGTCGCAAGAAGATTTGGATCATGTGGTTGCAGTTTCCCGCCGCGCGCAAAAGGAATGGGCGAACACGCCACTTTCTAAGCGGACACAAATCATGTTTCGCATGCGTGAACTAGTGGTCCAGAACGAAGATCGCCTGGCACGTGCCATTGTTGAAGAGCACGGAAAGAACTACCTGGATGCTATTGGTGAAATAGAGCGGGGGCGTGAAACTCTAGACTTTGCGTGTGGCATTGCCCCAGCGTTGAAAGGCGAGTTTACCTTTGATGCTTCCAGAGGCATCGACGTGCATAGTCTGCGCCAACCAGTTGGCGTTGTGGCAGGGATTTGCCCGTTTAACTTTCCGGTCATGGTCCCAATGTGGATGCACCCAGTAGCACTAGCAACAGGCAATGCGTTTATTTTGAAACCTGCGTCGGCAACGCCGTCTGCTTCTTTGGTGATGGCTGAACTTTACAAGGAAGCTGGCCTTCCTGATGGCCTGTTCAATGTGCTTTCAGGTAGGCGTGACATGGTGACTGCTATTTTGGAGCATCCAGGAATTGATGCGATTTCTTTTGTTGGATCCACCCCAGTGGCACACATTATTCAGGATGTGGGCACACGCTGCGGCAAACGCGTTCAGGCACTTGGTGGCGCAAACAATCACGGCATTGTCATGCCTGATGCGGATCTTGATTTCACTGCAGCACATTTGTCAGCTGCTGCTTTTGGGGCTGCTGGTGAGCGTTGTATGGCGTTGCCAGTTGCTGTTGCAGTTGGCGGGATAGGCGCAGAGCTGGCCGCGAAGGTTGCCGAGAAAGGCGGCGCAATCAAAGTCGGATATGGCATGGATGAGGGCATCGAAATGGGCCCAGTCATTACCGCTAAAGATAAAGAGCGCATTATTGGTTTGATTGATGACGCTGAGTCGCGCGGCGCGAAGGTTGTCCTTGATGGCCGTGGCTTAGTTGTGAGGGGCTTTGAAAAGGGACATTTCCTAGGACCAACAGTGGTTACAGGCGTCCCACTTGATTCTCCTTTGTACACGGAAGAAGTTTTTGGTCCGGTCTTGGCGATTGTCGAGGCCGATTCATATGAGGACGCGATCGCTATCGTGAACTCATCACCGTTTGGGAATGGGGCTGCAATCTTCACAAATGATGGTGGAGTCGCCCGCAGGTTCACGTTAGATGTTGAGGCAGGAATGGTTGGCGTGAATGTGCCGATTCCAACGCCTGTTGCATACTATTCGTTTGGCGGATGGAAAGAGTCGTTGCTGGGTGATCACCATATTCATGGTCCCGAGGGCGTCCGTTTTTACACGCGCGCTAAGGTCATCACGCAGCGGTGGCCTTCTGAGTCTGGCCTTTATAGTGCTTCTATGTCTTTCAAACGCGAAGACTAAAGAAAACCCAAAAGGGCGGGGCATTCCAAATGGGTTGCCCCGCCCTTTTGGGTTCCTAGTCTTGGAGGTCAACTTCGGTTTTTGTATTGTGAACGCACCGCACGCAAAGCTAGTTCACTGCGGTTTCCGCAGCCAGTTGCTTGAAGGATTTTGGAAATATACGTACGAACTGTGCGTTCACTGAGGCTCAAGGTGTCACAGATCTGGGTGGTGGTTTGCGCTGCCACAAGCAGGTCAACTATATCTTTTTGTCGTGGCGGAAGGTTTTCCAGTTTCTGTAATAGCTCAGTATCGGCTTTGTGTGTGTCGCGTAAGTATGACTGTATAAGGATGCTGGTTGGAGCCGGATCTAGAAGTTGTTCGCCATTTAAGACCCTGCCGATGATTTCGACAATCCGGGCAATGGGCATGTCTTTTGTTAGAAAGGCTTGCGCGCCTGCTTTTAGTGAAAGTTTTAGTGATTCTTTTTTGTCAAAAGCCGTAAGCATGATGATTTTGACGTTTGGGTGATTGTCCGAAATCTTTTGTGCAGTTTCTATTCCGTCAAGAACTGGCATGTCTACATCCAGTAAAACGACGTCCACTGGCTTAGCGTTGATGATCGCCAGGGCGGCGCTCCCGCCGGCGACCGCTGCAACAAGTTCTAGTGATTCTTGGTGAGCTAATAGTTCTGCCATGTTTTCGCGTATCACTGGATCATCGTCAGCAAAAACAACTCTAGTTTTATTCTGCATCTAGCGCTCCGATCTGGTCAGTGGCTTTAGGGGCTTTTGGAAGGAACATTGTCAGGATCCATTTGTTACCGTCCTGCCACCCGAATGCGTCGCCGCCACTTGGCCTAGCGCGGGCAGCAAGGTTGACTAAACCGTAACCACCAGTGTCAAAAAGGATTTCTTCTTCGGTGGCTGCAATCTCGCTAATCATGAACATGGTAATTGAAGAATCATTCTCTATTTCAAATCTAAGAGAGGCCGCTGATTTCTTTCGTCCATATTTCAAGATATTCAGGCCTCCTTCTTGAATGGCCAAAGTAATGATTGCCATTTGGCTTTCAGTCAAGTTCTGCTCGGCAGACTCTCGGTTTAAAACATCTAATGAGATGCCTTTTTCGCTTAGGATCGACTGGCATCCTTCGATGGCTTCACCAATTGATTGGGGCTGAGTTTTTGCGTCTTGATCTTTTATCAATGAGCGAACTAGATTCAGGGACTCCCTAGCTAAGTTCTCTATTCGCGCGGCTTTGGCTTCAGTGTCTTGGCCAATAAGCAGGTTTTGTGTGGCCACAGTGAGTTGTGCCAGATTTCGTGCAACCGTGTCATGAAGTTCGGCTCTTAGGCCATCAACTGCCTCTTGTTTTGCAAGTTCCCGAGTACTTTCTATCTCTTTGCGAAGGTTTTCTGCCCGCATTGAATGCCAACGAAAACCCATCCCTACGGGAAGTGCAAGTGACGTTCCAATAATAAATGCAAGAACATATCCAGGGTCACCTGAAATAATGATGTTGCATCCTTCTACTAATACCGGACCAACAATCGCAAGTGACAGCCATCCACGGTATGCCCAATCTGCTGCAACCAGATAAACACCTATACCATAAACACTGGCATCCCCATTTAGCATTGCAGTGACTGTCAAAATGGTGATTACTAGTGTTCCTCCTGCTGCCGGGAAAAAACCAGTAAGTGTGAGTGCCAAAAATGAGAGTGCTGCAGTCGCAATATTGAATGCAGAAATGCCTTCATTTCCACCATTGAAGGGGCCTAGTAGCAAGTCAAGTCCCAAGATAGCGGCGCCTGCTGCGAAGTATATGCGCTCAATTAGGGTTCCCCTAGGTTGGTTTTGCCAGGCATGAAGCCATTTCTTTAACATGAATGAATTCTACTTAGGAAGGCAGAGGTCAAGTTTCCAGCTACAACGCCCTAGAGCGCCTTGAGCAATGATTGTGGTACCGGGCGGTCCCAAGTATGACGGTGAATCGGGATGACCAGTCGCTACTAGGGAACTCTAAGCATTCAATCAAGGCCTATGGGGTACGCGCTATACGAAAACGGTCTGGCCGGTGAGAAAACCACCAAGCCGGTGACCTACAGGTCACCGGCTAGGCAGGAAACCCACCGGCCACAAGCAGCCAGGTGGGTTTGCTGTCAGGACTCAACCTTCAAGTGGAGGCGATTTTTAGGCAGCTTCCACTTGAGGGGCGAATAGTTGATCTATGGTTGCGTAAATATCAATGCTGTGCTGATGATCAGCACCACTACCAGGGTTGTTACGCCCCAGGCCACCCATTTTGCTCGAGAATGATTGAGGTGAAATCCGGTTGATATTAGTCCGATGCCAACAAGGACGAAAGGTGTCATACGTTC
>DAIOFF010000058.1:0-12743 GCA_036745855.1 Scrofimicrobium sp. | reverse complement strand
GCTCTTGCGGGAACTTTGTTCTTCTCAATGCCAGTATTTGTGGGGCTGATTACCTTTCTTGTGGTTGTTGCCTGTTGGGAGCTTGCAGGGGCTTTTGCACGCAAAGATCTAAAAGTGTCGCTGCCACCTCTTTACTTGGGGACGGTAGCGATGCTGGTCACGGGGTACCTTCTCGGGCCAGTTTGGGTGATGATCAGCCTTTACTTCACTTTTGCAGCAGCAGCGTTATGGAGACTTGCAAGTAGTTCTGATAAGACCGCGCCAATCAATGACGTGATGGCAAGCAGTTTTGTGGCGGTTTATGTGCCATTCGCGGCATCTTTTGTGACTCTCATAGCGGCGGCTTCAGATGGGCCATGGACTATCGTTTTTTTCGTGCTCATTGTTGCTTTCAATGACATTGGTGGTTGGGCTGCGGGGGTGATGTTTGGAAAGCACCCGATGGCACCAAAGCTATCTCCGAAGAAGTCATGGGAAGGGTTCGCAGGGTCGATCATCTTCACATCGGCTGCGGCTGTCGGAGCCACGTTTGTGATTGGAATTCCTTGGTGGTGGTGTTTTGTACTTGGTGTTTGCGCCGCCATACTTGGCACTCTTGGTGACTTAGTTGAATCACTTATCAAACGCCAAGTTGGACTCAAAGATATGTCGAACTTGGTTCCGGGGCATGGTGGCTTGATGGACCGTGTTGATTCAATGCTGTTCTGCGCACCAGCTTTCTACATTTTTTATGCGATTGCCCTTGGGTGGTTGTAGTGACCGATAAATTGCCGCGCCGCGAGGTTCGTCCTACAGATCAGCCGCCTGAAGGAGCTGCGGATCCGGGGGCCCGCCCGATTTTGAGTTTTACGGCTAAACGGCGCGGGAAACCGCCCGCTCATCTGGCAGACTTTGATGAAGGTGGTCGAAGAGAGTGGCTAAAATCACTTGGATTGCCGGGTTTTCGCGCCAACCAATTGTCACGGCAGTATTTTGGAAAAAACAACGCTGATGCACAGTCAATGACAGACCTTCCTGAGGCTCTCAGGGACATGATTGCGGAAACAGTTCTGCCTCCCCTTGTCAGCCCCGTACTTCGGCAAAGCGCTGACGGGGGCACAACACTAAAAGATCTTTGGCGCCTCTACGATGGGGCACAGGTGGAAAGTGTCTTGATGGGGTACTCAGATAGGACGACTCTTTGTATCTCTAGTCAAGCTGGCTGCGGAATGGCCTGCCCATTTTGCGCAACAGGTCAAATGGGTTTGACCCGTAATCTCTCTGCAGCTGAAATCCTTGAACAAGTACGCCTGGCCAGGTTGGCATGTGAACGTGGGGATTTACGCGGTGGTCCAACAACTTTGTCGAATGTGGTTTTTATGGGAATGGGTGAGCCTCTTGCTAACTGGGGTGCACTGAAACAAACCTTGATTAGCCTCATATCTCCATCACCTGAAGGCTTCGATATGGCAGGCAGGGGTATCACAGTTTCAACCGTAGGTTTGGTTCCAGGGATTAATAAACTGGCAGATCTTGGATTCCCCGTTACCTTGGCAGTCTCACTTCATGCCCCTGATGATGACTTAAGGGATGAGCTGATTCCGATTAACTCCCGGTGGAAAGTCGGTGAGCTGTTGGACGCGGCAAGGAACTATTTCGTAAAAACTGGAAGACGCGTTTCGATTGAGTACGCCCTCATTCGTGACATGAATGACCAAACATGGCGAGCCCGACTATTAGCTGATGAGCTAAATATGAGGGGCAAAGGATGGGTTCATGTCAACCCCATCCCATTAAATCCCACTCCCGGGACCATTTGGACGGCCTCGACAAAAGAAGCGCAGGACGCATTTGTTCAGACCTTGAGGAACGCAGGTATTCGAACTACTATTCGTGACACACGCGGCGCAGATATTGATGGGGCGTGCGGGCAACTTGCAACTGCTTGGAGTGAGCGCCAAGCCTTGGATGATTCAAGTACGATCATGGTGGAGAGGCAAACATGAGTGAGACGTTTCCGAAGGCGAAGTTCCTTCAACGCGGATATGACCGGGAAGAAGTCGATGAGTTTTTCGACATTGCGCGTTCTGCTTATGAAGGCGGAGTTCCTGCTGAGGAATTTTCTTATCCGCAGGTGCAACAGGCAGCATTTGAGTTGGTCCGTGGGGGGTATCGCACGACGGAAGTTGATGCTGCGTTGACCCGTCTTGAGTCGGCTTTTTTGCAGCGTGACAGAGCAGATTTCATAGCCGTAAATGGTGAGACTGAATGGTTTTCCCAGACGTCAGAGAGGGCGACTGATCTTTATCCCAGGTTGCTGCGCCCGCGTGGGGAGAGGTTTTCGCATCCTAAGTCTGGTAAAGGGTATAACACCGAGGAAGTTGATGATTTACTAGATCGGCTTACTGGCTATTTTGATCAAGAAGAAGAACTTGATCCGCGTGACATTCGTGGTGCTCTTTTCAAGTCAGCCAGGCGCAAGAAGTCATACGACGAAGCTCAAGTGGATGCGTTCCTTGCTGTGGCAGCTTCTGTTTTGATGTCGGTGCAGTAAATCCTATGGTGACTAGGGTTGTAATCCTAGGGTCAACGGGCTCTATTGGAACGCAGGCTCTGGATGTCGTTCGTCGTCATCCAGAGGAATTTCAGGTGGTGGGCCTTGCTGCTGGTGGCGCTCAGCCAGAATTATTTGCAGAGCAAGTCAAAGAGTTTCGCCCATCCCTTGCAGTGACGGCTAAGCCCGTTGCGGGGTTTGAGAGCGGACAAAGCGCGGTTGAAGACCTAGCTGGTGCTTTCCCGGGTGCAACAGTGCTGAACGGCGTGACTGGCGGCATTGGGCTTGTGTCTACTCTGCGTGCTCTTGAGGCTGGATGCACGGTTGCACTAGCTAACAAGGAATCACTGGTGGTTGGCGGTGCTTTGGTCAAGAGTGCAATGAGTAGGCCAGGGCAGATTGTTCCAGTTGATTCTGAGCATTCAGCTATAGCCCAGACTCTTCTTGCTGGGGTGCATGAGAAAGGACTTGTCAGTCCGCTTGTGACCGGGAAAAGTGAGTTGCTTGAGATTGTCTTGACTGCTTCAGGTGGCCCATTTCGTGGTCGCAAACGCAGTGAACTTTGTGATGTAACAGTGAGTGAAGCACTTGCCCATCCAACATGGAACATGGGGCCTGTCGTAACTTTGAATAGTTCGACTTTGATGAATAAAGGCCTTGAGCTTATTGAAGCCGCATTGTTGTTTGACGTGGCACCCAGTCAGATTGTGCCGGTAGTTCACCCCCAGTCGATGGTTCATTCGATGGTGACTTGGAATGATGGGTCAACTATTGCGCAGGTGTCTTATCCAGATATGCGGGTGCCCATAGCGCTGGGACTCAGGTGGCCAGTGCATATGAAAAGTATTGGCACGCCGATTAGGTGGATGGAACCTTCAGAGTGGACGTTTGAGCCGGTAGATCACGACACGTTCCCAGCTCTTCGTTTGGCCGAGGTCGCATTGCGTGAGTCGGCAACTCACCCAGCTGCTTTGAATGCGGCAAATGAGGTGGCTGTAGATGCATTCTTGAAAGGCCTGATTCCGTGGACGGGCATCATGGATACTGTTAGCGCTGTTCTCTTAGAGCATGATGGGGTGAAGAATCCCGATTTGGCAGATATTCTTGGGGCCGAAGAATGGGCGGCGGCGCGTGCGGAGGAATTACTTTGATGTATTTACTGGGATTACTGGTCATGATTGTTGGCTTGTTGATCTCGGTGGCACTCCACGAAATAGGGCATATGCTTCCGGCCAAGAAGTTTGGCGCGATTGTACCTGAGTATTTCATTGGATTTGGCCCCACGCTTTTCTCGAAGAAAGTAGGTCAGACTACTTACGGGGTCAAAGCTGTTCTTCTTGGGGGGTATGTGCGCATTTTGGGCATGTTCCCTGAGAAAACGAGGGAGCCTGTTTTGAAGGCCAATGGGACATTGAAACTGGCTGATGAAGCAAGAGCCCAAAGTTCGGAAGAGCTCGAGTCTGCCCGCGCGGCGGGGGCAACTGGTAAACCGTTTTATAGGCTGAATACTCATCAAAAGCTGATAATCATGTTTGGCGGGCCCCTCATGAACTTGGTGCTTGCTTTTGTCCTCATGGCTACTGCGATTGTGGCTATTGGTTGGAGGGAGCCGACGACTACTCTTGCTGAGGTCTCGGTGGGTGGCGCTGCGGAAGTTGCTGGCATTCAGGCAGGGGACACGATTGTTTCTTGGGATGGGGTGGAAACCCCGACTTGGGATGATGCGCGTGCGGCGATTACCGGCTCTACTGGGGAACCTGTGACTGTGACAGTTTTGCGAGGCGGTGAAGAAAAGTCCTTCCAGGTGACGCCCTCTCTTGAAGGTGATAGTCCTGTCATTGGCATTACCGCAGGTCAGACTCGGGTTCGTGGCAGTATTGGAATGGCGCTGACGGGTACTGGTCAGGCTGTGGGTGCAACTGCGAAGGCTATAGTTGGGCTTCCTGTGAGTCTTTGGAATTTGGCTACTGGCCTGTTCAAGGATGAACCGCGGGATCCTAACGGCGCATTGTCGATCGTGGGCGTTGCCAACATGGCGGGCGAAATAACTGCTGGCGGTAGCGGAGCGGGTGCAGGTAGTTTGGATTGGCCTGACCGCATTTCGTTGCTGCTTTCTTTGATGGCTTCGCTCAATATTGCACTTTTTGTCTTTAACTTGATCCCGCTTCCGCCCTTGGATGGTGGTCATATTGCGGGGGCGCTTTGGGGTGGCGTGAAGAATACGGTGGCAAGAGTGGGTGGAAAACCTAAGCCGGCTCCGCCGGATACTGCAAAGCTGGTGCCACTTAGCCAGGGTGTCTTTATAGCTCTCATCTTGTTGACGGTGCTTTTGGTGGCAGCTGACCTTATTAAACCGATGAACCTATTTGGTTAGCAAAGTTCGTGTGCGTGAATGCATAAACCGCATTTTGGCAAAGTCAGGGCATAATGTATGCGTGACTCAAATAGCTCTGGGAATGCCAAAAGTGAAAGATGCTCCGTTTCGGCGCAAGAAGACCCGTCGAATCATGGTGGGGGATGTGCCAGTTGGTGGTGGCACGCCAGTTTCAGTTCAGTCTATGACGACAACGAAGACTTATGACATTGGTGCAACGCTTCAGCAGATTGCTGAGTTGACGGCGGCTGGTTGCGATATTGTTCGCGTTGCTTGCCCAACCGATAAGGACGCTGAAGCGCTTCCAATCATCGCACGCAAGAGTACGATTCCTGTGATTGCTGATATTCATTTCCAGCCGCGTTATGTTTTCCAGGCTATTGAGGCGGGTTGCGGGGCTGTTCGCGTGAATCCGGGTAATATTCGCAAGTTTGATGATCAGGTGGCTGAGATTACTCGCGCCGCATCAGATCATGGTGTGTCGTTGCGCATTGGCGTGAATGCTGGATCTTTGGATCGGCGTATGTATGACAAATATGGTGGGGCGACGCCAGAAGCTCTTGCAGAGTCCGCAATCTGGGAGGCTTCACTGTTTGAAGAGCATGATTTCCATGATTTCAAGATTTCGGTAAAGCACCATGATCCGGTGACTATGATCCGCGCGTATGAGATTTTGTCAGAGTCTGGGGATTGGCCGCTGCATTTGGGCGTTACTGAGGCTGGGCCAGCATTTCAGGGAACCATTAAGTCCGCTAGCGCTTTTGGGGCGCTTCTTCGTGAGGGGATTGGGGATACGATCCGCGTGTCGCTTTCGGCGCCGCCTGTTGAGGAAGTGAAAGTTGGTATTCAGATTCTGCAAAGTATGGGCCTTCGTGACCGCACACTTGAGATTGTTTCTTGTCCGTCTTGTGGGCGCGCGCAGGTTGACGTGTACACGCTTGCGGAGGACGTGACTGAGGGGCTCAAAGAGCTTACCGTCCCGCTCAGGGTCGCTGTGATGGGTTGTGTGGTGAATGGGCCAGGTGAGGCCCGTGAGGCGGATTTGGGTGTGGCCTCGGGCAACGGCAAGGGGCAGATTTTCATTCAGGGCAAGGTTGTTGAGACTGTTCCTGAAGATCAGATTGTTGAGTCTCTTATTCGGCACGCAAATGTTCTTGCCGAAGAGTTGGATTTAGGAGAGGGAGAGGTTGAGGTCGTTGTCTAAAGCTAAGTGGGTTTTGGGAGCAAGCGCGCTTGTTGGCAGTGCAACGGCGGTTGCGTTGCTTAGTGGTCTGCCAAGTCGGGTTGGCCTAACGAAGTCTGAAGCGAACCTGTCTTTACCTGGTGATCTGATTGTCCCTCAGGCTGAACTGCAGGCGGATCGTGGGATTACTTTGAAGGGATCAGTTAGTCGGTACTGGTCAGAGCTTATGCGAATAGAGGAGCTCTATGAGGCGCTTTGGGAACGCGAGTTAGATCTCAAATATGAGGTGAGCGGTGAGATTTTGGTGTGGGAGACCGCGAAGGATGAGTCGCAGCCTTGGCATGGAACCTTAGCGGTGGTGGCAATTCCGGGTGTGGATGGCACTTTTCGGCTTCGTGTCCGTGAGCGTTATTCGGTTTCGACATATCACACTAGGGGAGTTAGGCGGGCAAGTATGGTGATGGCACCGTTTATGTTGTCGCGGGTGAAACGCGCATAACTCGGGCACCATATGGTTTAGCGCAGATTTAGCGGTATTGTATTCCCCGTGATTACAACAATGTCGGACCTGTTCCTTCGTACGCTCCGTGAAGATCCTGCAGAGGCTGAACTTGAAAGCCATAAGTTGCTTGTGCGGGCGGGATATATTCGCCGCGCTGCGCCGGGCGTTTATACGTGGCTGCCGCTTGGTCTTCGTGTGCTTCGTAAGGTTGAAGAGGTCGTTCGTGAGGAAATGAACCGCGCTGGTGCGCAGGAGCTGTTGTTCCCTGCGCTGCTGCCTGCAGATGCGTATAAGGCGACTGGGCGGTGGGATGATTATGGTCCGTTGTTGTTTCGCTTGAAGGATCGGCGTGATAACGATTATTTGTTGGCTCCAACTCATGAAGAGCAGTTCACGTTGCTGGTGAAATCCATGTTCACCTCGTACAAAGATTTACCTACGATGCTTTATCAGGTGCAGACGAAGTATCGGGATGAGGCGCGTTCGCGTGGGGGGTTGCTTCGCGCCCGTGAGTTCATCATGAAGGATGCGTATAGTTTTGATTTGGACGAGGCCGGACTTGAGGAGTCTTATCAGGCTCAGCGCGCCGCTTATCAGGCGATTTTTTCGAGGCTTGGTCTTGAGTATGTGATTTGTTCTGCGATGGCGGGGGCCATGGGCGGGTCTAAGTCTGAGGAGTTTTTGCATCCGAGTCCGATTGGTGAGGACACGTATGTTGTTTCGCCGGGTGGCTATGTTGCGAATACTGAGGCGGTGACGACTCCTGTTCCGGATGCGTTGGCGGTGGAGGGGGCCCCGGCGGCGGAGGTTCATCCGACTCCGAACACGCCAACGATTGATACGTTGGTGGAGAGGGCGAACCGGGATCATCCTCGAAGCGGCGCTCCGTGGACTGCGGCTGATACGTTGAAGAATGTGGTTTGTGCGGTGACGTCACCTGAGGGTGAGCGGACGCTGTTGGTGATTGGTCTTCCTGGGGATCGGGAAGTGGATATGAAGCGTCTTGAGGCTGCGCTTGAACCGTCGTTGGTTGAGGTTGCGACGGATGAGGATTTTGCGGCTCACCCTGAGCTGGTACAGGGTTACATTGGCCCATTGGCTCTTAGTCCAAATGGTGGCAATGTGAAGTATTTGCTTGATCCGCGTGTGGTTGATGGTACTTCGTGGATTACGGGTGCTAATGAGAAAGACATGCACGTGTTTGGCCTGGTGAAGGGGCGTGACTTTGAGGCTGATGGCACGATTGAGGCTGCCGAGGTTCGCGCGGGTGATCCGGCGCCGGATGGTTCTGGTCCGTTAGAAATCCACCGTGGCATTGAGATTGGGCATATTTTTCAGCTTGGCCGTAAGTATGCGGATGCGCTGGGGCTTACGGTTCTTGATCAGAATGGAAAGTCGCGTGTTGTGACTATGGGTTCTTATGGGATTGGTGTTTCGCGGCTTGTGGCTGCGCTTGCACAGTCTTTCCATGATGAGGTGGGTCTTGCCTGGCCTGCGGGCGTTGCGCCTTTTGACGTGCAGGTTGTTGTTGCTGGGAAGGGTGAGGCGCTGGATATTTGTGCTCTTGATTTGGCGACGCAGCTTGAAGCGACTGGCAAAGAGGTTTTGCTTGATAACCGTCGGGGTGTCAGTGCGGGCGTGAAGTTTGCTGATGCGGAGCTTCTTGGTGTCCCGCTCATTGTGGTTGTTGGCCGGGGCTTAAAGGATGGGGTTGTTGAGGTCAGGCAGCGCCGCGCTGGGATTCGTGAGAATGTTGAAGTAAGTGAGGCGTTGAAGACTGTGAGTGATTTGCATAATGCGTTGCTTCGTGAGGGGGAGTGAGCTGTGGCGGTTCGTGATATTCGAATAATTGGGGATCCGGTTCTTCGCACTGAGTGTGAGTGGATTACGGATATTGATGACCGTGTGCGTTCATTGGTCGCGGATTTGCTTGAGGGCGTTGAACTTGAGGGGCGTGCGGGCCTGGCTGCGAATCAGATTGGCGTGGGGCTTCGGGCGTTCTCGTGGAACATTGAGGGCGATATTGGGTATGTGTTGAACCCGCGTCTTGTCGAAGTCTCTGAGGATGAGTATCAAGATGGCGATGAGGGGTGCCTGTCTGTTCCAGGTCTTTGGTTTCCAACGGAGCGCGCGTGGTATGCGAAGGTTGAGGGCATTGATTTGGATGGTAAGCCGATTGTGGTCGAGGGCGAAGAGCTGATGGCGCGTTGTTTGCAGCATGAGACGGACCACCTTGAAGGGCTTCTTTATATTGACAGGTTAGACCGGGCTACCCGTAAGAAGGCGCTTCGGGAGATTAGGCAGGCTGATTTTTCTTAGGGCAGGTGCGGTAACTGCCTTTTAGAAATGACAAATGTCATGTATTGAACCGTGTATTATGCACTGTTTACTTGGGGTTTGCTCTGACATCATTCCTGTATGAATGAAATACCTGCGGCCATTTGTGCCGAGAATCTTACGAAAACATATGGGAATGTGAGGGCACTTCATGGCGTGACTACTAGTGTTCGCCAGGGTGAGATTGTGGCGTTGCTTGGCCCAAATGGTGCGGGGAAAACAACGTTTGTTGATTTGCTTTTGGGGCTTCAGAAACCTACGGCGGGAAAATCTCAGATTTTGGGTATGTCGTCTGCCGAGGCCATACGGCGTTGTCTGATTGGTGTTGTCAACCAGACTGGGGGTTTGCCGATGGATATGAAGGTCAGTCAGGCTCTTTCTTTGTTTGGTTCGTTTTATTCTAGGCCGCTTCCGTCTGCGCGGCTTTTGGAGATTACTAAACTTGGGGGCCTTTCGAATCGGCGGATTGGCAAGCTCTCTGGTGGTGAGCGTCAGCGTGTGCGTTTGGCACTTGCTTTGCAGTCTGACCCAAATGTGTTGATTTTGGATGAGCCTACGACTGGCATGGATACGACGGCCCGGGCCGAGTTTTGGGAGGTTATGGGTCAGGAGGCCACTCTTGGGCGCACGATTGTGTTTGCCACGCATTATTTGGCGGAGGCTGAACAGTTTGCGAAACGCTCAATTATTATGAGTGAGGGGCAGATTATTGCTGATGGGGCGACCGATATTTTGAAGCAGGGGAACCGGATATTGCGGGTTCGTTTTGATGAGGCTGTTTTGGGTGAGATTCAGCGGGAGATGTTCGCGCGCGGGTGGCTGCCAGATATTTTGGGGGATCAGCTGATTTTGTCCTGTGATGATACGGATGAGGCGGCGCGGATTTTGCTTGGGATGCCGGGGACGCATTCGCTGGAGATTACAGCGCCAAGTTTGGAGCAGGTTTTTACTGAAATGGTTGGGAATGGAAGATGAGTACAGTTGCAGCAATTCGTGAGAGCCGTCCTATTACAACTTCTGGTAAAGGAGCGTTTGCGCTTTTAGGAAGTTCATTTAGGACTATATTCTTTAATCCATTCAATTTAGGTTTTTCGCTTGCGATGCCTATTTTTATGTATTTGATTTTTGGTGCGTCCCAGGAATATGGGGATATTGCTTTGCCTTCTGGAAATGTTCGGGCATTGGTGCTCGCGCGTATGGCGTTATTTGGGGTGCTTCTTGCAACTGCCTCTTTTGGTGCTTCGGTGAGTATTGAACGAACACAGGGCGTCAGCAGACTTTTTGCGCTCACGCCTTTGTCACCTAGTTTCCAAATATTGGCACGATTGGCCGCGAATGTGGCAGTCGCGTTGATTCTTTTGGTTGCTACGTATTTGGTGGGTGTCTTCACGGGGGCTGAGATGACGGGGGCGGCGTGGGCCGTCACGGGTTTTCTGACGATCATTATGACTCTTTTGTCTTCGGCAATAGGTTTTGCGTGTGGGTTCGCTATCAGGTCTGACTCGGCGTATGCGGCGACGTCTGCGATCATGGTTTTGTCGGCTTTTGCTGGCGGCACTGCGATGCCTTTGGAGCAGATGGGAAGTGTTTTTGAGCGGATAGCTCCTTGGACTCCGCTTTGGGGAGTCACAAGGTTGATTGAGCTGCCGCTGACCGGGTGGGATGAGTTCACACTGGCCATGGCGGTGAATGCCTTGGTTTGGACGGCAATAGCAACTGGGGTTGCCATTTGGGGGCTTCGCCGTGATACTAACCGCTAGGAAACAGATGGGATAGGGATTGTCGAGGGCAAAACGGGTTTTTCGGCAGCTGCTACGCCTTTGCCGCGAAAACCAGGAGTCGTTACTTTTTGCGTTGCCTTACTTGGTGTTTATCGGGTTTTCGATTTGGAACACGTATCAGGTGAGATCTGGAGGCTTATTTGCACTTACGGTGTTGATCAGTTTGATTATCGCTGGACTTTACTGCTTGACCTGGATTGTGAATCCGCTTGCGCCGAACAAGATTTCCGCGTTCCTTCTTGTTGTCATTTTGGTCATTTTTTGCCTTGGTGTCTTGGCGTCTTTGATTTTGCCAATGAATCTGACTTTGGCGACTTTTGCGCTTTCGCCGTGGATTTTTCAGGCTCCAAAGCACTTGATTTTCCCGGGAGTGTCTTTGCTGATAGCTCTGTCACTTGGGGTGTGTTTGGCACTTGGGTTTGGTTGGCAGTCCTTTTGGATAGTCTTAGGCGTGTTAGTTGGAACCGGCATGATATGTATGGTGGCGCGTTTCAGCATCGAACGCGATAAAGAGCGAAACATTGATAGGGAACTTCGTTTCCTTGACCAGCGCCGCGGTGACCACGCTCAGATACGCTCTGATCTGCATGATGTGTTAGGCCAGGAACTTACTGGGTTGTCGATTAAGGCAGAGTTAGCTGATCGGTTGCTTGAAGAAGACCGGGTTGATGAGGCCCGCATTCAGCTGCAAAGTTTGCGCGACTTAGCTAGGGTGGCGCTTCAGGACGTGCGTAATGTGGTGTCGAAAACCCGCGAGTGGTCTCTTGATCAAGAGTTGGATGAGTCTTCTGATTTGCTGGCAGCTGCGGGCGTTGAGTTGTTGATTGAACGCGAGGGTGACTTGTACCTTGACCCTGTACGCCAAGCGTATGCGCGGGTTCTTCGTGAGGCGATTACGAACGCCGTCAATCACGCCCAGCCGTCTTGGTGTCAGGTTAGGATTTCTCCAGAGCGCTTGGAAGTGGAAAATGATGGGGTGCGAAGACTTGGAAGGGAAGCAAGGGGTCTTAGTTCCCTGCAAAAATCGGTGGCTTCGATTGGCGACTTGACGTGGAATAAACGCGGCAATACTTGGGTGGTCGCTCTTGAGGTGCAGGCATGAGCATCAAGGTGGTTGTGGCTGATGATCAAGCGATGATTCGCGAGGCGCTTGCGGCATTGCTGGATATGACCGAAACCATCACGGTGGTTGGGCAGGCAGGCGATGGGCAACAGCTTCTTGACGTGCTTGCGTCTTTGGCTGCGGTGGATGTTGCGGTGGTAGATATTGAGATGCCAGTGCTTGATGGTCTAACGACTTGCGCCGCTATCCGGCGGCGTTTCCCTCAAACTAAAGTTTTGATCGTGACCACGTTTGGCAGGCCAGGTTATGTTAGGCGGGCCCTTGAGGCAGGCGCTGGTGGTTTTATTGTCAAAGATGCCTCGCTTAGTGAGCTTTCTGCGGCTATTCAAACGGTTCATGAGGGCGGACAGGTTATTGATCCGGCTCTTGCTGCCGCGACACTGAAGAATGGGGAATCCCCACTTACGCCTCGGGAAACAGAAGTACTGGCTTTGCTTTATGCGGGCAAACCCATTGGTGATATTTCTGCAGAGCTGGGGCTCAGTCGCGGCACAGTGCGCAACTATGTTAGTTCTGCGATTGATAAGACAGGTACTACAAGCCGCGGGGACGCCGCCCGCGTCGCGGCAGAAAATGGCTGGCTAGAGCCATAACGCAGTCAAGCCAGCGGAGCTCCTGGTATCTGGCTTGGTGTTTCCTCCATTTGCCGTATATCACAGGTTTCAAAGCGCGGGTCTCGACGTTCCTCCATTGGATGGTCGCATTTTTGTCATCTGAACGCCCTGAGCGAACAATCACGAATCAACAAATGGTTGGAAGACTGGCGCTTCGAACGTTTGGACGCGAAGCCTCTGGGAAGCTAGTTGCGGGGGCTGCGCCCAAGATTGTCAATTTTAAAGGGGAAACATCTGCGTAAAGAGCTATACTGTTTTACACCGCGAGTTTCACATCAGTTTGAAGTCTCAAGGAC
>DAIOFF010000057.1:0-12818 GCA_036745855.1 Scrofimicrobium sp. | reverse complement strand
TTCCCAATCCAACTTGTGCTTGATTCAATTCCAATCATTCCCAATAAAGTGTTCATTAGACCTTCGGCACCAAAGATGAGCCGCCATAGCATGGCGATTGCTACCGACGATCCGAGCAAGCTGGGTAGGTAGAATGCCGCACGATAAAAAGGCAATCCCCGCATGCCTTTGTCCAGCAGTATCGCAAGCCCTAAAGCAGCTGCCAGCTGAAGCGGAACCCCGATCAAAACGTAGGTGAGAGTTGTGATGAGTGACTTATGGAGCCGCGGATCATCCAACATTCGGGCGTAGTTATCTAGACCCACCCAATTTGGATCTTGCAACAAGTTGTAATCAGTAAACGAAAAATATAAGGAAGCAATTATTGGGCCTATTGTCAAAGCAATTGCACCTATAATGAACGGACTCAGAAAGAAGAGCGCTGTCTTATTGTCGGGCATTTTTGTTTTCTGGGCAGTACCACCACTTCCCTTCCTGTTCTTGCGGGCAAGCGCCATGCCCCGTAGCTCAGCAATCGACATTGAACACACATCCTCCTTGATGACCTCATATTGAAATTTGTCTCTGCCACATGCCTAGCGCGCGACAGAAACATGGTCTGGACCAAAGGTTCAACTGTTTTGTGAACCGATACCCAATATAGTGGAAACCGATACCCATTGCAATGTTCATTCACTCGAACAAGAGCCATAAGGCCAGGCACCGCGGCCAAAACTGCTGCACCTACATTCAAACAACGCTGACATGAGAACGGCAGCAAGAAACCAACACAATCTATGTCTCGCTGCGCCACATTAAAATCAAGTCCGCACTATTGGCTGTTTTTGCCTATGGTTTTCAGCCACTAGTGCGGACCTGATCTTCCAGAGGACATGGGGCTATTTCTTCACGGAAACATAACTATTTATTGTGGAGTACGATGTTTCGTTCAAACTATGGAAGGGGGCATTCGGTCATTTCATACTGCCAGACAATGGAGTCATTAGCTGCACATAAAGGAGAACATTTTGGCAATCCCTATCATTATTGCTATCGTCGTAATTGCGTTATTCCTATGGTCAACCCTCAGCCCCAAAAGCATGTACTGGACACTTTCTGCCTGGCAACACAAGGATCCTGAAGCAAACGAGCCTAGTGACAGCGCTTATGCTATGACACGCATTTCCAGCTTTGTCGGGTTAGGCCTCTTTCTCATCTGCGTGGCAGCACTTTGGAGCATCGCACACCAAGACCAGGTTAAAAAAGACAGCGAAGCAAAAAAGTTAGCTCTCTGTAAGGAAATCCTCCCCGAATTCAAATCCCTCTTTTCAAAGGAAACTGGTATTGACGCAGATGATTTTTATGAGTTCGCTGAAAGGATCGAGCTAAGGGGAGAAATCGACGAAGAAGACATATATTATCCATATGGGCTCTATACTTACACACTCACATATGAAATCTATGATAAAAGTGGAGAGTTGATTGCGTCTGCTAACGTCACAGACCTTTGGCATGACAAAGAACAAAGTGGGCAATCTGGCTCAGAACCACAATCCGGCTCAAGGCCGCAGTCTGGTTTGAGTTTGAACCCAGCGTCCCCGCCCCCTGAGTCACACCGCTATCACACACCCACTTGCGGATACGCACCTTGGTAAGTGCACGTCAAGCATTCGTTAGCTTCGCGAACCTTTACTGACATCATTTCGCCCCGTGCAGATGCCCATACCTTTCACCAACGTAACTTTCTATCTAGTCCTCATTGCGATTCGATCAGCACAGACAGCATAGGGCAAATTGCTATAGTGCCATTATGAGCATTGAAGAAGAACTCCAGGATCCGGGGATACCACCTGCACGGTTGGCAGAAATTAGTGCTGCCCGCCCAGACTTGGCACCCGCGATACTGGCACACCCCAATTGCTACCCTGAACTGAGAAACTGGCTTACGAAGAAAAGTCAACAGTTGCCCCCACAAAATCAGCCTCAACCACTATCCGGCACACAAACCATGTCTCTCCCAAAGACCCAGTTGGGTGACCAACTGCCAAGCGAGACTCAAACGCATCTCTTACTGCGCCCGCTTCCCCCAGTAGATCCACAACCACAAACAAGCACGCCTGAACAGACAGTCTCTGAACAAAAGTCCGCACCGCCAAAACGAAACCGCGTCCCACTGTTCACGGCCGTTTTCGCATGCATTGCATTAGTCGCTAGCGTTGGCGTCAATATTTGGCAATACATGACCTCAGATTCGGAAGAAATTACGGCCGTTTCAGAAGAGGCATTTGAATCACCAAAAGAGGCCTTTGACTATTTCACTAATGAATGGTCGAAGGGGAACTTCTTAGACGCGTCCGCCGCTTGCGTTGGCAGCGATGCTGGTGAAAATGCTGACCTTAATGCACAAATAGAACGTTTGGGTGCTTGGGGTCAATCATCCACCATTTGGTCCGATGAACCCGGTTTTTGGCAGGAGCACGCAGCATGGAATGCCCGAAGAAAATGCACTAGTACGCTTTCCTCTGCTACAGCCACGATGCTCGCGTCAAACTTTGATATAACAGAAACCACAAAACTAGAAGACGGGAAAATACTGCAAGATCAGTGGGAATTTGAGCCAATGGAATCCCTCGAAGTAACACGCTTTGATTTGCTTGACTGGAATCCAGAATCAAAGGTGGCTAAGAGTGGTGAGTCCGTTTATGCACCGTTTGGGGGATTAGAAATTGCTCACGCCACTGCTCTGATTGAGGTAAATGGAACCTCATGGGGATTTGGGCCAAGTTTTGTCCGCTACGACGACGGGTGGAGGATAATCAATCCAGTCAGAGGAACGGCTGGTGCCCGTATGGGAATCAAAAAAGCAATACCTCTGCAGATGACAAAGGCTGATTATGAAGAAAAACTCGCTAAAGTCATAGATGCAGGTAAATGAGCTAAATAGAATACTTTTTCTAGGTGGTTAGCGCGGCCCAAAGGTACCGCACTAACCGCCTTCTCATCTACCAAGCGTAAGCTTCTGGTGCCTGATTGCCAGGGCCGGGCCAAATCTTATCAAGCTGCTCCATTTGCGCGGGGTCTAGTTCAATGTCTACAGCTTCGATTGCGCCTTCAAGCTGAGCAAGTGTCCGCGGCCCAACGATTGGCGCTGTCACCCCTGGCCTGTGAAGTAGCCAGGCAAGCCCCAGAAGAGCGGGGGCAATGCCATGTTCATCAGCAAAAGCCTCATATTTTTCGATTGCGGATCTATTTTTATCGAGGCGGCGGTCGCCCTTGGATCGGTCTGCATCCGCCTTTCGAAGAACGCCACCAAGCACACCACTGGCTAGAGGCGACCACGGAAGTAAACCCATTCCGTAGTGCATTGCTGCTGGAATGACTTCTAGCTCAACGGTTCGATCTACAAGGTTGTAGAGGGATTGCTCAGTCACTATCGGTAAATACTGCTTCATTAATGCGCGTTCACGGTATTGGGCAATGTTCCATCCTGAAAAATTTGACGACCCTAAATATATGATTTTGCCCTGCGCAGCAAGGGTAGTGAATGCCTCTAGAATCTCATCAATTGGGATTCCAGAACGGTCAATATGGTGCATTTGATAAAGATCGATACGGTCGGTTCCTAGCCGCTTTAGGGATGCTTCCACCGCGTTTTTGATATGTATGGCGGACAATCCTTGATCGTTTACGCCTGGCCCCATTTGTCCAAATACTTTGGTGGCAATGACTAGATTGTCTCTGTTCCCGCGTTCTTTCAGCCATTCGCCAACGATTTCTTCAGTAAGACCTCTGTGTCCGTTACCGTCGCGAACACCATAAACATTTGCGGTATCAATGAAGTTCACGCCATATTCAACCGCGTGATCTAAAATCTCGAATGAATCCTCTTTGTTGGTTGTGGGCCCGAAGTTCATTGTGCCAAGACAAATCCTGGAAACCTGTGCACCAGCTGATCCTAAGTGATCATATTTCATGGCTTTTCTTCCTTACGTTGAAGTGTTATGCCTAAAAAGTCCCCCGCGGTGTCTTCGCCGCTTAGGACTCCTGCCGCGACATTTTATGCCTCACTAACCATATCTAGAAAACCTTGAAACAGATTAACTCACCAAAGTCCAGACGGGCTTCATCGGTGTTTGAGTCTACGTCCCACGCCAGGACTGGGTAGAGTTAAGTAGAGGTTGACCCATGAGCTAGCAGCACGCGCATCCAACCCCCAGTAGAGACCTGCCGCCTCCCCTCCATCGAAAAAACGAAAGTCATGCGAAATATTCTGCCGCCTTTTAGGCACCTGGGAAAGAAAGTTTGGAATAGCCTTGTAGGGGAATCTTGGGGCGGCAAAGGACGAATTGTGTGGGCTATGACAGCGCCCATAACAGTTGAGACTTTATTGCTGTCTATTGTCGCAATAGCTAATACGGCAATTATTAGTTCAGATGGACCTTCAGCATTGGCTGCGGTTAGTACGGTCGAAGTCCTCAACTGGCTTATTTTTGGGACTTTTCAGGCATTAGCACTTGGGACAACTGTCCTGGTTTCCCGTGCCCATGGTAGTGGGAAGAAGGAAGCCGTAGCACGTTTATCTGTTGGGTCTATAGAGTGCATAATTCTTTTAACTATTGTTTATTCTGGATTAGTATTATTGTTTCAAGACCAGTTAGTAGAGCTGCTTTTTGGCAAAGCAGCCCCTGAAGTGGCAGAGGGAATCCACATTTATCTATTTGGACTATTAGTTACGTACCCTTTTAGGGGTGTCACGCTGTCGGTTATTGGAATTTTACGAGGCATCGCCAGGACCCGCGCTACCCTACTCATCACAGTTATCACGAATGGACTCAATGTCGGGTTAAATGTTCTCTTTGTTTTGGGACTTCACATGGGAATCATGGGATTGGTTTGGTCGGTGGCAATCTCTATGACAATTGGGTTGGGCGTTTCCGTATGGATGATGATTCGGTTCCGCAGACGCCTCGGAATCAAAAAACATGATTGGCTTTCTAGCGGCCCAAAATCCATTTGGTCTATTTTGGTCACCAGTTTTCCATTCATTTTGGAAGATCTATTCTTCAATGGCGGGAAGGTAATAGTCCAGGCGATTATTGTCCCTTTCGGCACCTTAGCACTGACAGCAAATGCCGTCATTAGCGCGTGGATAAAAATCCCAGAAATTATTCCCAGAGCTCTTGGCGTGGCTACTGTCCCACTAGTTGGTACATTCCTTGGGCAAAAAGATTCCGGTTCTGTTCGAATGCTGACGCGCCGCTTCGTAAAAATTGGCTCTATTTCAGGATTGGTCGTTAACTTGATTTTATTGCCCATTTATCCTTGGGCTCTCAAATCCTTCTACCACGTACCTGAAGAACTGTGGCAGTTGATGTGGATTCTTTATGGCCTTGAGACTGTCGGATACATGTTCTTTTTCACGGCGCAAACTGTTTTGCCGTCAGCCCTAAGGGCCGCTGGAGACGGCGCTTACACGACCATTGCCGCGCTTGCTTCCATGTGGATTTATCGAATAGGCGTTGGCTATTTTGTGAGCGTTGTTTTGGACTTCCAATTACTTGGTCTTTGGTGCGTTTGGGTAACGGAATGGGGCGTTCGCGCTTTGCTGTTCTATCTGAGATACCACAGTGGCAGGTGGGAAGGACGTCAGCTACATGGCCTCGGCTAAATGAACTGCATTTTTCACCCGAGGCCTGCCATCATTGTCGCTACTGCGAAACGGGCACCTCAACCGGCAGTCCTTCACGCACCACGGCAGCAGGTTGCAGATGAGTATCTAGCGCCAAAAGGTCTGAGCGTTTTCCGACTGTGATACTGCCACGATCATTCCAGCCGAACATCTTTGCCCCTTGCGTGGAAGCCATCCAAACGGCGTCAACCAGCGGCAAACCGCCAGTCATGGTCGCAATACGAACACAGTCAGCAAGGTGGGAAGTCCCCCCTGCTATGGAACCCCCATGAAGAAGACGCGCCGTTCCATTTTCAACGCGAACCATTTGCGGTCCCAGAGTATAAGTCCCATCACCTAACCCTGCAGCCGCCATAGAGTCCGTCACGAACACGCAGTTTTCACGTCCTACAATTTCGACAATGCTTTTCACGAGGCCTGGGTCAAGATGGACGCCATCACAAATCATCTCAACAACCACTTCACCATCTGCTGCAGCCTCAAGGAACGCTGGAATGGGGCCCGGATCGCGGTGATGAAGCGGCCTCATACCGTTAAACAGGTGAGTTACCGAAGCCCGCTGCCTACCTTGAAGAACATCCATACCATTTTTAATGGCTTCCTGCGCTACCTGCTGTGATGAGTCAGTATGACCCCAAGAAGGAATAGCCCCAGCATCAGCTAAAACTTTCAAAGAAGGCAGATCTGCAAACTCTGGCGCAATAGTCATTGACCTAGCATGACCCCCGGCTGCTTCCATCAAACGCTGCATGCTCTGTTCATCCGCAGGAATCAGGAAACGCGGATCCTGCGCGCCACATCGCGCTTCAGACAAGAAAGGGCCTTCAAAATGAATCCCGGCAACGATACCTTTATCAGTAGCCTCGGCAAGAAGCTTCGCACGTTCTTCAAGAACTGGAATGGCAGCCGACACCGTTGACGCCAGCATTGTTGTGGTCCCGCTGCTCAAATGCGACTGCGCCGCCGTCTTCACTTGATCGATTGTTGTGGCATCGGGGAACGATTCCCCTCCACCACCATGAGTATGTACGTCTATCAGGCCCGGAACAATGTAGGAATAAACTTGATCGGGCATACCAGGAGCCGCCTCACTAGGCCCAACATAGGTAATCCGTTTATCAAAGACAACAGCCCACCCCTTATGCATGCTGTCCTCAAGTACAACAGTTCCATCCCAACGCATGGCATTCTCCGTTCCCTGGCTTTTACAACAGCCTAGCAGCGACGCGCGAACCACCTATCCTTTTATGTCGCGGCGCATTAACGCGGCAATCGCAGCCACCAGGAACAACAGCGAAAAGCCCCAAAGCAAAGCCAGACCGCCCCAGTCAAAACCATTTGTTAGAGGGTCTGCCTCATACGCCCAAGAAAATGGAGAAATAGAATCCAACCATTTTAGCCGCTCAGAATTATTTGCCAAAGCCTGAAAAACATATCCCGCAACTGCAACTGCACTGCCAGCGCCGATTGCCCATTTACGGCTGCCAGTCATGGCACCAAAACAAAGAGAAACCATAGCAGTCAGCGCGCCAAGACCCACCCACGCCAGGGTCGCAGCAAGAATACCTGCAACTGCAACATTAATCTGTGAGGGTTTATTGAAAGCCAGAATGGTCAAGAATGTAATGCTGCCAAGTATTAGTAACTTGACAATGATTGCACACGCAGCCTGCAATGCATATTGGAATCTGGAGATACCATGCGCCAAAGTAAGTTCAAGACTGCCAGATTCTTCAGTTCCTGCAATAGCAGCGGCCCCCCAGGACACGCCAGCAATAGTCAGGAAGATGAAACCAAGAAGACCGAAAACTGCGGCCTGTAAATATCCGGCCCCTGAAGAAATGTCACTATATCCAAGTGTATCAATTAGCTCAGAAGGAAGATTGGCTAACAGGTTTTGTAAATCATCCCCTGCCATTGCCGGATAAATGGGCAAATAAAGTGCACACACCGCAATAAGTCCAGCCGACCAACCAACCAAACCACGCCAAGACAATAAAGTGTCTCTTCTAAAAATGGGTAACTTTGCATCAGGATTAGTCTTGACAAAGGAAGAGTCTTTAAGCGTCATTACTTCTGCTCCTTATCTGAATAAAGTGCCAAAACCGATTCCTCAAGATCTGGTTCTTCAATCGTCAGCTCTTTTATGGTGAAACTGGTAAGTGCCCGAATAACAGGGTCAATCTCCCCATGACAAGTCGCAGAAACAGTAACGGGATCATTGCCACTAACATCGACATCTTTCAGGTTTTGCACGCCAACTAGTTCTGCGAGAACTGGCTCACTAGGCGCACCAGCAAGCGTAGCGTGAACCCTACGAACACTGGATAGGCGAAGTGAATCAACGTCACCACTGGCAACGACTTTCCCATCAGAAAGAACAATGACTTCGTCAGCAGTACGTTGAATTTCACTCAGTACGTGCGAACTTAGCAGTACCGTTTGCCCCTCCTTTTTCGCCTCACGAACCATTTCCAAAAACTCCCGCTGCACTAGCGGATCTAGACCACTTGTAGGTTCATCCAAAATAAGCAGTTCCGGATGATGCATGAAAGCCTGAATCAATCCTATTTTTTGTTTATTGCCCTTTGAAAGGGTGCGAACTGGTCGCGTCAAGTCAACTTCAAGACGCTCCGTCAGATTGCTAATAACCCCAGGCCTAATGGGCCCTGAGATCTCTGCAAGCTGTGCAAGTAAAGCAGACCCTTTCACGTTCCCGTTTAGACGCAACTCACCTGGCAAATAGCCAATTCGCCGCCGCAGGTCAGCCCCGCCATCTTTTGGACTTACGCCCATGACAGTTGCACTGCCACTTGACGGGCGGATCAAGTCCAAAAGCATACGAAGCGTTGTGGTTTTGCCGGCACCATTGGGCCCGATAAGCCCAAATACTGTTCCTTCACCAACTTCCATATCTAAGGACTCCACCGCGACAACACTGCCGAATTGCTTTCGTAGATTCTCAGTGCGGATTACAACCATTTTTACGCCTCCTTGGGATAACTTTGTGCATTCAACGCTGAAATAGCAGATTGTAAAATATTGTCATCAACATAGAGGCCTTTAGTGAACATTTCTAACATGGGAATAGTCTGTTTTGCTAACCCCTCGGCTGAGAACGGTTCACACCCCATCGCTTTCCCAAACCGATCACGCATGACTAAAGTCGCCAAACCAAAAACGGTTAGATACAAAGCGGTCATATCTGGATCAGTGAACTCATGCATTACCCCTAATGCCGTTTGCTCCATTAGGTAAGTCTTTGTAACAGACAGTAATTGCTCAAAAAGCTTGTCACCGACCTCTGATGGCTCTACCAACATACGCGAAAGATAGTCAATGCTGGATCGATACTTATCAGATTCAGCAAGCATTTGACCAATAATCTGTGGTGTCGGGGCGGTCCAGTCGGCTTGATCAGAAAACAACGCATTTATCACAGCTTCGTCACAGGCTGCCTTAAGTCCGTCTTTCGAACCAAAGTGATGGAGGATCAAGGCGGGACTAGTTCCAGCTTCTTCCGCAATGCGCCGGATACTGGTTTTGTTGTATCCGTCCTGGCCAAACAGCCTCATTGCCGCATCACGAATCCTGGCGCGCGCCGTGTAATCGCTTGAATCATCATGCCCAACTGAACGCATGTTCAATATAGTAGACAATTGTTCAGTCAGGAGCAACCTCGAATGACACCTGAAGCGGACTGGGCCACCGCGTAGTCGCTCAGCCACTTCATGACAAACCCATTTAGCACTTCATCTAACCATAACTTTTGGATGTCCAAATATCGCATTTACAAGTCCAAGTTGGGATTCTGCGGGCTCAGTTTTCATCTAACGTGAGATAAAGATTGTTAAACTCATCATCAATGAGCGGCCGAACTTTTTCTATCCGTCGACGATTCAAGAAGTGGTAAGAGGCGCCTGCACCGACCCACAAAGCGATGCCAACAACGCCCACCATCACAGCAGGAACCGCCACCGTAGTCGCTGCCGTGATCATAAAAACCGACGTTGCAAGCGGGACACATCCCAAAACTCCAAGAGCCGCACCAGCTATCGCACCTGACCTTTTCTTTGACCGTTCCAGACGTGCAATCTTGTCCAAAGAAAGCTCTACTTTCTCTTGCATCGTGATGACAGAAGCGCGATTCGCCAGCCTACGGTTCCGCTTTAGTGTGATGGTTGTCTGTTGCCGACGTTTGAGAAAAATGAAAGGTAATGGGTGATAGGTTCGTCTTCCATCCTTTATCGATTCAACTTCCCACCCAAAGGCACTTAGCGTGTCCTGATAGACCGGCTGCATGGTTTTATCAATGGTAATTGTCATGTACTCATAAGGTACATACGTGTTTGATTGAATCTTACTTTCAGTTTGCATAGTCATTGTTTTTCCTTTTGCGAATAGTTGATAAATACTGGACAAGATATAGAAGCACCAGGAGAAACCTTCTATTGAGGTGTCTCCTGCCGCTTCCCGCACATCTATTACTTCGAGCGCTTTCGCACCACAACTACTGCGACAATCGCAGCCACTACTACAACGACGGCGATAATTACGCCGACTGCAATTCCACTCATGTTTTCTCCTTTAGTTCATCAGCTTCAATGACTGAAGTATGTTGTTTTCTGACACTCATAGTGTCTCAATCAGACAGGCCCTATCAGTACTTCATGTAGTCATATTCTTATACTCTATTAAGAGTATAAGGTTTTACAATCTTCACGAGGTAAATAATTTTTTCCCGGCACTTTTTGCAAACCAAACCCATTTTTGCCACCTTTGCAACTCCCCCATGATGTGCGCTTAGGACTTAGCGCCTCAGCCGGTGAAAAGACTTAGTCATTGACAACTTCTGTGGCCAAAGTCAAAAAGGAAAGGCCCTTAGTCTGAGGATTTCTCCTCATCAACTAAGGGCCTTCCCTTACTTACTATAGTGACTACAAGTCCCCGACTTACCAGGCCTCACCGGCCTCGTCAGCTAAAATCTGACGAATACGCACCACGCCGACTCCAACAACCACGACGACAAATGCTCCAAATATTGCCTTTCCGAATGTACACATGACTTTTCCTTTCTAATTCGCTACCTTTTTAGAGCGTCTTTGCTCTCATGATCAACCATTGTTGGTGGTTATTTACTGTACCTCACAAGTACCATTTTCTATGACTGGCGAAGTACCTTAGTCTTTTTTTACTGCATCGAAGCTCTTTGCTTTTGCACGCCTATACCGCATCAGCATATAGACTCCTATTCCGGTGGCAAGTGAGCCAAATACCACCCCTGAAAGTGCATTCGTCGTCAAATTATCACCCTTATTTGAAAACGACATAATTGCAGTCTGAGTGAGCACAACTAGCAATAATGCACTTGCCAGATTGAGCCACTTAATACCTTCCAATAAAACTCGTTTGTCATTTCGCGCAACAACCATTCCACGAATATTTAAACCGATCTCAGTGAACGTGACAGTAGCAATCGTGATGGCAAGAATCTCATCATACGGCTCATCAGCACCGGAGTCGAAGAACATCGGAACACAACTGAGAGTATAAACAAGAGACAAACTGGTGATGAGCATTCCCAAACGCCAATAGGTCTTCCATTCCATCTCATCAACTCGGATTTTTTGCTCTTCAACAAAGCCACAAGCAATATTTGATATTTGCAGCATCCTAGACCTACTGCACCGCACCGCCAGCACTTTAGCCGCCGCGCAACCCACATTGAACGCGGCATTAGCAAGTAGAAACAAAGATGGTGTTATCACCAAAAGGGATATCTTCCACCCAGCCATCACAAGGTTTGCAGGAATCGATATTTGCATTGCGAAAATATTCCTACGCTCAATGTCTCCCCACAACCTGCGAACCGTTACTTTGAGATACTCACCTCGTGTCCTCGTGTTGCGGCCTTCAGAAGCCTTCACAAGATCGGTACCCATTTTGTCCTTCGCTCATAACTGGTTTTTCTGGCGCGACGCCCCACCTGGAAAACAGTAAAGGCATCGAAGTCGGCCGCTGAATAGATAATGCGGCTAACCGTTCAAAATAGAGTTCGCTTGCTCTGTCGTTTCATAAACTATTTCATATTCCCTATCTACTAAGGGAGCCACCTTTGCAGACTTACGGGAATAAACCATGTTGTATGACAGGTAACCAAGTAACCACAAAAGCAAACCTGGAATACCAAGAACGAAACATACAACCCAAGATTCGTCGGTGGCTGCAAACACGGAACCTGCCAAAAGCCCACAGCCGACCAAGCCGATGGTCATGGCGGTGACAAATGCTGATACGCCACGGGAGCGTTCAAGGCGGTCGATTGTCTCAAGCGCAGTTTGGCACTTACGCTGCAGCTCCATAACTACCGGACGATTCTTTATCCGCCTATTCCTCTTGAACTTCAGGTTCGTGCTGCCGACTTTTCCGAGGTTTGGCGAATAGTCCTCAAAAGTCCACCCGAAGTTATGGAATGAGTCCTTGTAAACAGGTTCCAAGCTCCTTGGCACCTGCAGCGTCAGATACTCGTAAGCAACAAATCCTTTGTCACCTGTTGTCACTGTTTTTGTTTGTTCTTTCGCGTCCATCTTTGGTCCCTATGTTGTTCGGATTCTTTCTACACCACTAGGTTCGCCCAGTTCGAGCAAAAAACTGTCATCCCCTTGCACTCGCGTTTGTACTCCATTTGCAGTACAACCCACTTCGGCCTGACGTAGATCAGCTATTTATGACCAGGCTTGCCTGTTCAGATGTTTCGTAGACGACTTCATATTCGCGGTCAATCAGCGGCGCAACACTTCTGGATTTACGGGAGTAAATCCGTGAATGAGCAAGATAACCAACCAGACAAACTAGTAGTCCTGGAATGCCTAGAACAAAGCAAAGAACCCATGATTCGGCGCCCGCAGCAAATACAGATCCCGCCAACAATGCGCACCCAATAATGCCAATCACCATCGCCACCGTAAATGCCGCAACGCCCTTGGAGCGCTCTAAGCGGTCGATATTTTCGAGGGCACTTTGGCATTTCCGTTGCAGTTCCATTACGACCGGGCGGTTTTTGATCCCCCTATTCCTTTTAAACTTCAGGTTGATAGCACTGCTTCAAAGGAAGCTTCATCACGATCTGGATCATGTGGCAAAACTATGA
>DAIOFF010000056.1:2154-12841 GCA_036745855.1 Scrofimicrobium sp. | reverse complement strand
CAGTCAAACTTGAGTCCGCGTCCACTTCCATCTATAACTTCTGCCCAACGAACTCCTGTATGATTGCCGGCCTCTTGCGGAGTTATGTATTTCGTCAGTTGGGATGCCACATCAGTCTCATAGATACCGACCCTGGCCCCACCGCGTCTATCTATGTAGGACTCTTCTGGGCCTTCGCCATACCAACGCAGCACGTCAAAGTCGGAAGAGACCTTAAACAACATTCCAAACTCAGGCATATCCCCCAAGTCTTCGCCTGGCATAACATCAAGTGTTACGCGGACATGCCCGTCACTTCGCACTCCGTAGGCAACTTCGCAATGTGACGGGGGTACCGTCGGAAGCTCGTATGAATAGGTGACAACTGCCCTATCATCAAGAATTTCCAAACGCGGATTCTCAGATGATTCGGTATAAAGTGAATAGCGACTTGCTACGAGCCATTCACTATCTTCAAAAGGACCGTTCCATCCTTTTTCGTTTGAAGTCGGGGCATGCCAAAAGTTTGGTTTAGGAATATCCTTCAACAAGTTCTTCCCCGCATAAACATATGATTGGGGCCCGCCAAACTTGCGCGAGAAAATCATACTAAAGGAGGGGCCGTGGATACCGATATTGTGGGTAGCATCCACGATTCTTGGGAGTTCGTAGAGCGGCTCAACTGAAGGTTCGCCCACCTGGATTATGCCTTGATCACCAGCAATCTCAAAGCCTGATTCTGCCCAAAACTCCCGGGCACGAAGATGGAACGTGACATCAATCGTGTACTCCCCGGGGTTGTTTGGTATTTCCATAGGTAGCAGGTAGAACTCCGTTTGCTCTGGAGCCACGGCAGTTTCAAGCGGGGCAGCACCAACGACTGTGCCGTTTCTTGCGATTTTCACAATACAATCAAATGCCGATGTATTGGTAAAAAGCATTCGGTTAGTGACCCAAATGCCCTCAGCGCTTATTGCCGTTTGGATTCCGCGGTACACATGCTTCACTTCTTGGCATAAGGGCTTAGGCGTATGGTCGGCAAAAAAGATTCCATTGCCACTAAAGTCACCGTCGTGAGGCGCTTCCCCAAAGTCACCACCATACCCAAAGTATTCGTTCCCAAACTTGTCCACTAGCGGCAAAGCCTGGTCAGCAAAATCCCAAATAAATCCACCTTGAAAGAGCCGATCTTTGTAGGCCAAATCCATGTATTTATCTACTGCCCCAAAAGAATTGCCCATCACATGAGCATATTCACAAAGAATCATAGGTTTATCCCGATTTCCCCCCAAAAACTGTTCCACGTCGGCCGCTGGCGTATACATTTGGCTGACAATATCTGTTGTCTCAGGGTAGCGCGGATCCCAATGCACGCCCTCATAATGCACCGGTCGCACATCCACGCCCCGGAAGAAATTTGAAACCTCAAGTATATTCTTTCCACCAAAAGATTCATTTCCACAAGACCAAATGACAATACTGGGATGGTTTTTATCCCGCTCATACATAGACGCTGCCCGATCCATAAGCGCTGGCATCCACACCGGATTGTCACCAGGTACGGCCTCCGAAATAGGCAAGCCATGAAAACGAAGTTTTTCCCAAATCCCATGGGTCTCCAAGTTCATTTCATCAATAACATAAAGCCCATATTTATCGCAAAGCTCATAAAAAAATGAGTTATTAGGATAATGGCTTGTTCGAATAGCATTAACTCCTAAGCGTTTTAAGGCAATAATGTCTGCTTCAGTTTCCCCTCGCGTCATAACCCGGCCATGCGGCCCAAACTCATGCCGGTTCACGCCCTTAAACACGATGCGCATGCCGTTTATCTTCATGATTCCATCATCAATCTCAAAGCGGCGAATCCCCACCTGCTGACGAATGACCTCGACAACCTTGCCACGTTCATCAAGGACTTCTAGCGTGAGGGACTCTAAATGTGGATCCTCACTGCTCCATAAGTGAGGCTCTTGCACAGTAATCTCAAAGCTACCGCCGCCCAGGCCAGACATGGCTCCATAAGCACCGAAAGTCGCATTGATACTACCTGCGCCAAGCATTGTGGCATGCAGCTTTATGGTTGCCGCATCCAAGTTTTCAGCCACGTCAACGCCGATCCTAATATCCTGGACATGAGCCGGCGGACGCGTGCGGATAATGACGCTTCGGAAAAGGCCAGAAAACCTGAAGAAATCCTGATCTTCAAGCCATGACCCGCCGCACCACCTAAATACTTGAGCGGCCACTCTGTTACATCCAGGCCTAAGCAAATCTGTCAGATCAAACTCTGCTGGAGTGAACGAGTCCGCAGAAAACCCCACGTATTCTCCATTGCACCATAGAGCAATGGCACTTTCAGCCCCGCCGAACTGTATTGAAATACGATCCCCAGGTTGGGGATCACGTTCCATCACGAAGTCCTTCACATAACATGCGGTCGGATTAAAAGACTCTGAGACCGTGCCCGGTTCAAGTTCCTCATGCCCATCCCAGGGATACTGAACATTTGCATACTGTGGCGTCCCATACCCCTGCATCTGAATATGGCCAGGTACACGAATGTCCTCCCAACCATCAGTATCAAACTCAGGGGACTCAAAACCATCAGGCACACTTCGCGGATTGCGTGCATACGCAAACTTCCACGCCCCATCCAAACACTGTTCGAAACTACTGAAACCACTCTCTAGTTCCAAAAAGTTTGAAAACCAACGGTGATCTGAATGCGGACTCATCCGGTTTTCTGCAACAAACATCGGATCGCTTAGTGCTTTGTGGCTAAATATCACTTGCTGGCTCCTGTAATACCTGGGGCAAAACCACGGCGAAGAACTATGAAAGTCGCCATGGCTAATCGCGTACTTCACGGTCATTTTGTTTACGTTACCAACGGTAGCATTTCGCAACTTACAAGTACACCTCGACAAGAAACATCGCCTTACAAATATTCGGTCACAGCCGCAGATTTACCCAATCAACACGCCTTCATGACTCACGGTATGCTGATATCCATGGCTTCTTCAAACACTCAAAGACAAAGCCGCCGTAGCCCATCAATTGGTGACGTTGCCCGGCTAGCAGAGGTCTCCCCCCAAACCGTATCAAGAGTGTCAACCGGTGCACCATCAGTTCGCCCCCAAACGCGGGCCAAAGTCATAGCAGCCATGAACCAACTGGGATACACCCCAAACAAAGCAGCACGTGCACTAAGAAGCGGAAAGTTCGGTGCAATTGGCGTTCTAACCCAACATATGGAAAGAACCGGAGAAGCACTCACAACCGCAGGGGTAGTCGAGGTAGCAGGCGAAAAAGGCTACACCACAACCATTGTTCAAATAGCCGATGCCACAGAAGAGTCCGCAGAAACCACAACGCGCCTCCATAATCTCTCAGTTGACGGACTCGTCATTGTCCAACTAGGGCCGGGCAAACACGATTCGATTTCTTTTCCACCCGGGATGCCTATTTCCGTATCCGATACGCGAATGATGAACTACCACCCATACGTGGTTGCCGATCAAACCATTGGAACGCGCCTAGCAGTGGGCCACCTACTCAGTTTGGGACACAAAACCATTCATCACATTGCAGGGGCCTTCGACTCACAACCTGCAATAGTTCGCCACGCGGCATGGCAACGATGCCTGAGCGAATCTGGGATTCCAGCACCACCAGTTCTGCGCGGCGACTGGAGCCCCGCCTCTGGATATCAACTAGGCATAAAAATCGCACAAGACCCAAACATAACGGCCATTTTTTGTGCAAATGACGAAATGGCACTAGGTCTGATTCGTGCGCTTAGCGAATCAGGTCGAAACGTACCAGGAGACGTGTCAGTCGTTGGATTCGACGACATTAGCATCGCAGGATACTCGACCCCTCCCCTAACCACCATCAGGCAAGACTTCCACGCAATCGGTGCCAACCTCGCCCGCCAAATAATAAAGTCATTTGAAGACAAACTCTCACCAGAAGAACGCCAAATAAGCCTTCCCACAGAACTCATCATCAGAGGCACGACGGCTCCGCCTAAAAACAGATGACACACTCAAATCAGTTCCAGATGACCAAATAGACGGCGCTTTGCGAAGCAGCCGTTGGCCTCCCGCGACTGCTCCAGGCAGATCTGCGCCTCACGCAGCCGCTTTGCGCCGCGCCAAAACAACTGCCGTTCCGCCACCAAACAAGATAATGCCGATTGTCACAGCAAAGGCAATATCCGCCCCAGTAACCGCAATATCACCGTCTGCGGAGTCAGACGGTGCCCCAGATGCCCCAGGTACACCTGGAGGAGTACGAGGGACCTCAGCAGTAGAGTCGTCCGTTCCTGGCACCGCGGTCTCAGTTGAACCACCCGGGGGCGGAATAGGAAGGTCAGTTGGTTCTTCAAGTGGAGTGATCTGCACGCGGACTTTGACCCCTTGATCCTCATCCGCTTTAGTTCCATCTGCAAAAACCGAAGGCGAAGCAAAAAAGAACATTGCCGCCACTAATAACCCGATTGCCACCATCATTTGATAGGGCGTACGCCTAAACAGTTTTTGCTCCATTTAACGGTTATTCCTTCGTATTTTCTAATGCTTCCTTTTGGCCTGCCAACCGTGCTTCTTCCAACTTGGCATCCAGTTTGTTCTTACTACGTTTTCGCCCTGCAAATATCGCAAACAAAATGAGCACTACTCCAAGGACCACAATCAGCTGTGGCCACGGAAGCGCCATAACACCCAGGTCAACAACAGTTGCTTCGACTTCCGGAGTCGCCCCGTCAAATGCCGCAGCACTTGGAGCCAGAGTCAACTTTCCAGATGCGCGAAACAGCGGCCACACGCCACTAATATCAACTGTAAACGTGTGAGTATCTTTAGGTGACAGGTTTACAGGCGGTTCCCCCTCCACTGGGAATGCGACTGTACTCCCACCAATTTCAACCGTGCCTTTCGCGCCAATACGAGTATTCCCCTCGTTCACCACATCAAAAGTCACATTTACTGAACCTGGGCTAAGTGGATTCCACGCAGTTTTATAACTCACGTTCAGATTTTCGACAGCAGCTGCAGGGTTCAAGTCACCTTTGACGCGGGTCAACACTTTTACGCCCACCCGACTTTCGACCCCCATGCTGGTTCCATCTGACGCCGCCTGCGTGGTCATTACGGACGCCGCCACGCCCGCCGGGTGATCACCCGGCTCTGCATCCTGTGGAACCGTGACCTTGAGCGGCACAATCGCCGTGTCCCCAGATGCAATCTTTACTTCATTTTGAATCTCAACCCACGTGCCCGCATCTACAGATTCTTCACCAGAAGGCAGCATGTCAAAGCGCCCCTTGCGGGTTGTGATCCCATCAGCAGCGGAAAGCTTAAAAGTGACTTCTTCCTTGCTCAGATTTCGAACCGCAATCCAATCCGTGAATGACTGCCCAGGATCAACCTCGTGTTCAATCGAGGTTCGCCCATCAGGCCCCTCTTGATTCGACGCAGAAACTGACCACCGAATCGGTGAGCTAGTCGCTTCTGGCGTGGCCGCAGGTTCAGGCGTGTCCGTTGCGCGCGCCGCTGGCGCGGTCAGACACAAACTTGAAAACACAAAAATGGATAAAGCAATATATGCAAAAATCCCTCTCACATTTATCACGCCAGGATTTACAGATTTCACCAACGAAAACGAAGCTGTACGGTTGTTCTTGTTTACTTGAGACACGGGGTTCCTAATTGAAATAAAAGAAGACGATAGACGCTGCACACTCTAAGTATGCCCTCGTGTTAAGTGCATTTATGACAAGCCCCTAACACGAGGGGTACCTATAGGGCTATATCCCGTCCTCGAAGAGGGACAGTGTCAACGTTGACACGTATGCGCCTGCTTCAACGTCCAATGGAGTCACCAGCGAAAGTTCAGCATTAGCCGTCCACTCTCCGTTACCTGCTTGCGCAGACACAGAGTCTAAAGACAACTGCAACAGTTCTTCCCCTTCAAGACCAACATTGTTGTCGCCACTGGTTGGGTCAAGCTCGTCAGACACAACCTCATCGCCAGCCATTACTTCACCGTCGCTTTCCGTGAGCAGGGCAGGCGTCCAGCCTAGCTTCTCTGGGCCAATTGGGGCCTGACCGGCATCACCCACGAAATCACTGGCCTGACCAGTGACATACCAATACACCCCGGAATCAACCTCCGTACGTGTATCAGTGACGGTCGTGTCTGGCAGCGTGCCTTCAAAGTAGCGGTTGTCTGCGGTCGCCGTTCCTTCAGCCAATGTTGTTTCAGTTCCATCAACTGTCAAAGTGAGGGCACCCAAGTCCCCGGCATCTTCAATTTCAAGGTTTAGCTCAACACCTTTTGAATCTTCTGCGTCTGGGTGCGCAGCGATGGCAGCACCGCCGACCCCAAGAAGCATAAGTCCACCCGCAACACCGGCAGCAGCGCGAGTGTATGCCCCATAACTACGAGCCATTGTTTTCTCCATTTCTCGACACATTGTGCCGAACACGTTCTGCGACAGGACCATCCAGCCGCTCCCGACTACAAAATGAGCCAAACGCTGGAAACCATAGTCGCCAAAAGCCGCCCTCTTTCATCGCGCTCACTAGCGCCACTACAGAGTTCGGCCTCTCGCTTCAATGTTTTCAGCAACTTTGCCTTTCCAGATCCCTCTTCGGATTGTCTGACTCGTATCTAACGCTAACGCGAACAGGTTCCAAGCGCAAGAACTTTAAAACGTTCCAAGCCCTTATTACCAACGCACCTCAACTACCAGATAGTAATCCATCAGCAGAGATTATTACCCTGACGTGGAACAACCCAGCGAAGAAGCTAACATAATTCTAAAGAAAGACCCACATAAATGCACTGTTGTCCATCTTTGAAGACAGCGTTCAGCAGTTGAAAGCTTCTGCTGTCATACTCACGTTCACCGATTTGGGGCGGAAGTTGAGACCGACCTTTCCGAGGCGAATGACTTTTACCGCTTTGTCACATTTGATATAGACAATTTTCTGAGCGTACTATTGCCACCGTGTTTGATCTGACTTGGGATGGATGGGCAATACTTGCTATAGCCTCATTGCTGATTGGCCTGTCCAAAACCGCTCTACCAGGAGTTGGCACTATCGCTGTGGCACTTTTTGCCTTTGTTCTTCCGGCTAAAATGTCAACTGCCGCGATATTGGTTCTGTTATTGTGCGCAGATTTAATAGCCATTTACACTTATCGACGTGACGCGGACTGGAAAATACTTCGCGCATTATTCCCAACTGTTCTAGCCGGAATAATCACCGGAGCCATATTTTTGTTTTTTGCGAATGACATAGTAATGAAACGCTCGATCGGCGTCATTTTGCTTGGATTAGTGGCGATAACTCTTTTCTCTAAAATGCGTTCAAGACAGGAACAAGACCGCACGTCAGCCAAAGTCACGACGAATCCCTTCATCCGAGGCTTTTATGGGGCTTTAGGCGGATTCACCACCATGGCTGCAAATGCAGGTGGCCCCGTCATGTCACTCTATTTCTTGGCCGCAAGATTTGATGTAACCAGGTTTTTGGGTACTTCCGCTTGGTTCTTTTTCATTGTCAACCTGACAAAACTTCCCTTTTCAGCGGGCCTCGGCCTCATTTCCTCAAGCTCGCTACTCACAAATCTAGCTCTGCTTCCATTTGTCCTTATAGGGGCTTTCGGCGGACGCTCACTTGCCAAAAGAATGAGCAATAAAGTCTTTGACCCTATCGTACTTGTCCTTACGATAGTTAGTTCGGTTGCGCTTCTTTTCTAATCCTATTACTTGTACTACCTTCTGAGCGCAGGCCTATATTCTTTGTTTCTTCAACCATAACAACCCAAAAGAGCCTATCTCGATTGACGTAAATATGACCTCCTAAATATTACATATTCGGAGACACCTAAATGCAAAAAGGTACCTTCCCCCTTTTTTGAGGGAAGGCACCTTTTCACTGATTCAACTTTGAAAAACAGATTAGGCGGCTGGCAAAATCTCCAGCCCCAAGAACTCTGCAGCACGTTCACGGTCTGCTGGACGATCCAAGGACGCAATCGCAGTTTCGATGCGACGTGCCGCTGGACCTTCAAAGCCACCAAACCAAGGGCGAACAACCATCGCCAGCTCTCCATCAATCACATTCAAAGCCTGGTAGCCAAAATTGCGATCGTGGATCGATACCTTATTCTTTTCTATTTTCATCATCTTCACTCCTCTTCTCTTCCAGGGCAAAGAGGGTTTGCACTTCATTTGCGCAGGTAGCCATTTCTTCACCCAGGCGACCAACGTCGCCAGCCACATATTATTGCACAGACCTCAACATAAGTCGCGACGTACATGCCACAAAAGGCTTCATTGTGTGGACTTTCTCCATAAAACGCAATACACAGTCGTGTCTGGTGTCTGCGTAGTGTAGTGTCACATCGTCACTAGTTGCGAACAGGTGTTCGAGTTGTCGTGATCATGGGAGTTGGTTGGATGATTGAGTTCGAGGGTGTATCGAAGGTCTATCCAGGGAATTCGGTTGCAGTTGAAAGTTTTTCTCTCACTATCGCAACACATAAGACGATTGCTCTTGTAGGTTCATCAGGGTCAGGGAAAACCACATTGCTAAAAATGGTGAACCGTATGCTTGAGCCCACTAGTGGCCGGATTCTAATTGATGGCGAGGACATTGCAGGTCGCAATCCGGTTGAGCTTCGGCGTTCCATCGGTTACGTACTGCAGGCCGGTGGTTTACTGCCGCACAAAACAGTTGTCGATAATGTTGCTACTGTTCTTCGCTTGAAAGGCACAGCGAAAGCAGAAGCTAAAGAAATGGCGATCGCTGCGATGGAGAGGGTGGGATTGGACGCCTCATTCGCTAATCGGTATCCAAACCAACTGTCAGGCGGTCAGCAGCAACGGGTTGGGGTTGCGCGAGCTCTTGCTCCGGATCCAAATATTCTTCTTATGGATGAGCCTTTTGGGGCAGTCGATCCTGTGGTCAGGCGAGAGCTTCAAGATGAGCTGGTGCGGTTGCAGGCGGATCTTGGCAAGACGGTTTTGTTCGTCACCCATGATATTGACGAGGCCTTTCGACTTGGGGACGAAATAGTCATTCTCAAAACTGGCGGCCAAATAGCTCAGCAAGGAACCCCTGCAGATATTTTTACTGCGCCTGCTGATGACTTCGTACAAAGTTTTATAGGGGGCGACCTTAAAGATCGTAAACTTCGCCTAGCATCAGTTGCTGGTCAGACTATAGTCCTAGATAGTGAAAATCGTCCAGTAGGAGTGATTCCGCAGTGAATTGGATCATTCTAAACTGGCCACGCGTCTTGTCGCTCACGGTGGATCATCTTGCGTTAAGTCTGCCCGCGATTGTACTTAGCATCGTGGTATCGATTCCTCTTGGCCGATTTGCCTTCATGCGCCCACAATTCGGTGAGCCTTTGGCCAGCGCGGCAGCACTTATCTACGCAATCCCCTCTTTGCCTCTTTTGATAATTATCCCAGCAGTATTTGGTACGCCCCTTCGTTCTTCAGCCACCATGATCATCGCTTTGGTTCTTTACGGTGTCGCGCTTTTGGTTCGCAGCGCCACGGATGCTTTTGCTTCAGTCGATGCAGGTGTTCGCGAGGCCGCTGTTGCAGTCGGTTACTCCAAGCTGGCCCTGTTTTGGAAGGTGGAACTGCCTTTGGCTCTTCCAGTTTTGGTGGCAGGAATCCGGGTTGTTGCGGTTTCCACTATTAGTCTTGTGACTATTGGAGCATTAATAGGTGTCCCAAGCCTTGGCACTTTGCTCACAGACGGGTTTCAACGCGGGATTTTGTTCGAGGTCGCAACGGGAATCGTGGTTACGATTTTGCTTGCAGTCCTAATCGACGTGTTTGTTCGTCTGGTGGGCCGATTGGCGGCTCCATGGAGTCAGCCAACCCGCAGTCTTCAGGGGGCCAGCGCATGACTTTTATTGGCGAGGCGTTTTCCTGGCTGACTGATGCCACAAACTGGAGTGGCCCGGCTGGAATCCCATCAAGAGTTGCTGAACATCTGCTGGTAGTTTTGATTGTTGTTTTGCTGGCCGCACTTATTGCCTGGCCAATCGGCTTGTTTATTGGGCATACAAGGCGCGGTGGCAATGTCGCCCAGGCAATCACTGGTGGTGCCCGCGCGGTTCCTACGTTAGGGCTGCTTACACTTTTTGGACTTGTATTTGGAATCGGCCTGTTTGCACCAATCGTTGCACTGGTAATACTGGCAATCCCTTCATTGTTGGCCGGTGCCTATTCTGGGGTACAGGCAATAGATGAATCTATTCCATCCGCCGCAAAAGCTGTTGGCATGACTCCGCTGCAGGTTTTAGCCTCAGTTGAGATTCCACTTGCGTTGCCCCTCATCATTGGAGGGCTTCGAACAGCTACATTGCAGGTTGTGGCCACTGCAACAATGGCTGCATACACTGCAGATGCGGGCCTTGGACGGTATTTGTTTGCTGGGCTAAAAACGCGCGACTACGGTGAGATGCTTGGTGGGGCACTTTTAGTTGTGCTTATTGCCCTCATTCTTGAACTGGCTTTGGGTGCCATTCAGCGCGCATCTGCCAGCCGACCAAAATCTTTCAACCAGCCATAATCTTCCAACTGGCCATAATCTGCCAGAAAAAACCACCCAGGATTTTTTGGCTCTGAGTCAAAACTCCCAGCCCAATTTTCCCAGCCACCCCAGCC
>DAIOFF010000056.1:0-2054 GCA_036745855.1 Scrofimicrobium sp. | reverse complement strand
TTGGCTCTGAGTCAAAACTCCCAACCACCCCATCCCAACCCATTTATCCCAGCCCCATTTTTCCTAGCCATAGCACTGTGAGCCCCCGCATAGCGTTATAAAGCTACGCCCACCCTCAAAACCCTATGCCTCCAAGACCCACTTAAGGTTGTGGGTAACTGACACCCTTCATGTCAGCTACCCACAACTAAGTTCGCCGTTTACTTCCCAAACGTGGAAGTATCAATCACATACCGATAACGGACCTTGGAACCAACGACCTTGTCATAAGCCTCAGTGATGTCCTCACCACTAATGACCTCAATAACAGATGCAATCCCGTGCTCAGCACAAAAGTCAAGCATCTCTTGAGTCATTGGCATTCCGCCAATGTTCGACCCAGCAACAACTTTGCTTTCGCCGGTCAACTGATTGAGGTGAATGGCGGGATTGTGTTCTGGCAGCCCAACATTCACAAACACCCCGAAAGGCTTGAGCGCCCGAATGTACGCTGAATAGTCAAGGTCAGAGGCACCAACCGTGCAAAGAACGATGTCAAATGTGCTGGCCAAAGCCTCAAGTGTCCCGGGCTCAGAGGCAGCATAGAAGTGGTGTGCCCCAAGGTTCGTTGCGTCGGCTTCCTTTGAGCGCGTCTGGGAGATGACTGATACGTCGGCGCCCATGGCAGCAGCAATCTGGACGCCCATGTGCCCAAGACCACCCATTCCTAAGACAGCGACTTTTTTGCCTGGACCTGCACCCCAACGCTTCAATGGAGAGTAGGTGGTAATTCCAGCGCAAAGCAGCGGAGCCGCAGCGTCAAGAGGAATCGAATCTGGAATACGCGCAGCAAAGTTTTCGTCAACCACGAACACTTGAGAGTACCCGCCAGCAGTTGGATTACCATCGCGGTCATCCCCATAAGTCCAGGTAGTGCCTGTGCCCTCGCAGAAATTTTCATCCCCTGCGGCGCACATGTCACAAATGTCTTCAGCGGCGACGCGCGGATCAGATTTGCATGAACCTGTCATGCAACCAACGCCCACGCGGTCACCAACCTTGAACTTTGTGACTTCTGAGCCAACTGCCGTGACGACACCTGCAAGTTCGTGCCCTGGAACCAGAGGATATTTCTTTGGCCCCCATTCACCGCGCGCGGTATGAATATCTGAATGGCATATTCCGGCAAATTTTACGTCGAATTGAATGTCGCGTGGCCCCGGCTCGCGAAGTTCAAACGTGTATGGATGGAACTGTGCTGTCTTGTCATCACATGCATATGCGCGGACCTGTGTCATTTTGTCTCCTTGTAATATGGTTTTTCTTGCACTGCTACACCTATGGAAGTTCAGTTTGAAATCTTTTCGCATTCAAGAATACGCCCTCGTTTAGCTGCCTTCACCCACCCATCCTTTTTCGCTTTGTGGATTGATGCAGCGGCCTTGGCTTAGGCTGACTCGATTATCGGCGCACGCTTCAACTAGCTCTTCATCATGGGTTACGACTAAGACTGTGTGCCCGTTGCCGGACAAACGCCGAAGTGCCGCCGCAACTTGATTCATGTGTTCAAGGTCCAGGCCACTGGTTGGTTCATCCAGCAGTGTGATGTTTCGCCCTGAGGCTAGTGCGGTGCCTATGGCTAGACGCTGTTTTTGTCCCCCTGATAGGGACATGGGGTGGCGCTGTTCGAAACCGTTTAGGTCGATTTCTTCTAAGATTTTGTGTCTCTCCATCAAAATGTCGTCTTCAGAAAGGGATTTTTTGTTTGCGAGGCGTAGCGTCACGTCAATTTCGTCCCCCACTGATTCGGTTATAAGTTGGTGATTGACGTCTTGAAGAACTAAGAATATTTCGCGTCTCAAGGCACTTCTAGATAAGCGTTTGCCTTCAAAGTGGATATTTCCTCTGCTTGGTTTTTGCAGTCCAGCTAAGATTCGAACTAACGTAGTTTTCCCTGCGCCGTTGTCGCCTGTGAGGGCCGTGATTTTCCCCTTGGGGATTCTAAGTTGTTCAATCTGAATCCCCTGGTGTTGCAGTGGTTTTTTGATGCCAGGTACTTTTTTGACCGGGTAACT
>DAIOFF010000055.1:0-13525 GCA_036745855.1 Scrofimicrobium sp. | reverse complement strand
AGAGTTCGCCCATGATGGTGCTGGTGGGGGCGGGCCAACTGGCGCGCCTGCTGCGCCGGGGGCGGGCATGCGGCTTTCTCTGCGGGTTGGTGCCGGGGCCGGGGGAGCTGCGGGCGCTGCTAGGGCGTTGCGTTTGGGAAGAACTACGCCAACCGAGGGCGCGGGTGGAGCTTGTTCTTCTTTTGTCTCTGGGGCCGCGTTTGAGGAGATTATTGCAATGACATCGCCCACAGCGGCTGTTTGGTCCTCATCTACGCGAATAGCGGAGAGGATTCCGGCTATTGGGGATGGGACTTCGGAGTCGACTTTGTCGGTTGCTACTTCGACTATTGGTTCGTCGGCTTCGATTTTGTCTCCGACGTGTTTTAGCCACGCGGTCACGGTACCTTCGGTCACAGATTCTCCGAGCGCCGGCATCTTGATTTCGGTGGTTTCGGTTTTATTAGGGACCTGCACGCTGGCTTCAGGGGCGGGGGCTGGTGGAGTATCTTCAATCACTGGTTTTGGGGCTTCCTTTACTACGGGACTTTCAGAGGAAAAACCACTGGTGGAAGAAGATTCACCGGCTTCACCTACCATAGCAACGGTAGTTCCTACCTCAACTGTTTCATCTTCTTCAACCAGTATTTCTAGGAGGATTCCGGCTATTGGGGATGGGACTTCGGAGTCGACTTTGTCGGTTGCTACTTCGACTATTGGTTCGTCGGCTTCGATTTTGTCTCCGACGTGTTTTAGCCACGCGGTCACGGTACCTTCGGTCACAGATTCTCCGAGCGCCGGCATCTTGATGGCGACTGCCATGATTTTCTCCTCAGTCTCAGTCGTGCGCGTGTAGCGGCTTGCCAGCGAGTGCCAATGCGGCCTCGCCAATAGATTCGTTTTGTGTTGGATGAGCGTGTATGAGGCGCGCTATGTCATCAGCGTAGGCCTCCCAACCGACTATTAACTCACCTTCGCCGATCTGCTCACTCATCCGCGCACCAATTGCGTGGAAGCCGACTATTGGACCATTATTCACAGATACCAGTTTAACCATGCCAGGCGTTCTGAGGATATTCGACTTGCCATTTCCGGCAAGGTTGTATTCGATTGTGTGCACATTATCGCCATATTGGGTGCGGGCTTGTTCCTCAGAGAGTCCAACAGAGGCAATTTCGGGTTCGCAGAATGTAACGCGAGGAATGGTATTTTCGTCGATTGTCTGGGGATTTAGTCCTGCTATTTCTTCAGCTACAAAGATTCCTTGTAAGAAACCGCGATGTGCCAACTGGAGGCCAGGGACTATGTCACCGGTGGCGTAGACGCCGCCGACTCCTGTGTGAAGGCGATCATCTGTGATTACGTAACCGCGGTCCAACTTCACGCCGATCTCTTCGTAGCCAAGGTTAGAGGTAACGGGGCCGCGCCCAATGGCAACTAGAAGAACGTCGCCTTCATAAGTATTTCCATCTTCTGTGTGAACTGTCACTCCTGATTCAGTTTCTTTGTACGAGGCGAACATGGCGTTTGTCGCAAACTTTATTCCGCGCTTCCTAAAAGCTCTCTCTAACTGTTTAGAAATCGCGGTATCTTCGTTAGGTACCAGATGAGGCAAACCTTCAATAATGGTTACCTCGCTACCAAATGAACGCCAAATAGAGGCAAACTCGACGCCGATTACGCCGCCACCAAGAATGATCGCATGCTTTGGTATCCAATCCATCTCAAGTGCACGCTCAGAAGTGATGACACGACCACCGATTTCTAAACCTGGAATACTCTTCGAATATGACCCGGTGGCCAGAACCAAGTTTTTCCCCGTGATTTGGGTGCCATCTACTTCCACAGTTGTGGGACTCTTCACGTGACCCCAACCGTGAATAGTCTCTACGCCTCGGGAACCCAATAAACCCTCTACTCCCTTATAGAGTTTATTTACTACCGAATCACGGTATTTCCCAGCCTGCTTCATATCAATGCCAGATAGTTGTGCGCGAACCCCAAATGCTTCCGCCTCCCGCACAGTATCTACAGTCTCACCTACATGCAAATATGCCTTTGTCGGTATGCAACCCTTATGCAAACATGTGCCACCAACCTTGTCACCTTCTATCAAACCAACCTTGAGCCCAAGCTGACTTGCCCGCAACGCTGCCGCATAACCGCCCGACCCAGCACCTAGGATGACAATATCGAAAGTTTTGCCGCTCACTATATTTCTCCTCGGGTAGAGATACTTGTCATAGGGCTATTGTCCCATCTCTTCGAGGTTATGGAGAAGTGAGAAGATGCCAGACACACCACGTTTTATATTGGCCGGTAATATGCATGGCAGAACCAAACCTTCAGGAGACACAATGACAGCTAGTGAACCCAACTCATCAGGCGATGATCGAGCCGCCTCCTGGGGACTTGGACGGCTTGTCATGGCATTATTCTGGGTATTTGGCGTCACCAGCTTGCTACTAGCGCTCTGGGGATTCATGCGCTCACCAGAAATCCCATTAGGATCACGCCTAGCCGCAGTCCTAGCCGGAGTCATATATGTTCTCATCGCCGTCGGAATAACACACAACGGCCGAAGAATGCGCATGATGGCCTGGGCCGGACTAATAACAGCACTCGTCGGCCCAATAATCTCCGGAATAATGGGAATCGGCAGGCAGCCCGTGCGCGAAGACCTCTACTCAGCGTGGTCCTCATTTGGCATCGACTTCTGGTTCTTCCCACTCATTTTGCCAATTATCGGAATCATCTGGATGTGGTACTCCGATCCTCGAAGAATCGTCGAACTATCCGAAGGAATCGAGAGGCGCGCACATTCAGAGCGGTCGTAACCCATCAACCTCAATGTGGCCAAACAACTCACGGTCGCCTCGCCAATACACAAAGTGCTCCACTACACGCCCCCCGCAAAACCAAGCTGCCCCCACGCCTCATAAAGAGCAATAGACGCAGAGTTTGCAAGATTCAGCGAACGAATCCCAGGGAGCATAGGGATACGCAAAAGACCCGCTAAACGCTCATCATCCAACACAGTTTCTGGAAGACCAGTTGGCTCAGGACCAAAAAGAAGCCCATCGCCATCTTGATAACGAACGCTACTGTGCCACCGCTTCGAATGCCCCGTAAACGCCCACACATTACCCGGAATATCAGCAAGAGCATCATCAAAATTAGGATGAACTTTTACGTGAGCGAGGTCATGATAGTCAAGCCCCGCCCGCTTCAACTTCGTATCCTCCATCTGAAACGGCATCGGCTCAACCAAATGAAGCATCGAACCAGTACACGCCGCCAACCGAATTGCAGCGCCAGTATTACCAGGAATGCGGGGTTCAAAAAAGACCATGTGTAGCACTGCGACATTGTCCCAAAAATGTCAGCCCATGTCACTTGTCGGACCCTGGTAGTATCATCGAACATATGTTCTATCAGGAGGTGTGATCGTGTCAGAAAACTCAAAAGAAAGACTTCTAAAAGCACGCCTAGCCTTACAAAACGCACAAAACCGCGAAGGCCTACAAGAGTTCCAAATACGACAAATAGACAACTGGAACGCAGGCCTTTACAAACTCGGCCCCACCCCACCAGAAATCATCTACCCACTCGCAAAACTATTCAAAAAACCCCTCTGGTTCGCAGTACTAAACATCAACAACATCGGCTGGGAAGCCGCAGCAAAAGCCGGATGGGACCTAAGCCGAACCGTAATAGTGCACTGCAACAACAACATAAATAACGAAATCCTCTCCCTACTCCTCGAAAGCTTCGGCGTCATCATTACAAACGACACAAACATCACCCCACGCCTAGAACGCACACTCACAGCAAAAGCCAGAAAACTTGGACGACTCATCTTCATAGCCACACCACAAACACACAGCCACATGAACATCCACCAAGGAGGAATGAAACATGCTGGGTGAACGAAAACTTGTCCTCTGGATTCCAGACTGGTCGCTTGCGGCCGTGAACGTCAGTGTTCCACCTGGCAGTCCGGCTGCAACTGTGCACAGGGGGCGAATTGCGTCCACAACACGTCTGGCTCGATCCTGGGGTGTTAGGCGGGGCCTTAGGCAAGCCAGTGCCATGCAAATCTGTCCGGAACTCATAGTTTTGCCACATGATCCAGATCGTGATGAAGCTTCCTTTGAAGCAGTGCTGCAAATTTTTGATTCATATCTACCAGAAGTGCAAGCGCTCAAACCTGGGCTTGCGTGGGCACCGCTTCCAACCAAGAAACGGTGGGGTGAAGGGGAAGAAGAAATATTACATGGCCTCAGTGAAGACTTAGTTGAACAACTTGGAATAGAAGCGCTCTTCGGCATTGCTAACGGCATGGGAACAGCGGTGGCTGCTGCGCAGCAAGGGAAAATAATTGCCCCTGAGCAAACCGAAAAGTTCTTGCAGTCACTTTCTTTGAAAGATTTGGTGACTTTTTTGCCGGCGTCGCGGTTAGAAAGCACTATCTCACTGCTGCATGAACTTGGCGTCAATAATGTAACCAAGCTTCATGACCTTGGCAGAAAACAAATACTAACGCGGTTTGGTAAAGCCGGAGAAGAGCTGTGGTGTCTTAGCCAGGGCGGGGATTTATCACTTTTGGGTGCAGACACCCAGACGTGTTACGTGGAAGTGAAGAAAGTCTTTGATGAACCGGCTTTTGAGCTAAATCACGTATTAATGGATTTAAAGGCAGTATCTGTTCAGTTCGTAAATGACTTGCGAAAGCAAGGGCTGAATCTAGAGCAGGCAATGATTACGGTGACACTTTCTACAGGGATAGAACGCTGTCGTAAATGGTTATTTTTTGGAAAGGCTGATTCGACGCAGGTACTATCCAGAGTTTTATGGCAAGTGCGGGCCTGGCAGGATGAACCAGATGCTGAAGCGCTTTTGGAAAGCGTATCGGTTAAGGCACTTAGTGTCAGCGCTGCTACAAGGACTGGAGCTCTATGGGGTGAAGCCCCTAGAAGCGAAACAGTGAACCTTACAGTTAGCCAGATTCAAATGAAGGCAGGTGAAGAATCAGTTCTTGTGCCCCATCTTCAAGGTGGACTGAATCCGCGTGAACGCACGGTTCTTATTCCGTGGGGAAAAGAAGTGCAAACAGTTTCTTCAGAGGGGGAATGGGTAGGAAGTGTTCATGAAGCCCCGTCAGTTCTTTTTGAGGATCCCATCAAGGTAAAAGTACTTGGTGCCAGTAGTGATGGGACATGGGGTCCTATCTGGCTTGAGAGGCGTGGCTTACTCAGCGGGATTCCCGAAAGAGTTCTAATCGTGGGTGAAAACTCATTTTTACAGCCAGGGCCATACAAGATTGCGCAGGTTGGGTCCATTTGGCCGCAAAGGGGTGCATGGTGGAATCAGGAAAGTCCAAAAGGGTATGTGCGCCTTGGCATTGAGAGAGAAGATGACTTTCTTCTGGTTTGGAGGGGGCAATGGTTCCTTGAAGGAGTGTATTCCGGTGTCAAATAGGGAAGCGCCGGTTCAGTATGCAGAGCTTCATGCTCACAGCGCATACACGTTTCTTGAAGGGGTAGATTTGCCGCGCGCACTTGTTAATCGCGCCGCAAATATTGGGCTCAGTGCTCTTGGCATATTAGATGTTGATGGCATGTATTCTGCAGTGCAAACTGCGACAGCTGCAGAGCTGGTTGGTTTGCCGTGTGTTTTTGGTGCAGAACTGACTCTTGAGACGGGGAACAAGGGGTGGGGATTGCCTACTGGAAGCGCAGATCTTGGGGTGAGACTGCCTGTGTTGGTGCGCGGCCAAGGTGGCTACCATTCCTTATGTGCGGCTATTAGTGAGCACAATCTGAGTAATCCGGGGGTGCGTCATGGGAAATGGTTGCTTGAAGAACTCTCTGCTAAACATGGTGACTGGGTGATCTTAACTGGTACTGCACATGGGCCACTAAGACGTGCTTTTGTGTCAGGAGGAATGGAAGCTGCTAGGCGGGAACGTGACCGGCTGATTGAATATTTCGGAGCCGAAGCAGTAGCTATTGAAACAAACCTTCGAACAGATTCTGATGATGAGCTGGCAGAAGCGTTGAATGAACTTGCAAAAGAGCGCGGACTCAGGTTAGTTGCAACTGGCGCAGTGCGGTGTTCAGATGCTGTTCGTCAGCCGCTGGCCGACGTAATGACTGCCAGCAGACTAAACGTAGAGCTTGATGCGGCGCGGGGGCATTTGCCTCCGTTTGGTTCATTTTTACGCAGAGCGGACGAAATGCTTCGCATTCATCACAGATTCCCGCATGCTGTGGCAGCATCTGCGGAACTTGCCAGTGAAATCACGTTTGATTTAAAACTTATTGCCCCAAAGCTGCCACAAAGTGACGTTCCTGATGGGCACACAGACGCGTCGTGGCTGCGTCACTTGACATTTGAAGGCGCATTGCAGCGGTACGGAACCAGACAACAAAATCCAGGTGCGTGGGAAGTAATTGATAACGAGTTAGCAGTAATAGAAAGACTGGATTTTCCTGGCTACTTCCTAATCGTTAAAGATATTGTGGATTTTTGCAAAAGGAATGAAATCTTTGCGCAAGGTCGCGGTTCAGCAGCCAACTCAGCTGTCTGTTATGCGTTAGGGGTTACAGCTGTTGACGCGGTAAAACATAAGCTCATGTTTGAGCGTTTTCTTTCTGAAGCGCGTAAAGCTTTACCTGATATTGATATAGATATTGAATCCGCGCGCCGTGAAGAAGTTATTCAATATGTTTACCAAAAATATGGTAGGGATCGCGCTGCACAAGTAGCGAATACGATCACTTATAGGCCGCGTTCTGCAGTTAGGGCAGCAGGAAAAGCCTTGGGGTACGGCGAAGAAATCGTAAACTCTTGGACGAAAGACTTAGTTCGCGGCGGAACTGGAACAAAGAATCTTCCTCCATTGGTTGAAAAGATTGCGACTGCACTACAAAAGCTTCCGCGCCATATGGGTATTCATCCCGGTGGAATGGTATTGACTGCCGCCCCTGTGGCGGAGATATGTCCAGTTATGTGGGCAGCAATGAAAGATCGAACAGTTTTGCAATGGGACAAAGAGGACTGCGCTGACGCGGGCCTGGTGAAGTTCGATCTTTTGGGACTTGGAATGTTAACTGCTCTGCGGAAGAGCTTTACTTGGTTGTCAGCTGAAGGGGTGCGTGGCGCCGACAATAATGCGTTAGGCCTATACAACCTGCCTGATGAAGACCCCCGTGTTTATGACCTGCTTTGCGCAGCCGAATCAGTTGGTGTCTTCCAGGTGGAATCGCGCGCTCAGATGGGAACCTTGCCACGGATGCAACCACGCAAATTCTATGACCTTGTAGTGGAAGTCGCATTGATCAGGCCAGGGCCCATCCAAGGACAAGCTGTCAACCCCTATCTTGACCGGCGTAATGGGAATGCTGATCCTTATTGTCACCCATTACTAAAACCTGCCCTAGAAAAAACCTTAGGTGTTCCACTTTTTCAAGAACAACTAATGAAAGTTGCAGTTGATGTTGCTGGGTTTACCCCAGCAGAGTCAGATGAACTACGCCGCGCAATCGGTTCTAAACATTCAGAAGAACGTATGGCTGCATTGCGACCAAAACTATACGCAGGTATGGAAGCTAGTGGGCTTCCAAAGGAAGAACAAGATAAAGTTTATGATTCTCTCAAAGGATTCGCCGAATTTGGTTTCCCTGAGTCTCATTCCTTTTCTTTCGCATTCTTAGTTTATGCCTCTGCATGGCTCAAGACATATTATCCTGAGCATTTTTATGCTGGAATATTAGCCAGTCAGCCAATGGGATTCTATTCACCTGCTTCTCTTATTGCAGATGCTAAACGCCATGGAATACAAGTGAAAGGAGTGTCTGTGCAGTTTTCTAAGGAAGAAGCCCATGTAGAAGGAACAGGTGACTTAGAAACAGACTTCGAAGGGCTCATCCGATCACATGAGAGCCATGCGGTGCGGCTGGGATTAGAGCAGATCAAAGGGCTTTCAAAAACGAAAGCTGCGAAGATAGTCAAAGCACGAAATAGGGGGAATTTCTTGGATTTACCCGACTTTGCCCGCCGCGTTCCACTAACCGCCAAAGACATGGAGCAAATAGCGTTGGCAGGGGCTTTTGATGACTTAGGTGTAAGCAGGCGTGAAGCCCTTTGGTTCGCAGCGCAACTAGCTAATGCAAAAGAATGGCAGCCGTACCTACCGGGTACCGAAATTGGTATGGAAAAACCTGACTTGCCGGTTATGGATAATACACAAATATTAGAAACTGATTGGCGCTCACTTGGTTTGACCACAGGCAAACATCCACTAGAACTTTGCCGTGAGTCCTTGAGGGCAGATGGCGTCATCACTGCGGCGCAAACTGCCACTATCGAAGAAGGCAGTGTCGTTACAGTAGCTGGGATTGTCACCCACAGGCAACGGCCAGGCACAGCGCGCGGCGTAACATTTCTATCTTTGGAAGACGAAACAGGTCTTGTAAATGTCGTGGTCTCTGTTGGTGCCTGGACCAAATTTCAAACAGTAGCCCTTACGTCTAAAGGTTTGATAGTGCGCGGCCGAATCGAGAAAAAAGATCGCGCTCACAGCATGACTGCCTACAAAATTGAGCCACTTGCGCTTTCTGTAGAAACAAAATCTAGGGATTTTCAATGACCAGAAATGTGCCCTGAACTAGGAATAACATGCGTTTCCTTCTAAAGGCAATCGAACTAAGAATCCGATCCTGTTTCACTGCTCTCTGTTTTACTGCTTTCTGCTTCGCTGCGTCCTGTTTTATTGCTTTCTATTTTGCTGTTCCTATTTTTACTGGGCTCTGCTTCGCTGCTTTCTGTTTCGTCGCCCGCATTTTCTTTGCGTGTCCCGCGGCTTGTCACCCACCAAATTGGGTGCAGGAAACGCCCAACAATAGAAGTTGGGGGTTCACGTTCAGGAACGGGAATTGTCCCCGGAAGCTCACCCGTTACAGGAGGATCTTTTTTATAGAGAGCAGAAAATACGGCCCAGCAAACTCCCATGATAGGGATGACAACAATCGCACCAAGCAGTCCACCAGTAAATGCGCCAACGACCACACCAACACCAACGACAACAGGATGAAGAGAGACCTGCCTACTCATAATGAGCGGCTGAAGAACATGTCCCTCGAACTGTCCAATAAGGGCAATTCCCAATCCAACGATTATTGCCTTCACTATGCCATCAGTTGCAAGAGCAACAATCATCGCCACAACCATGGCTGCGGGCGCCCCAACCATTGGAATGACAGCGCCTATCATGACAAGAACTGCAAGGGCTGGTGCCAGCGGAACCTGCAATATTGCCAGCAAAACCCACGCCAACAATCCGTCACTGACCGAAACCATTACGGTTCCGCGTGCATACCCAGCAAAACTATTCCACCCCGCATTTGCAGCGCGATTCGTGCTCTCACGGACCCTTGATGGAAGCATGTCAATGAACCACCGCCACATGCTTTTTCCTGAATGGAGGAAAAAGATTGACACAAAAATAGACAAGACAAGAATCGTGCCAATAACTCCAGCGGCACCAGCATTTGAAAGAACCGTCGAAGCAATAGATTGCCAGTTTTCACTTAAATACTGTTCCCACTCAGCGATAAGATCCACGAACCACTTATAAACCTCATCCGTAGTAAGTGTTATATGAAATGGGGTCTTATCCAACAAATCCAGTATTTTTTCGACACCATCAGCAAGTTGTTCGCCCAAATGCGTCCATTGTCCAGCAACTGAAGTAACAACAAACGCGATCAACCCAGTAAAAAATGCAAACGAACCAACAATCGCGATGACAACGCCCAGCCAACGCGGCAGGTACCTCGCAAGAAAATTTACAACCGGATTCAAAAGCGCAGTAAAAACGAGCGCAATAAACACGGCAATGAAGACAGGGCCAATTTTTGAGGTAATAAAGAAAACCCCAACGACCATCAAAGCTATTCCGACCAAATACCAAGAACTACGTCCAGCCTTTACTAGCCAACGCGACAGTAGCTCATCACCAGTTTTTGTGGGAGTCGTGTGAGGTCTAATTTGAGCCCCGCGCCTCACGGAACTACGTTTGACTGCAAGATCGTTTTGACGGGCAGGGTTTACGTAAGCAGGTATGCGCCTTTTTGGCACTGATTCAGGCACTCCGTGATCTCCTTCACTCAAGGAAATAAGTTTACTCTCTGCTTCGCCGAGGGATACCTACAGAACCTCAAGTAACATATTAAGTAGTTTGAGCTTTGAAAGGCTTTGGAGCACCGTGGAAGATGAATCCGCACTGAACGGCATCGGCGATTCAAGCAATCGACGATCGCTTGCGTGGCGCGTCTTTTTTGATGCCTCAACACGGTTACAGGGCATCTTGGAAGTCAAACTTAAACGTGATGCGGGACTCACGCTTTCTGATTACAACATTCTTTTGACGCTTTTTGAAGCACCAGAAACAAGTATGCGAATGGGGGAGTTAGCTGACCGGGTGACTTTCTCTCCCAGCCGCCTCACATACTTGGTTTCACGGCTGGTGAAAGACGGTCTTGTAGACAAAATTCAGTCTGGTGAAGACGGGCGCGGCTTCATTGCAACACTGACCCCACGGGGAATCAAAAAAACGGAAGAAGCAACTGCCATTCATCAAGAAACAGTGCGCCGCCTGCTGCTAGATGACTTGACCGACTCAGAGATAGACAGAATAGTCGACGCATTCGAACGGGTCGACGAACACTATAGAAACCAATAGGCCTTGAAGCCAGAAACTTCAAGGCCTATCGAATCACAAACTTATGGCAAGTTCAGTTGCGACCTAATCACAGAAACCATCAAATCTGTGCCTTTAATCTCCGCAGTCTGTGCGGCACCGATAACACGGGTATTGCCTTGCGCGTCCAAAAGTTGAGAGGCACCAAGCTCAGGCCCTAGTGGAAGCACCACCCACTCTTTAGTTGGACGGTAAATAACATCAGGGTTTGCCCCATCAATCTGATTCGCGATGTTTGCCACAACTACGCGCGCTTGGTGACGGGCTGCGTCCGCACGTTTGGACTCAGGAACATCGGTAATATCGCCAACAGCATAAACAGTGTCATATCCCTTAACCTGCATGTTGTCTACGACCTGTACAGTTCCATCCTGATTTAGAACCGAAGCGAACTCTGTCCCATGCAAATATCCAGATGCTGGTTGAGAGCCATAGCACTTGAACCAAAGGTCAGCTTCAATTTCACGGCCGTCTTTCGTGTCCACCCGGAAATGCCCAAGTTCACCTATCGCAGTTGAAGGCAAATATGCCAACTCAGCATCGGTATACACGGTGGCCCCAAGCTTATCGGTCTGCTCCCGCACCGCCTCGCGAAACTCTTCCGTATACCCCTCAGTTGGAAGGATCGTGTCCTCTTTCTCAACAATCTTGATGTGAAGGTGAGGGAAAGAATGCGCAAGTTCACCAGCAAGCTCTAACCCAACCGTGCCGCCCCCAACAAGAAGCACAGACTCTGCGGCAGCAAGATTCGCGTGCAGCTGCTCAATCCGTGCTTTCGCAACCGCAACCTGAGACATGTTGTGCTTCGCAGGGAATGGGTAGTTCGAGCCGGTAGCAAAGACAATGAAATCAGCATCGATTGGATCTTTGCCGAAAACATGAACCTTTCCCTTTTCAACTCTAGAGACAGTCCCTTTCATTACTTCACCTTGCTGGAGAAGATAGGAATACGGCATGAAAATAGCGTGCTCCCAAACATCATCAACGGCCGCTCGAAGCGCGGCAGCGTGGTGAACAAACATGTCTTTTTGCTCAACTAGTATGACGTCGGCGATAGGGTCTAGTCCTTTTGCGACTGTCACCCCGCCGTAGCCTCCACCAATAACGACTACTCGTGCCACTCCGGTCCTTCCGTTTATGCGTGGGTACTAGCCTACGCGGGATTTAATGCTCTGTGTGTGATTACAGTCCCAAAGGTCGGACTTCACTTGCTTCCAAAAAGAATCGAGGAAATATCTGGCTCCGAAAAGTTGGGGCCTTTTAGAATCTTGCCGTCATCACGGCGTTTGACAGAACCATCAGGCATCAACTTAGACAGGTTCGAACGCTGAACTTCCGCCAAAACAGCATCCAAATCAATACCGCACTCAAGAGCCATGCCATAAATCACGTAAACCATGTCCGCCAAAGCATCGGCAGCTTCGACAGTGTCACGGGCGTCCTCATCAGGTAAATCTTCCAAGGCGGCGGAAACTTGTTGGCCCGCGCGCTGCCCATACACGGCCTCTACCAGCTCCTGAAACTCCTCAGAAATGAGCCGCATCCTCAGGTGAATGCGATCTATGTCAACAGAGGGCGTGGAATCTTCCGCCACTTTGTTAGGCATGCCATAAACATCATGGAACTGTGCGACTAACGCCTTTGGTTTGCTTCCATCAAAACTCATTGTTCTCCTGAAAATGTTTCAACGCTGCCGTGATAGCAGCCTCTGTTGGCTCTGTGAGATGTAACGTTTCTCCCACTAAAACGAACGGTGCACTTTGAACGCCAAGATGTAGTGCGATTTGGAACCCCTGGTCCACCATTTCTTTTGCGACTGGATTTTCGAGGGCGTCGCGGGCATCCGCGCCACTAAGACCAAAGTCCTGGGCTATTGCGATAAGCGTTTCGTCATTTTGAATGTCCAATCCCAGTTCGAAATATGAACGCATGATCGCTTCAGTCACCTTGACTACGGTCGTATCCGCACCAGCCTCATTACCGTCAAGTCCTGCAATGAGCCGCTGCGCGGCATACGTGTCAATGCTAGGAAGGTCAGATTGAAGCCGAATTCCGGTCGATTCGGCTTCCTTAATTGATTCCTCAGTAGTGACAGGCCCACCAAAATACGGGTGAGGATGAATCGCCAACGCGCCACCATCAGGATGCGCCGCAACAGCGCGCCGAAGTGAGGTGAACGCCATATAGCTGGGTAAAGACGCGAAATCTAGCCAAACATCTATCGTCAAATTTTCCAATTTGCTCCTTCAAGCTTTTTCCCAGTAAGTCTAGCGGCTTCCAATTGGGTATTCGGGGTCAGAACGTGCTAACTTAACTCTCGGCCTTGCGGCCAAGCGCGCGGGTGGCGGAATAGGCAGACGCGCTAGCTTGAGGTGCTAGTCCTCGTATAGAGGGTGGGGGTTCAAGTCCCCCTCCGCGCACAGGATGGATGGTCTCTGATTTGGTTTTTATATCCAGATCAGAGACCATTTCTGCATCACCAACCACGGGTAGTGTCAAACGTGTCGGGTCATCGGGCTTATCGGCCATTATGTGGGGATAGTGGCCATAATGTGTGTCTTTATTTTGTGTGTTGGTGTTGTGGCGGCGTGTTGCTAAAGATTCGGTGGGATACCGGCCAGAATGTGTTGTTTTCGGCGGCGTTGACAGGCGCAGAAACTCGCCATCCCCTAACACGCATCCGACCAAAATCCGAAAGCTCTTTTTGCTCCGACTCTTGTCCGAATCCTCCGACCTTTTACTGTCCGCACGCACTCGGAGTGAAAAGGCAACTGTCGGAGC
>DAIOFF010000054.1:0-13626 GCA_036745855.1 Scrofimicrobium sp. | reverse complement strand
TGCTCCGGTCAGTTGTTTCTGACGGAGTCTATAAAGCGACAGTTAGTGCTGATCTTTCTGCTGGAAAATACGTGATTAATTTGGGCAAAGTATTCACTGCTGCGACCATCAAAGTAAATGGGCGAGATGCGGGTCAAGTCACTTGGGCACCATACGAACTTGACATAACGACTTTCCTTAAAAAAGGGGATAATGAAATAGAAATTACAGTCACGCCGCGCAAGAAGAATCGATACTTCCCTGCGGCGACGAATGCGAGTGGATCGTATTCAATGAACGCACCCCAAGATGCGGGACTAGTTGGACCCATTACCCTGAATGCGTCTGGGAAAGCGGCGGTGGATCCTGGTTCGGTTGTTCCTCCGGTTTCTGGTGTTCCAGGCGTTGTTGTTGAGCGTTTGGCAGGGGTTGATCGGTATGGGACTTCCTTAGAGGCTTTGAAGAAGTCGATTCGGCCAGCTGAGCCCTTGTTTGTAGTAACGGGTTTGGTGTTTCCTGATTCGTTGTCGGCGGCTCCGGCTGTGGTTGCGTCTGGTGGGTCGGTGATTATGAGTAAACCTGATGGAGTGTCTAAGGAGGCTTTGGAGTTGATTCAGGCGAATAGGCCTTCTGTGGTTTATTTGGTTGGTGGTACTGCTTCGATTCCGAATGCGGTTAAGACTCAGATTGCTGGTGCGCTTCCTGGTGTGAAGATCGACAGGATTGGTGGGGCTGATAGGTATGAGACTTCTTTGAATGTTGCTAAGCGGTTCTTCCCTAAGAGTGATACTGCGTTTATTGCTTCTGGTTTTGACTTCGCTGATGCTCTTTCAGGGGCTGGGGCGGCTGGGAGTGTGAAAGCACCCGTGGTTGTGGTTCCAGGTGATAGGCCTGTTTCAAGTGGCACATTGGATGTGTTGAAGGTTGCCGGGGTGAAGGGTGTTCACATTGTTGGTGGCCTGAAGAGTGTAAGTGGGTTGACTGCCAAGAGTTTGGGTGGTTTTGAGGTGACCAGGCTTGCTGGGGCGGATCGGTTTGCTACTAGTGTGGAAGTGAATAAGATGTTGGATAAGGTTCTTGGTGTTGAGGGGCTGGGCAGTGTTTTTGTTGCTGCTGGTCTTGATTTCCCTGACGCTAACTCTGCAGCAGTACTGGCTGGGGATGGTAATAATCGGTTGTTCCTTGCACGGCCTGACAAGATACCCGCGGCAGCAGTTAAGGCCGTGAAGACCCCAACAGTTATGAAGACCCGAAATGTGTTTATTGTTGGAGGCCCCACCTCACTGGGCAAGATCTTTGATGAACCAACATCCTGGAAGTGAACGGCAAACACTAACCACATAACTAAATGACCCAAATCTGGGTTGCCAAAAAGCGCAAAAATTTCGCTGATTCGCTTTTTGGCAACCCTGGGGAGAGTGGGGAGTGGGCGTCCACTTTGCGTGCATGTTTTTGCAGGGCAAAATGGGGCCTGAAAAGATGAAAGGAAAAATCATGGCGATTTCTTTACCATTTGATCCAGATCCAGGGCGGTATGACGGGAGGATGCCTTACAACAGACTTGGGCGGTCTGGGCTGAAACTGCCTGCAATTAGCCTTGGTCTTTGGCATAACTTTGGTGATGACGTGGCGTTTGCGACACAAGAGAAGATTTTGCGTCGAGCATTTGATCTGGGAATCACCCACTTTGATCTGGCCAACAACTATGGCCCGCCACCGGGATCTGCAGAGGCGAACTTTGGGCGGCACATGAAACGCAGTTTTGCGGCTCACAGGGATGAGCTGGTCATTTCGACAAAAGCTGGATATCTGATGTGGGCGGGGCCGTATGGTGAATGGGGTTCGCGTAAGTATTTGCTTGATTCACTGGACCAGTCTTTGGGGCGTATGGGTCTTGACCATGTAGATATTTTCTATTCCCACCGTTTTGATCCTGAGACTCCACTTGAAGAGACCATGGGCGCACTTGATTCAGCGGTTCGTGCCGGCAAAGCACGGTATGTGGGTATTTCTTCGTACTCTGCACCGCGGACTCGTGAAGCCCTATCGATTTTGCGTCAAATGGGTACCCCTGTGGTTATTCATCAACCTTCATATTCACTTCTTAATCGGTGGATTGAAGAACCTTATAAGGGTGATGACGGCGAAAACGAATCACTAATTGATGTGCTAAGCGATGAAGAACTTGGGTGCATTGTTTTTTCGCCTTTGGCACAAGGATTGCTTACAAATAAGTATCTAAATGGTATTCCAGATGATTCCCGCGCGGCTCATGCAGCCAGTTGGCGTGAAGGTATGTTGAGCGAAGAAAATTTGGGCCGTGTGCGTGCCCTCAATGATATTGCAGCATCTAGAGGACAAACTCTGGCGCAAATGGCCATCGCTTGGGTCCTTCGCGAACCAGCAGTAACGTCAGCGCTAATTGGGGCTTCGTCAGTCAAACAACTAGAAGATTCTGTCGGTGCGCTGACGAACTTGGACTTCGATGAAGACACACTAACCGCGATTGACCGGTATGCCCTTGACGGCAACATAAATATCTGGAGCCAATCTAGCTTCGCCTGATCTTTTCCTATGGTGACTGTGGCACGCTATTTACCCATGTCGTGGGTTCATATTTAGCGTGTCACAGTCACCATAGAGAAGACCTACATATCAAACAAAAGCGACCTTATGAACACCAAAAAAGTCATATTATCGCTATGAATTGGAACTCACGAATGCGATAATATCGTTCTCGACTTCTTCGCGGCTGTCGGGTTCATTGTGAATCTCATGCCTATGACCAGGATAAACCTTAGTTTCCACCTTCCGGCGGCCCGCATTCCAGAGTTGGTTTGCAACATGGTATGCACCTTCACCGTAGTTGGCCACAGGGTCAAGGTCCCCAGCAATAATGAAAACAGGAAGGTCTTTCTTTACTGTTTCAGCCCAACAATCTGCGTTTACGTCATCATAAAGATCTGCAAAATCCTTAACGAAACGTAATGACATTGGGGCATCAAGCGCATTGAAAGAGTCGCTTGCATGGTCTTGAACAACATTGGGGTCGTTTGCTATCCAATCAGACGGCCCATTCGGGTTGTCGTAGCGGTCGGTGAAACCACCAAAAAGCGTCCCGAGGAAAGCTGAACCATCTGCAAGAGGGCCAGATTTTTCAATTTCTTTCTGCAAAGCACCGCGGTCCAGGTCATGATCTATACCCCGAATCTGGGCCGCAATGCCACAAAGAATGACCCCAGAGAGCTCATCGGACACTTCTGATGCCATGGCACGGGCAATCATAGAACCCCATGAATGTCCGTATACAAAATAGGGAAGAGCCGGATATTTCTTTGACGCAATATCGCGAAGCGTTAACTCATCGGCTACTACGACACGTTTCCCGTCCTCGCCAGTATCCATCCACACACCACTAGCTTTGGCGGTCGCGCCGTGCCCCGCATGATCATCAGCAATAACTACGAACCCTGCGTCAAGGAAACGGCTGATCATATGGATATATCGGCGTGAATGCTCACCTAATCCATGAATGATTTGGACGACTGCAACGGGAGGCTTCGCAGGGGCGTAGAGCCATCCGTTGATTTGGTCACGTCCATTTGCAGATGTGAACTTGATTTCTTCAAGGGACACTTGATCCTCCTTGGTCGACGACATTGGTGAACATGCCCATTCTGGCACATTTTGGCAGACAGGGGTAGGTGCCAGAGCAAAGGCCTCGGCTAGTTTTTCGCACATGGAATGCAGATGTTCAGAGGAAATATTTGCTTTGCCAATCAGTGATACTTCGTAAGGTAGCTGCTGTAAGTTATGAAGGTAGATAGTGCCGTTAGAATCTTTGAGATAATAGTTGGGTTTGCCTAGTGAAAAAGCGAAGAAGATCGTTTTTGCGAGGCGCGGTAGTGATAGAGAAAGATTTCGAGCATGACAGTTGAATGGTGGAGCATTATCCCTTTTGTATTGCTTCTGCTTGCGATAGCCGTTTTCCCGCTTATTAAAGCTACCGAAGAAGCTTGGGATAGGAACATCGTCAAGTTGGTGGTTGCGTTGGCGTTGGCAATCCCGGTGGCTACGTGGTTGATTGTGGCAGGTGCAGGCGTGGATGTGGTGCACTCAATCGTGGAGTATCTGCAGTTCATCATTCTTTTGTTATCACTTTTTGTGGTTTCTGGTGGTCTTTGTTTGACAGGGAGTATTCGCCCCACGCCAAGGAACAACACGTTGTTTTTGGTGGCAGGGGGTGCAGTTGCCTCATTTATTGGCACAACAGGTGCCGCAATGCTGCTTATTAGGCCGCTTTTGAACGCGAATAAACTTCGTCAGAAAAAGGTTCACACCGTAGTCTTTACTATCTTCATAGTTGCAAACTGTGGTGGTGTCTTAACTCCATTAGGTGACCCCCCATTGTTTTTGGGAATGCTCAGGGGGGTCCCGTTCACCTGGACCTTCGGGTTGTTCCCACAATGGTTGTTCGTGAATGTTCTTTTATTGTTGACGTATTTTGGTCTCGAAAAAGCCGCATTTGCTACTGAAAAAGCAAGTGTCACGGAGACTTCTGATAGTAGTTCTTCAATAGGGGTGAAGGGTGGATTAAACTTTCTTTTCCTGGCAGTCATCATCGTATCTGTAGCTCTTGTACCATCTATCGACTTGGAAGCTATCGGGGCTGGCGAAGCAGGGATCGTCCAAATGATTCCATGGCGGGAACTAGCTATGTTGACCGCCACACTTGGTTCCCTTTTCTTAGGGGACAAAACTGCGCGATTTGAGATCAATAAGTTTACTTGGAGCCCCATTCTTGAAGTGGCGGCATTGTTTATTGGAATCTTTATTACGATGATTCCAGCACTAAAGTTCTTAGGTCAAGTAGCGCCTAATCTGCCTCTAAATCAGATTACTCTCTTTATTTTCTCGGGAGGATTGTCATCGGTATTGGACAACGCACCCACCTATGCCACGTTCTTTGAGATGGCATCCCATGTTCCTGGCGAACCTAGCGTTGCTGGCGTTCCAGAGGCGCTTTTGTCAGCAATATCTCTTGGTGCTGTGTTCGGGGGAGCGATTACATATATAGGGAATGGGCCAAACTTTATGACGAAGTCAGTGGCGGACTCTGCTGGCGTTAAAATGCCCAGTTTTGGCGGATATATTGTGTGGTCTTTTAGTTATCTTGTTCCAGTCTTGATCTCAATGACTCTAGTATTTTTGGTAGACGGGTGGGCTTGGAAGATTGTGGGGGTCGTGCTTGCGGTATTGCTGGCACTCAGGTCTTTAGTAACAGCCCGCAGCGGATCTAGGAAGGATGATGCACTGAAAGTGAGTTCGTGAACATGTCCGGTTACGCTTTGGGAGGTGGCGGAAACGGAGCAGGCATGAGTGTCAGGAACTTTGCGCATGATAGCGAATCTGGGCGGTCTAAGTTTGCCCCCAAGGGGCCCAACGACGAATCCCGGCCGTTGCTGGATTGTAGTTTTCGTGGAACGCTACGCCGGTATCAAATGCAGATTCTGAATGACCTAGAAGCTGACGATGGTCAAACCCTACACGTTGTTGCACCTCCGGGGTCGGGGAAGACCCTGGTTGGATGCCTGTTGGCTGCGAAAAACGGTAGGCGTGCGGTAGCGCTGTCCCCAACAACAGTCATTCAAGGGCAATGGGCCCAAACAGTGCAGGGCCTGGTCAAAGAGTCGCCAAATACAGTGAAGGTTTCTACAGACCCAAAGGCCTTGGGTGACTTTACATGCCTCACATACCAGATGCTGTCCGTAGTTTCGACAGACAACGTCTTCCATGATTTGGCTAAAGAACAATGGCTGGAAGAACTTCAAGAAGGCGGTCAAACAGAGCAACAAGCCAGAATTTTTCTTGACGAGGTCGCTGCAGGAAACCCGAAAACCTACAGTTCTGGTCTACGAAAACGCGCAAATAGTTTGCGGAAGGAATATGTGGGATCAAGTCCCGATTTGATTGCTAAAATACTTCATCCAAATGCAATAAAACTGTTGGATCGGTTGATTGACCACGGCGTGGATACCGTGATTTTGGATGAATGCCATCATCTTCTGGACCACTGGGCTCTGGTCGTTTCGTATCTGAAAAACCGCCTCGACAAAAAAGGCGCTAAGCCTCTCCTAATTGGACTTACTGCCACATTACCGTCACTGGAAGACGGGCGTGAACAGGAAATATATACGTCACTGCTAGGAGGGGTTGACTATGAGATTCCAGTTCCGGCAGTGATCAAGGAAGGAAATCTAGCTCCGTCTAGGGACCTTGTGCATGTGACCGTGCCAACAGAGAACGAGCTCATTTTTATCCAAAACCATGAGGAACGTTTACGAAAGGAAATCATTGCAGAGTTCGGCTCTGAAATAGGGAAACAATTCTTATTGCGAACCTTGGGATTACCGCTAGATAAAAAGTTGAGGCAAGCCGAATCAATCAAGCGTATTGATGCCTCGCTTGCCGAAAACTTTGATTTTGTGCTTTCTGCGGGGAAGATTTTCTCTGAGATCTATCCAGTTGACGCTGCAGACTTAGGCTTCGAGGGAGCTTTATTACAAAAGTGTGAGTCGGGGGATTTATTAAAGGTAATTGGCCGCTACGGGCTACAAGAATTACTGGGTAAAGAAGAGCATAAAGAACGCTGGAAGAAACTAAAAAGTGTTCTGGCGGATTTCGGCTTGCATATGAGTGACCGGGGAATGCGCCGCACAAAAGACCCTGTCAGTGATGTTTTGGCGAAGTCGGACTCTAAATACTATGGGGTCACTTCGATCCTGCGGCAGGAACTAGCAAGCCCTGATGGTGGGCGGATTCGCGCGGCCGTTGTGACTGACTTTGTTCGACACACCAATAAAAAAGGTGATCAGAATGGGGGAACCGGAGGCGGTGCAGTTCGCGCTTTTGAAATCATTGCATCTGATCCTGTGACTGCCGCCATGCACCCGGTGCTTGTGACACGTAACCATTTTTGGGTATTGGCCGCAGATGCGCCAATAGTTACTGAACGCCTGAAGCACTTTGGCGTTACAGATGCTGAAGCAATACCTATTACAGAGGTGGACAAAACCTGTGAAATCAAGAGTTCGCAAACACCAACTGGGATGCTTGATGAGCTTGGTGCGTTGATTGAAGAGGGGACGATTCAGCTCATTGTCGGCACGCGTGGAATCTTGGGTGAAGGGTGGGATTGCCCTTCCGTTAACACATTGATTGATTTGACGTTAGCCGCCACCTCATCTTCAGTGCAGCAACTTCGTGGACGAACGCTGCGCCTTGACCCGGCCTGGTCAGACAAAGTAGCTCACAATTGGAGTGTTGTGTGTTTGGTCGGGAAGACCTCGGACGCCTCTGATATTGGCGAAATCGGGCGACTTGTTCGAAAACATGAATACTTGTGGGGTGTGGAACGCGAAGACAGTTCTTCGGTTGTAACCGGACTCGACGCCGTCTTTACGATTGAAAATCAACGGAAACTTTGGCTGATCGCTCAAAAAGTTGCATCTGTTCACCCGCAAGAACTAAATGCGGCAGCAGTACTGCCAGGTAGAGACTCAGAATATGCTGGGTGGCAAGTTGGCACTGTGTCTGATGAGCGTATCCGCGAACAGGTAAAAGCGCGGCCTGTTAAGCCTGTCTTACAGGACAAGAAGTTCGTGTCACCGCCGACAGTAGCGGCAATCGTCCTAGGAGTGATGGTGGGACTCATACTGAGTTTCATTGAGGTAATAGAGTATTTGGAGCCAAATATCGAATCCGTATTTGATGCCATTGTCATAGCGGGAATCGTGGTTCTTATACTATTTGTTTGGTCTATTCCGAAAATAGTCAGGGCATTTCGAACTTCCGCACGCAGTGCCTCGATTTATGAGAAGGGAACTTTAACGCTAGCGAACACGCTTAGCGAACAGACCCTGACTGGCCCATGGAATCATTATGATATTGCGGCCTATCCAGTTACGGGACTAGCTGGGATCACAGAAACATTTGTGGTGGAAGTAGTAGGCGGGTCCCAAAACGACCAAAAAATCTTGACAGGCAGCATGCGGGAGCTTTTTGGACCAGTTGAATCACCACGTTTCCTGCTGGAAGTTGGCAGATTGAGGGGACCAAGTGATTTCAGTTTCTACGGGCTGCTTGCCGCACTAGTAGATGCCATTTGGAAATCACGCGGATACCTTCCGGTTCCACGCATCATTGGACTTCGCCGGGAAAGGGCAGAATCCTTCGCAGCAAACTGGAACCGCAATGTCGGTCCAGCCCGCCTAATTGAAGTGCGCGATCACGATGGCAAACTACTTGTTAGCCGCGTAAGACGACTCTATTCGGGCACTCAGGAGTTTGGGGGCTCCATCAGTTCTGATACCCAAAAACGCCAAGTCTGGTCTTGACGGGATACCTCGTCTTCGACCAAATGGTAAGGTTCGCCTCGACCAAAGCGTGAGAGTCAATGCCTCTTGTGCTTAAGTCAAATCCTGAGCTCTCAAGACGCTAGAAAATGTGATCTTACTTAACATTGCTTAACACTTTAGGCAATTCTTAGACTCATCTCACCGGCCAAGGATGGTCAGCACAGGAGGCAACAATGGCTGCAGCGAAAAGTCTGAAAAAGATGACAGCGGCAGACCTTGCAAAGGAACTGAACGTTTCAGCTGCGACTCTCTCTTATGCATTGAATGGACGGCCTGGCGTTTCTGATCGCTTGCGTGAACACATAGTGAAGGCAGCATTGGAAAAAGGAATTGTGAGTGAGAGTGATATAGGAGGACCAGCCAAGACGCGGCTACTTGGTTTGATTCTTGCCGATATAGAAAATCCTTTCTACCCAGAGCTTGCCGTATCGGCGTCCGACTTTGCCCGCAAAATAGGCTATGAAGTGGTGCTTTCGCATACTGATGATAAACAGACAACGGTACGTTCGGCTGTGTCGATGTTGGTCAACCTTGGTGTGGATGGCATTATCTTGACGACCACGCAGCTGGGCGACGCAGAACTTGCGAGAGAAATGCGTGGAACCCACGTTCCTTGTACTCAACTATCGCGTTACGTGGAGGGTATTGGAGGTAGCTTTGTCGGAATAAATGACTACGAAGCTGGTTACGAAATGATGGCACATGTCTTGAGTCATGGTTACAAAAAGATTTGTGTTGCTGCTGGTCCCTCCGTTTCTTCGGCTTCAGCTTCGCGGGCACGCGGATTCAGCAAAGCGATGGATGACGCTGGCTTACGAATCCAGAGAAACCTAAAACTGACGACTCGTCTTGGATATGCGGGAGGAGTGTCTGTTGCGGAGCACTTGTTGTCGCTGAACGACAAACTCCCCGAAGTCGTGGTTTGCGGAACGGACGCCATCGCGTTGGGGTTAATCGGAACTTTGGCTAGGCACGGGATCAACTGTCCTGAAGACATTGCCGTGACCGGGTTTGATGGGCTGACTTCAGCGAAATGGGGGACAACGGACCTGACGACGGTCGTACAACCTAGAGCCAAAATGGGGAAAACGGCCGTTGAGCAGCTAATACACGCAGTGAGTGACAACAGTTGGAAAGGCGAGTATTCGATACTCGATTACTCGATGTACATAGGCCGCACGTGCGGTTGTAAGAGAGAGGGATAGAGAAATGAATGACACATCTTTTGCCGGAAAACTGGCAATCGTAACTGGAGCATCCCGAGGAATAGGTCGCGGAATCGCACTGAAACTCGCAAGCAGAGGTGCAAAAGTAGTGGTGATTGATGTAAACAGAGACGCTGCTGAGGGGACCGCTAAAGAATGCGGCAATGATTCTGTTGCTCTAGCGCTAGATGTATCAGATCGTACTGCCGTTGATGAAGCCGTGTCTCAGATCATTAAGGACCACGGTTCCATTCACGTTTTGGTAAACAATGCAGGAATAAACCGCGATGCGATGCTTCATAAAATGACTGACGACCAGTGGGATCAAGTGATTGCGGTTGACCTCTCAGCAGTTTTCTACACTTGCCGTGCTGTGGGAACTCACATGCGACAAAACGGTTACGGACGAATAGTGAACGTCGCATCTGCTTCATGGATGGGAAACATCGGACAAACTAACTATGCGGCTGCCAAAGGGGGTGTTGTCTCACTGACCCGATCGATTTCGAAAGAACTCGCATTCAAGAACGTGACTGCAAACGCTATTTGCCCAGGATTCATTGAGACAGACATGACTCGTGGAATGCCCGAAAACCTTTTCGCAGCTCAACTTGAGAAAATTCCTCTAAGAAGAATAGGCAAACCAGAAGATGTTGCCAACTTAGTGGCGTTCTTAGCTTCAGATGATGCTTCTTATTTGACTGGTGAAGTCATTAACATAGGTGGAGGCTACAAGCTGTGAACTATCACGTCGTCTCTCCTGAAGAGGTCGCGCGGCTAATCCCGGACGGTGCAACCGTTGTGTCTGACGGTTTTACAATGATGTCAGTTGCCGACGAAGTTTATTTCCGAATCGAAAAACAGTTCCAAGACTCGGGGCATCCCCGGGATCTAACATGGGTTCATGCTGCTGGCCAATCAAATCGTGTCGATGGTTTGGCACGTATCGCGCATGAGGGATTAGTAAAGAGAGTCGTTGGGCCTCATTGGGGATTAAACCCTCCAATGGCGAAACTTCTAGGCTCAGATGCTGTTGAGTGCGTTTGTTTGCCACAAGGGCAGATTTCGACGCTCTATCGCACGATGGCTGCCAAGAGGCCAGGGCAGCTATCTACTGTCGGTTTGGGCACATTCGTAGATCCTCGTATTGATGGTGGGCGATTGAATGAAAAGACGAAAAGAAATGTTGCAGTCGATGAATATGTTGATGTAATTAACCTTGATGGAAAGGAGTATTTGCGATATAAACCATTCTCAATGGATGTGGCAATTATCCGTGGAACCCGTATTGATAAAGATGGGAATCTTAGCCAAGAAGACGATGCGACCATATTAGACTCGCTGGCGATTGCGCAGGCAGTTCACAATAATGGCGGGATTGTGATTGCGCAAGTAAAAGAGATTGTAGAGTCAGGTGAGATTCTTCCTAGATTAGTAAATGTTCCTGGTGTGCTAATCGATTATGTAATGGTTTGCTCGGATCCTGAGAGATTCCATAGACAAAGCGACGGATTCATTCCGGTAAACATGGACTTAATTAGTGGATTTGCGTCTTCAGAGCGGTTGGCAGCGGCGATGAATTCAAATGACGTGACTGAAGATCGCTTGAAGATCGGAATGCGCGGAGCAAGTCTCGTCCAATCAGGTGACATTATCAACTTGGGAACAGGGATTCCGGGAGATACTGTTGGTGTGGCCTTGGCCCGAAAAGGGATGCTTGACGACGTAACTTTGACTGTGGAGTCAGGCACATACGGAGGTGTCCCTCTCGGCGGGGTTGATTTTGGATGCGCACTTCATCCACAAGCGATTATTGCTCACCCAACCCAGTTTGATTTTTACAATGGAGGAGGAGTCGATATTACGTTTATGGGAGTAGGGCAAGTTGATTACTCCGGAAATATCAACGTCTCTGCGTTGGCCGGGAAAGCCATTGGGTGTGGTGGCTTTATGGACATCGTTGATGGCGCAAAACGCGTTTGTTTCTTGATGCGCGCGGAATCAAAACATCCCAAATGGGTTAATGCCGTTGACCAGCTTACGTTTAGCGGTGATGCTGCGTTGGCCAAAGGCCAAGAAATCTTCCTTTGTACTGAGCACTACAAGCTGAAACTCGGTGCTTCAGGTTGGGAGGTTATTGAAGCTGATGACACGGAGATTGCTCGCAAAGTCCTCAGTGATTCTGGCTTAACACGCTAAATACTGACAGCACACAAAAAGTTTTATTTTCGAGGTAGGAGGGGCGAACTATGCCCAAAAACGAATCAATAGTCATTGTTGGAGCAGCTAGAACTGCAGTTGGAAAATATGGAGGTTCTTTATCTGGCATTCCCAATCACATGCATGGTGCCCATGCAATGAGAGCTGCATTAGAGAGGGCAGGACTCCCTGCAGAGAAAGTCGATGAGGTCATCATTGGATGTGTAGGTCAGGTCGGAGGCGATGCTTTCTTAGCTAGAAGAATCTCGCTTGAAGCTGGAGTACGCGCTGATTCAACTGCGATGACTGTGAATCGCCTTTGTGGTTCAGGGCTGCAAGCTATCCAAAGTGGAGCAATGGAGTTGCGGGCAGGTGACTCTACTTACGTGGTTGCCGGTGGGTCGGAAAACATGTCTAGACAGCCATTCATGGACTTCGAAGCCAGAAATGGATGGAAGCTTGCGGACCACACTTTGGTAGATGGAACTCAGTCTTTGGTGACTGACCCTTTTGGTAAATATCCAATGGGAGTAACGGCCGAAAATGTTGCGCAAGAGTTCAGCATCAGTCGGGAAGACCAAGATGAGTTTGCAGCCCGTTCGCAGCGACTGGCAGAGGAAGCACAAAAAGAAGGCCGATTTGCAGACGAAATCGCTCCCATTTTGGTCAAAGAACGGCGGTCTGAACGTATTTTTGACGAAGACGAACATATTAGGCCAGGAACGACGGCTGAGAAACTTGCAAAGCTTCGTCCAGCATTCGTATCGGACGGGTCAGTTACTGCTGGGAACTCTTCGGGGATCAATGATGCTTCGGCGGCTTTAGTTATGACAACTCGAGAGGTAGCAGAAAGCGATGGCCTCCCCATACTCGGTGAGCTGAAGGGGTTCGCGAAGGCCGGAGTCCGCCCCGAAATCATGGGTTATGCCCCCAAATATGCGATTGAGAGGGTGCTTGAAAAGACAGGGATGACTCTGGCGGACATTGACTGGATTGAATTGAACGAGGCTTTTGCTGCCCAGTCGCTGGCTGTCATTCGCGGGGCAGGACTAGACATGGAGTTAACCAATCCGCTTGGAGGAGCAATCGCACTTGGGCACCCAGTTGGCGCTACTGGAGCCATATTGACGCTTAGGACTCTTCTGAATCTTCGCCGACAAGGTGGAGGACTTGGGCTTGTCACCATGTGTATTGGGGGCGGTCAAGGCGTTGCGGCAGTGTTCGAAGTTGAGTAGAAAAACCATTTCGTTGGCAATGTTGCCGGCATATTCAACACCTAATAAAGGATGACAGATGTCAAAGGAAGTCTCGCAAGCATCCGGTGAAGATGCACGCGAAAAGTTACTGGAAAAAGTAAATAAAACCAATTTTAAAAAACTAATGCCGCTTTTAGTTACGGTCTACGTCATTGCATTTGATGACCGTACGAATATAGGTATGGCTAAGGAAGCTCTAGAGGTCGATATTGGGCTTACCGCCGCAGCATACGGCTTAGGTGCCGGATTGTTCTTTGCGTTTTATGCGCTATTGGAGATTCCATCAAACCTAATGATGTACAAGTTTGGTGCCCGATTCTGGATTGCTCGAATCATGGTTACATGGGGTGTCATCTCAATTGCCATGGCGTTTGTGTGGAATGAAGCAAGCTTCTATGTGATTCGAGTGTTACTTGGGGCGGCAGAAGCTGGCCTTTATCCAGGCATCATCTACTACATTTCATTTTGGTTCCCAAGAAAAGCGAGGGCACGGGCAACGGGCATCTTCTTGCTTGGCGTTTCGCTTGCAAACATTATCGGGGCACCTCTTGGCGGGCTGCTTCTGCAAAT
>DAIOFF010000053.1:0-13728 GCA_036745855.1 Scrofimicrobium sp. | reverse complement strand
CCTCCATCGCCATGATGGAACCAGCCTGCCCACAAAGTGCACCTATCACCCCTGTCTGCGCACAACTAGGAATGCTCTCTGGCGACGGGGCTTTTGGAAAAACATCACGCAACGTTATGGGAATAGTGCCGGGCGGCGCGCTCCAAAAAAGTGACACTTCAGCTGAGAATCCAAGGATTGCCCCCCAGACCTCAGGAATACCAAACTCAGTGCAAGTATCCGCCACCAAATATCGGGTTGGAAAATTGTCCGTCCCATCGATTACTAGGTCGTAATCCGCGATTATGTCCCGCGCATTTTCAATGTCACATGCATACGGATAAGTGATAACCGCAGTATTGCAGCCACTGATCTCTTTGATGCGCTGCGCGGCAGAATCTACTTTTAGTTTGCCAATACTACTCAGGCTATGAATAGTTTGGCGGTGGATATTTGATTCTTCAACAATGTCAAAATCAATGATGCCAATAGTGCCAATACCGGCGGCGGCTAAATATTCAAGCACAGAAGAGCCAAGGCCCCCGGCTCCAACAACAAGGACTTTAGAGCGGCGAAGACGAAGCTGCCCGCCTTGGGACAGTTCTGGAAGAAGCATCTGCCTTGCGTATCTGGCCAGATCTTCTGTCTTCCCCTCATTTTCGTTGACCGCTTGTCTAACGGATGTTTCACGCTGGTCTTCATCAACATCGAACACGAAGACAATTTTACACACTTTTTTCGTGTAAAACCCTCAGTTTTGAGCACAAAAAGCGCATCCACAGCATTTTTCATCTAATTTTCACGCAAAATCCATGTTATTGTCGCTTCCGTGACGCAATATCGAATCACTCATGCTGCTGAACTCTTGGGAGTCAGTAGCGACACACTACGGCGATGGATTCAAAGCGGAAAAGTTCCAGCATCTATTGATGACAACGGACGTCAAAGCATTGAAGGCGCGGACCTTGCCCACCTGGCGCAAGACATGGCACCCAAAATAGGGGAAGACGCCGCCTCAACCTCATCAGCACGCAACCGGGCCACAGGCCTGGTAACCAGCATCATCAAAGACAAAGTAATGGCACAAGTCAACTTGCAATGTGGTCCATTCCGGTTCGTCTCACTCATGTCCCGTGAGGCCGTTGAAGAACTCGGCCTCCAGGTAGGCGACACCGCAACCGCTGTAGTAAAAGCTACCAACGTAATAGTCGACAAACCGATTAGTTCCAAAGGGGCACACAAAAAATGAAAAAATCTTTCGGAGGCCTGCTACTTTCAGGCCTATTAATCTTATCTGGATGCAGCGCAGCGCCAGAAACTACTGAGCCCGAATCATCAACAACAACCAGTTCCGAAGAAGCAAATGCACAAACAGGAACTCTTCAAATCTATGCAGCCGCATCTCTAAAAGGGGCATTCGATGACATGATTGCAACTTTTGCCAACGATAACCCCGAACTAGAGATTCTTCCCCCCGTCTATGACGGTTCCTCAACACTGGCCACCCAAATAATTGAAGGTGCCCCCGCCGACGTTTTCGCCTCAGCAGACGAAGCCAACATGGAAAAAATCACTGCCGAAAAGCTTGAAAACAGCGCGCCTACAATCTTTGCAACCAATGACATCACGGTCGCAGTGGAATCAGGTAACCCGAAGAACATCGGATCACTCAAAGACCTAGAAGACCCATCAGTGTCTGTCATCACGTGCGCCCCTGAAGTGCCTTGCGGGGCAGCAACGCAGCGATTATTCGACGCCGAAGACATTACAGTGTCCCCCGTTTCCGAAGAGCAGAACGTGACCGCAGTTGCCACCAAAATTGCTGCAGGGGAAGCCGACGCCGGACTCATTTACCTAACAGACGTAAAGGCCTCCGATGGCGCACTTGAGGCAATAGATACGCCGGTGGACTCTGAGATCACAAACTACTACCCGATCTCAGCCCTCAAGGCTTCATCCAATCAAGCAGCGGCGGACGCATTTGTCACGTTCGTCCTTTCAGATAAAGGCCAAGAAATACTCAAGGAATATGGGTTTGGCACCGAAGAATAAGTTTCAATTGCCGCCAGTAGTCGCAGTTCTGGCACTACTGGCGGCACTATTCATTTTTCTGCCAATACTTGCGCTTCTATGGGGCGCAGATTGGGGAACATTTCCCGCCGACATAAATGCGCCATCAACGCTTAGCGCACTGCGGCTCTCACTTATTACTGCCCTTTTTTCAACATTGTTTTGCATATTATTGGGGGTTCCACTTGCCTTTTACCTTTCAGGTACCAGTTCGTGGCTTTCAGTTATTTTACGAATATTAGTGAACTTGCCGCTCGTAATGCCACCCCTAGTAGGCGGACTTGCACTACTGATGCTTCTTGGCAGACGCGGATTACTTGGCGGCCTACTTTTTGAAACAATGGGAATCCAACTTCCATTCACAACGCCTGCCGTTATCATTGCCCAAGTTTTTGTATCAATGCCTTTCATGGTGATCTCACTTGAAGGAGTATTGCGTTCCCAAGATCCCACATTTGCGCTCACTGCAGCCTCCCTTGGGGCAAGCCCTTGGCGGGTCTTTTGGCATGTCACCTTGCCGATGGCCAGGGCAGGTTTGGCGGCAGGGACTGTCCTTACTTTTGCAAGGGCTCTTGGTGAGTTTGGCGCGACAGCACTTTTTGCTGGCAACCGGGAAGGAATCACCCAAACCATGCCACTGGCCATTTACACCGCGTTCAATGGGGGCGGCGTAAGCACGTCATCCGCGATTGCCCTGGCTTTATTGCTGTTGGTTGTAGCTTTTGCAGTAATGATGGTGACCCGCTCCTGGTACCCTAAGGCGACAAAATGACGTCGCCGCTTCCCCTCGAAGTTGATATTTTTGTTGCCCGAGGCGGTTTTGAGTTATCCTTCAAACACTCTTTCCCACCTGGAACCATAACCGCAATAATCGGCCCCAATGGAGCCGGAAAAACAACCATTCTCGAATCAGTTGCAGGTTTTATTAATGCGGCTAAAGGGACAATTCTTCTAGGAGAAACCTGTCTTCTGGATACAACAAGAAACCCAGCAATAAACCTGGCTCCACACCGCCGCGGTTCGGTATCACTGGGCCAAAAACCAAGCCTGTTCCCCCACCTTTCGGTCGCAGACAATATTGGATTTGGGCCTGCCTCACATGGCCTCGCTAAAAAAGTCCGTAGCGAAGAAATCTCCAAATGGGCAAGCAGGCTGAACTTAGATACATTTCTTTTACGCCGCCCAAACGAACTTAGCTCTGGACAACAACAACGCGTCGCATTGGCGCGCGCTTTAGCTGCTTCCCCCTCAGTAATGCTCTTAGATGAACCCACAACTGCCCTGGATGTGGACGCCGCTAAAACTTTTCGTTCCACACTAAAAGCGGAACTTCAAGAACATTTTGTTACTACGCTTTTGGTTTCGCACACTATTGAAGACGTCCTGGGCCTGGCAGATTTCACCGTCGTGCTTGAGTCAGGAAAAATTGTTGACCAAGGTCCAGCTTCAAAGACACTGTTCAGACCTCAAACCCAGTTCGCGGCAAACTTCGCAGGTCTAAACCGCCTTGAAGGAATCGCAGACCAAGACACATTCACCGTTGATGGCGTATTTTTACAGACAAATAAGTCTGGACTTTGCGGCAATGCTTGCGCTGCAATAGCACCCACCGCCATCAAGCTTCAACCTTTTACTGAAGGCCGCGAAGGGGTACTGCCGCCAAATACTTGGGTAACAAAGGTTCTTGGCATCGACGCCCATTTATTTGGCTTCGCCATAGAACTCGCTAAACCAAAAGGTCTTTGGGCACAAGTCAGCATGGTTTCGCTAGGCCAAAGTCCCCTTGTTCCTGGACAGGCGGTAAGTGTCACTATCAGCCCAGAAGATCTAAGTATTTATTCGGCCAAATAGCGCCTCCCTAATCAAACTGGCCAGGCTACTCACGCTGCGCACTCACTCAAACCCCGGTAGCCTGGCAATAGTGAAGCAACGCGCGACCTAACTAGCGCACTATTTTAACAAGCATGCACTTTCGTAAAAACGAACTCCCTCTGAAACCATTAGTGCTTTGACCTGGCCTTTTGTGCATTTCGCGCATTTTTCACGGAATCGTAGTGTTATTTCTTCTAAGCAGAACAGTCCTTACATGGCAGTAGGAGGATCATGATGAGCGAGCCACAAACGCCAAAAAAGGCAGACAAACACAAGCTGCAAGACTGGAACCCTGAAGACCCCGAGAAGTGGAACTCGAAAACCGCATGGAAAACATTGTGGATTTCCACGTTCTCACTACTCATCGGCTTCTGCGTTTGGTACCTGGTCAGCGCTATTGCCCCAAAACTGAACGAAATTGGATTCGATCTCTCAGCTGTCCAACTCTATTGGCTAGTGGCAATACCGGGTCTTTCGGGCGGCGTCCTACGCCTGATCTACATGTTCATGCCTCCCGTAGTCGGGACCCGCAAACTCGTTGGGATAACGTCATTGCTTTTCATTATCCCTATGATTGGATGGTTTCAGGCCATTCAAAATCCGACAACCCCATACTGGTATCTGATTGTTTTGGCAGCTCTGACCGGCGTTGGCGGCGGCTGTTTCTCTGGATACATGCCGTCAACTGGATATTTCTTCCCCAAACGACTTTCAGGCACCGCTCTTGGCTTGCAGGCAGGCATCGGCAACTTCGGGGTTTCCCTGATTCAGTTCTTAGGTCCTTGGGTCATGGGATTTGGCTTACTTGGCCTTGGCATGTTCGCCCCCAACGTGGCGTCAGATGGTTCCAGCATTCACGTCTTCAACGCTGCAATTGTCCTGGTTCCTTGGGCAATATTGGCTTCGATTCTGGCGTTCGTATTCTTGAAGGACGTGCCAGTCAAGGCCAACTTCCGTCAGCAAATTGACATCTTCCGAAACAAGAACACGTGGATTTTGACTCTGATTTACATCATGACTTTTGGGGCATTCTCAGGCTTTTCTGCCCAGCTTGCACTCGTCATCAATAATACTTTTGGCAAAGATTCGCCTTTTGCCGAGGCCGGAAGTGGCTTCGACATTGCAGACCTTCCGCTTGGGGCGTCTTTCGCTTTCTTGGCACCACTGATCGGTTCCTTAGTCCGCGCTCTTTGGGGTCCGCTTTGTGACAAGTTTGGTGGAGCAATATGGACATTTATTGGCGGCGTTGGAATGACAATCAGCTGCGCCGTTGCCGCATTCTTCTTGAACCCCAGTAGCCCTGATCAGTTCTGGTATTTCTTGGCTGCAATGTTGGTGCTTTTCTTCTTCACCGGGCTTGGTAATGCTGGCACATTCAAGCAAATGCCGATGATTCTTCCGCCCCGCCAGGCCGGTGGTGTTATTGGGTGGACGGCTGCAATCGCATCATTTGGACCATTCGTTGTTGGCGTCGCATTAACCGTGGTTTCTGCCCAAAAGTTCTTCATTGGTGCGACGGTCTATTTCGTCATTTGTACCGTGCTCACATGGATTTACTACGCCCGCCCCAAAGCGCCTTTCCCTGGCTAATCTGAAAGATAGGTTCCTAATGACCAATCAAAACCCTGATTCTTTGCCTGAGTCGATAGCAAAATTGGGGGCATTCCTCCGCCCAACCGCGACCTCGGTAAACTCTCGGCAAATTTTTCTGGAAGGTGGCCGCGCGGCAGATCAGTTCTATCGCCAACGTTGGAGCCACGACAAGGTTGTTCGCTCCACGCACGGCGTTAACTGCACAGGTTCATGTTCTTGGAATGTCTACGTCAAAGACGGCATCATCACTTGGGAGACCCAGAATGTCGATTACCCATCAACCGGGCCAGACCTGCCAGAATACGAACCTCGCGGTTGCCCTCGCGGCGCGGCCTTTTCTTGGTACACGTACTCTCCGACCCGCATTCGTTACCCCTACATCCGCGGGAAGCTGCTTGACTACTATCTAGAGGCCAAGGCCCGCCATCACGACCCGGTGCTTGCGTGGAAAGAAATAGTTGAAGATCCCGTCAAATCAAGTGACTACAAGCGATCCCGCGGAAAAGGCGGCCTGATTCGAACCACATGGGATCAAGCGATGGAGATCGCGGCCGCTGCCCACGTCTACACAACCAAACGCTACGGCCCAGACCGGATGGCCGGATTCAGCGTAATCCCTGCCATGTCGATGATTTCTTATGGTGCCGGCTCAAGGTTCTATGAGCTCATGGGCGCAACCATGCTGTCATTTTATGACTGGTACGCAGATCTTCCCATGGCATCTCCACAGGTATTTGGAGATCAGACAGACGTACCTGAGTCTGGTGACTGGTTCAACTCTGGCTACTTGATCATGTGGGGTTCAAACATTCCCCAGACGCGCACGCCCGATGCGCACTTCATGACTGAGGCCCGTTACCGCGGCCAAAAGGTCGTTGCAGTTTCACCGGACTTAGCGGACAACACTAAGTTCGCAGACGAATGGTTGCGGGTAGCTCCCGGCACTGACGGCGCTCTTGCACAGGCTATGGGACACGTCATTTTGAAAGAGTTCCATGTTGAACGCGAAGAGCCTTTCTTCTTGGACTACATGAAGAAGTTCACTGACTCCCCGTTTCTTGTCACCTTGATGGAAAAAGACGGAGCCTTTGTTCCATCCAAGTTCTTGACGGCGGCCGATTTTGGCGAGGGCGGGTCGATTCCCCAAGGCTTAGTGGACCCAGCACTTCCAAACAGTGAGAACGCGGCCTTCCGCCCTCTGGTTTGGGATCGCACGAAGGGGATTAGCGATCCGGGTGGAACCTTGGCTGACCACTACGGCGCTCAGGGAGCCGGCAAGTGGAACCTCAAGATGACGGGCCTTGATCCCCACCTGAGTGTCAAGGAATTTTCGAATGATGCCGCAGAAGTTTTGCTTCCCCGCTTCGACCTCCCGGCCTCGGAAGAACAGACCTCCTTGGGCGCAGGTTTGCTGCGTCGTGGCGTACCAACAGTTAAGATCGGCAGCACACTGGTCACAACCGTTTATGACCTGTTGCTAGCACAATATGGCGTAGAACGCTCAGGTCTACCTGGACAGTGGCCAACAGGCTACGACGATGCGGATTCGCCTGGCACACCTGCCTGGCAAAGCCAGTTCACTGGTGTGCCACCTGCAGCCGCAGAAAGGATTGGCCGCGAGTTCGCACAAAACGCCATTGATTCTAAGGGTCGCTCCATGATTGTCATGGGGGCCGGCACAAACCACTACTACCATTCAGATACCATCTATAGAACTTTCCTGGCTCTCACAACAATGTGCGCCACCCAAGGCGTCAACGGTGGTGGCTGGGCCCACTACGTAGGTCAAGAAAAAGTTCGCCCCATGACCGGATGGGCGCAATATGCGTTCGCACTGGACTGGGTGCGGCCTCCAAGGCAAATGATTTCCGCAGGTTTCTGGTACTTACTAACAGACCAGTGGCGCTATGACGGCACTGCGACAGAGAAGATCATGTCACCGCTGGCGCAAAACGATTGGACTGGAAAGTCCACTGCAGACACGCTGGTTGAGTCCATGAAGCGCGGATGGATGCCTTCCTACCCGACGTTTTCCAAGTCAACTTTGTTGCTGGCCCAAGAAGCCCGCGAAGCAGGCATTGAACCACCAGCCTGGGTCGTAAAGCAGCTGGAAGAAGGCAAGCTCACCTTTGCGTGCGAAGACCCGGATAACCCAGAGAACTTCCCAAGGATTTTGACTTCGTGGCGCACCAACCTACTTGGATCATCGGCCAAAGGCGCAGAGTTCTTCTACAGGCACATGATCGGTTCTGATTCGGCCGCAACAGCTGAAGAACTGCCAGAGGATCGGCGCCCCGAATCTATGATCTGGCGCGAGGCCGCGGGAACGGGCAAAGTCGACCTACTGATGACCGCCGATTTTCGAAACACGTCAACCACTCTCTATTCAGATATCGTCCTTCCGGCCGCAACCTGGTATGAGAAGGATGACCTGTCAACCACCGATATGCACCCGTTCGTGCACGCTTTTGATGCGGCTATTGATCCACCTTGGGAGACACGCACTGACTTCGCTATCTTCCAAGAACTAGCGGCTCGCGTTACCGAGATGGCCAAAGTCCACCTCGGCAAACAAACCGATGTCATTCCTGTTCCGCTTGGTCACGACTCTCCAGATGAGCTAGCCACCCCAAGTGGGATTGTCCCTGATATTGCCGAGGTCGGGTTGATTCCGGGAAAGACAATGCCGAAGCTCGTGGTCGCGGAGCGCGATTACACGACTTTGATTGATCGCTTCAACGCGATGGGTCCGTTGGCTGGAAAAGTGGGAATGATGACCAAGGGCGTCAAATTTGACCCTGAGCCAGAAATCGCGCAGCTAGGCAAAATGAACGGCATCGCCCCCACTGGCCGCCCACTTCTGGACACCGCCGAAAAGGCCGCGGACATGGTACTTCACCTATCCGGGACCACTAACGGACGCCTCGCGAAAACTGGTTTCGAAGACCTCGAAAAACGAACTGGAACTAAGCTATCCGACCTCGCAGAAGGCAGCGAAGATAAACAAATCAGCATCGGCCAGCTACATTCTCAGGGCGCGCAAAGTGTTATCACCTCCCCAGAATGGACCGGCTCCGAACACGGTGGCAGACGCTATTCGGCTTTCGTGCAGAACATTGAGCGAGGCCGCCCATTCCACACGCTAACCGGGCGTCAGCACTTCTACCTTGATCATGATTGGATGCGCGACATTGGCGAATCAATGCCGATCTTCAGACCACCGCTTGACCTGCATGTTTTATACGGGGAAGCCGCGCCTGGTGACACTGGATCAAACGCTGACGGCGTACACGTAGCAGTTCGATACCTGACCCCTCACCACAAATGGGCAATCCACTCACAGTACTTCGACAACCTTCACATGCTCACACTTGGCCGCGGCGGTCAAACCGTGTGGATGAGTCCAAGTGATGCCAAGAAGATCGGCGTTGATGACAACGACTGGATTGAAGCGTGGAACCGCAACGGCGTAGTCGTAGCAAGAGCCATCGTGTCGCACCGCATGCCCGAAGGCACCGTGTACATGTACCACGCACAAGAGCGGACAATGGGAACGCCAATAACAGAGACTTCTGGCAAACGTGGTGGTATCCACAACTCGCTAACTCGAATACTGATCAAACCATCGCACCTAATTGGTGGTTACGCACAGCATTCCTACGCATTCAACTACGTTGGCCCAACTGGCAATCAACGTGACGAAGTGACGCTAATCCGCAAGCGGAGCCAGGAGGTGACTTACTGATGAGAGTAATGGCGCAGATCGCAATGGTAATGAACTTGGACAAGTGCATAGGATGCCACACTTGTTCAGTCACATGTAAGCAAGCGTGGACTAATCGGTCTGGGACAGAGTACATGTGGTTCAACAATGTTGAGACCCGCCCTGGCGGTGGGTATCCCAGTGGCTGGGAAGACCAGGAACGCTGGATGGGCGGGTGGAAGAGGACGGCTAGTGGCCGCCTGGTTCCAAAGCGCGGTGGCCGTTTACACACCCTCACGCAGATATTTGCAAACCCCAGAATGCCGGAGCTCACTGAGTACTACGAACCTTGGACTTATGAGTACGACAAGTTGTTGTCAGCTCCGAAGGACTCCAAGCATTTCCCAGTTGCCCGCCCGATCAGCCAGATTACGGGTGAACCAATTGATAAGATCACTTGGGGCCCTAACTGGGACGATGACTTGGGCGGCGGAGAAGAATCTCTCAAGGCGGACCCGATTCTTGATTCAATCAGCACAAAGGTAAAAGCTGAGATCGAACAAAGTTTTATGTTCTATCTTCCACGCATTTGTGAGCACTGCTTGAACCCCACCTGCATGGCTACCTGCCCGTCTGGCGCAATTTACAAGCGCAGTGAGGACGGCATTGTGTTGGTTGACCAGGACCGGTGCCGCGGATGGCGCATGTGTGTATCAGCATGTCCATACAAGAAGGTGTATTTCAACCATCAAACCGGCAAGGCCGAAAAGTGCACGCTCTGTTACCCGCGCCTTGAAGCCGGTCAACCGACTGTTTGCTCTGAGACTTGCGTTGGCCGTCTGCGCTACTTGGGTGTCATTCTCTACGACGCAGACCGGGTTGGAAAAGCCGCGGCAGTGAAGGATGCTACTGATCTTTACGAGGCGCAGCTGGGTATTTTACTGGACCCCCAAGACCCGAAGGTGATCATCGAAGCACGTAAATCTGGAATCAGCGACACGTGGTTGACCGCCGCCGCTGAGTCCCCAATTTACGCTCTGATCAAGGATTACCGTGTTGCTTTGCCACTTCATCCCGAGTACCGCACCATGCCCATGGTCTGGTACATTCCGCCGCTGTCCCCCGTCGTTGACGCGGTGAGCGCTGCCGGAGCGGATGGCGAAGACCACCGCATCTTGCTCACGACGCTTTCCAAAATGAGAATCCCGCTGGACTACCTGGCCCAGATGTTTACGGCTGGAGACACTGCACCCGTTGAGTTGTCACTTCGCAGACTTGCTGCAATGCGTTCATACATGCGAAATATCAATCTTGGCGAGGAGCCCAACATGGAAGCTGCTGCGGCTGTTGGCATGAGCGGGGACGAAGTCGAAAGCATGTACCGGCTGCTAGCGATTGCCAAGTACGATGACCGCTACGTGATTCCTGCGGCGTCCTCTTCTGGTTCCCCGCGGATGAACGAGCTGGGTATTGACACCACCTCGCTAAACGACGAAGAGTTCTTGGGTGATAAGCCAGGAAATCTCGGACAAGGGGCTCCCGCCGCTTGTTCTCAGTCTGTTTCTTGCGGGATAGCAGACGCGTCGCGTGAACCTGTCTACGTTGATCTTCGCTCTTGGAATCAAGGTGGTGGGAAAAATGCCTAATACTCAGTTTCTGTCTGCTCCAAAATCTGGGCTGCTACCGATTGAGACGGTAGCCTGCACGCCTACGCAAATGCGGATAACACACCAGCTACTGGCGTCCCTTCTCGAATATCCGAGCGTTGCTCACAGGGATGCCTTGGATGCTTTTCATGCAGTTCAGGCGGATCTGCCCGCAGAAGTGGGCGAGCACATTAGCCAGTTCGCCACTTGGAGTGAAGCGCATTCACTTCGAGAAATCTCTGAACATTATGTAGATACTTTCGACCAGCAGCGCAGGTGCGCCCTATATCTGAGCTACTACATCGCTGGCGACACGCGTTTGCGTGGAAGTGCAATTCTTGGGTTCCGCGATTTCTTAAACGCTTTGGGATATGAGCTGGATCGCGATGAACTGGATGACTACCTGCCAGTCTTGTTGGAGCTTTCTGCCCGCACAGGAGACCCGTCGGTCTGGGAGCTCCTTGCCTCCCACCGCGAAGGCATCGAAGTCATGCGCGCCGCCCTAAATAAGGCTGGTTCTCCATATCTTTCATTGCTCGATGCTCTTGCCGCAACGCTTCCAGAGGTTAGTGAGGAAACGGCAGAGCGCTTCCACCGACTAGTTACCACGGGGCCTCCAACAGAAATGGTTGGAGTTCATCTACCTCTTAGCTGGAGTCAATCATGAGTTTCTGGAACATTTTTCTGTGGATCGTTTTACCATACGTATGCTTGACACTGATGATTTCTGGCATCATTTGGCGGTGGAGAACCGACAAGTTTGGTTGGACTACCCGCTCATCTGAAATCTATGAACGTACGTGGCTGCGCGCGTCCTCGCCACTGTTCCACTTTGGCATCCTCCTTGTATTTATGGGCCACCTCGCGGGACTTGCAATCCCTGAGCCGTGGACCAGCGCACTTGGTGTCAGCGAGAGCGCATACCACTTGGTTGCTGTTGTTCTGGGTAGTTTTGCCGCAATCATGACTGTTGTTGGTTTGGTTGGTTTGCTGGTTAGACGTTTTGTGGTGAAATCCGTTCGCTTGGCAACCTCGCGAAGTGACCTGGTCATGTACGTGCTACTTTGCATTCCCATTTGTTTGGGCGCGGCCGCCACCGTCTCTAAGCAGATCTTTGGTGAGGCCGGCGGATACAACTACCGGGAAACCATTAGCCCCTGGTTCCGTTCCCTTTTCTACTTCCATCCAGAGGCATCATTGATGGCCAGTGTCCCGTGGATTTTCAAAGTTCACATTATTTCTGGGTTGCTTCTTTTTGCGATTTGGCCGTTTACGAGGCTGGTACATGCCGTCGCGCCTCCCATCACCTATCCTCTGCGTCCCTATATTGTTTACCGCAGCAAAACTCAGCTAAATCAGCCAGATAGAGCGCAAGGATGGCAGCCACAGGGTAGCAGAAATCCGGACGCTAATAGTGAAACTTACCAAATTGTATATAGATCAGAGAGGTCATGATTTAGACTCATGCGTGATCATTTGGTTACCTGAAAAGAGGTCCACAGCGTTGAAAATAGAACGTCCGCCAAAATCTGCTGCTGACACTTATTCATCTATGGCAGAGCTGACCTCAACCCAACACCAAGTATTGCGGGTGTTGGCGGCGTCTTCAAAACCTCAACGCGTTGACGATATTGGCGCTGAACTAAACTTGCACAATAATACGGTGCGTGAGGTCTTGGGGGCACTTCGAAAAAAGAACTTGGTGGAGCGCGAACGCTCTGAAAGTGATGGGCGTGGACGCCCGCATTGGCTTTACCACTCCACAGTATCCATGGACCCCCAAGCAGTAATTCAAGAATTCGCCAACTTTTCGGTGGCTGTATCTAAGCAAATGGCAGCAACTTCAACTAATCCTTCCGCTACAGCAACCGAACTTGGACGCTTGTGGGGCAGACAAATGCTGGGAGCATCTGGAATCCCTGATCATAGTTCTATTGATGGGGAACGCGCTGTCAGACGGAACTTAGATGTACACTCTGCAAAGATTCGGGTTTTCCTATCCCGCTTAGGCTACGAAGCCAGACCGGGCGCAGATGAAACCAGCATTGAGCTTCACCAGTGTCCGCTCCAAGTACCACAGGATTCTAAGCGTCCCCTACTTTGTGACGTGCATGGTGGAATGATTGATGAAGTGGTTAGCACGCTTTCCCGCGGGCACCTTCACACTGACGTCACACCATTTGCAGGGCCCGGTTATTGTGAAGTAAAACTTTGCCCCGCCTTCAAAATGACACAATAACCTGCGACATTTATACAAAGAAAGACATAAACACTAAACTCAGCTAACTTCAAACAGCTACTAGTAGTGTTGCAGTATCATTTGATGACGCGAAAAGGCGGGAAAAGACACTGCCAGCGGCATTCCACTAGCGGGTCCCCAACAACACCTGAGCATCCGCGGTAACAGGAACTGGTTTTGTATGACAATCAGGTCTTGTGTGCATCCTTAGATTTCGCCGCGAAGCGCTGGAAATATCCTGGTTCTAAGTAGTGGTGCCAGGTCCCCCGGATCTTTGGCTTCATCCAAAGGGGTCCATCTGATCCGTGCGATCTCTGCTTTTGGTGAGGCCTCAATGTTACTTCCCATGTAAATGAAAACCTGAGAGCGAACCTGTCGTCCGGGTTCATTTGCGGCTGCTGCACTAAACGTCCCCAAAGGTTTTAACTCATTAGCCCGGACAATAATGCCTGTTTCTTCGTGGCATTCACGAATGGCTGCATCCATTGCGCTCTCGCCTTGTTCTAGCTTTCCGCCTGGCAGTTGGAAATATTTGCTCCCATTTTTGCCAACTGTAAGGATTTTTCCGCGATCTTTTATAACAACTGCCGCAACCTCAATCGGCAGGACCAGTCCTTCATAAAGGC
>DAIOFF010000052.1:0-13903 GCA_036745855.1 Scrofimicrobium sp. | reverse complement strand
AGTGCCAGCGTCGCCGAACATATCGCTAAGACCGTCGGACGATGCCGGGGGCATACCAGCTCAGATGTTTTAGCATCCAAGCAAAGGCATGCTACGCGAAGGAGAAAGATTGTGAAGACCCGAAATTTCAAAGGCGTGGTTGCACTGGGCACAGCATTAGCCCTAAGTGCACTTGGTCTGTCTGCCTGTTCATCGTCTGACCAGCCAGCCAGCGGAGCTGCAGAACCTGAGTCGCAGTCAACAACCGAAGAAACTACGCCACCTGGTGAGGCTGTAACAATTGATTACCTACACAGACTTCCTGACGGTGAAGGAATGGTAAAGGTAAATGAGATAGTCGACAAATGGAATGCCGACCATCCAGATATCCAGGTGAAGGCCACAAAGTTTGATGGTCAAGCCGCAGAAATGATTAAAAAGCTTGAGACAGATATTAATGCCGACAATGGTCCATGTCTGGCACAACTAGGGTACGCAGAAGTCCCTGAAATGTACGTAAAAGGATTCACTGAAGACGTTACAGAGTACGCGGAGCAGTATAAGGACAACTTCTCTGGCGCATATGCCCTAATGACCGTTGGTGATTCCGTAGTTGGACTTCCCCAAGATACCGGTCCACTTGTCTACTATTACAACAAAGCGGCATTTGAAGAGCTAGGTATTGAAGTACCAACCACCTTGGAAGAGTTCCAAACAGCAGCGAAGACAGCAGCTGGAAAAGAAAAGTATATTGGTGTCTTCCAACCAGATGAAGCTGGATACTGGCTGTCAGCACAGTCCGCATCTGCAGGTGGAAGCTGGTACAACGCCGAAAATGATGCTTGGAAAGTTGCAGCAGACAGTGATGCTTCAACCGCAGTCGCTGATTTCTGGCAGAAGATGCTTGATGATGGAAGCGTATTGTCAATCCCGCGTTGGGGTGATGAGTTCGGTAAAGCACTGGTAGATCAAAAGATTATTGGGACAATAGGGCCAGCATGGGATGCTCCTTTGCTAGCGGACGCAATGGCTGATACGGATAATGTCGGCCAATGGGCCGTTGCGCAGATTCCAGACTTTGGTGCAGGTGCCCTCACAGGTCCTGACGGCGGATCAGGTGTTGCAGTAATGAAGGGTTGTGAATATCCAGAACAAGCGATGGAGTTTAACAACTGGTTCAACACTCAGATTGATGACCTAGTCTCTCAAGGCTTGGTAGTTGCAGCAAAAGGTGACATGGAAACCCCTGAAAACCTCAAGGAGTTCTATGGCGGACAAGACGTGTTCGCGGAACTTGCAACGGCCAATGCCAACATGACTGCAGAGTTTGGTTACATGCCTTACTTCTCAGCGGTTGGAGCCGAGATGAATGAGGTCGCTGCCAAGGTTGAGCCAAGTGGATCAGTCAAGGTTGCAGATGTCTTCAAGAAAGCTCAAGAATCCTCAGTCAAGGTCCTGAAGGACAATGGATTGCCCGTAGCTGAATAGAAGTTGAGCGGGGAAGAGACAACTTAGTTGTCTCTTCCCCGGCTTTACTTTCCCATCAACCTCACAAGGAAACTTCCATGTCTACGACAAGCGCCGCCGTGGTAAAGCCACGAAAGAGACATGAACGCGAAAAGCGAGAGAGCCGCACTGGTTGGTTATTTGCACTTCCCTTTTTTTCTGCATTCATTGTTGTTTTTCTAATACCTATTGTTGTTTCGGCATATAGTTCATTCTTCAAATCCAAGCCAAAAGGTGGGGGGCTTTTTGGCGGTGGTGAGTCCGAGAACGTGTTCGTTGGATTCGAAAACTATCAGGAAGTCATTACGAATGGCAGGTTTTGGGCCGGTATTGGACGCGTTGTCGGATACGGTGCATTCCAAATTCCGGTCATGATCATTGCCGCGTTAGGTCTTGCTCTGCTGCTGGACTCTTTCCTAACAAAACACGTGACTACCTACCGTTTAGGTTACTTTTTGCCTTATGCGATTCCTGGAATTGTGGCGGCAATGGTCTGGTTGTACCTGTATACGCCAGAGATTTCTCCGCTAGTAAAAGGGCTTCACGCCATAGGCATCAATATTGACTTTATGAGTTCAAACGTCATTTTGGCATCAATGGCAAATATGACTACGTGGACTTACACGGGCTACAACATGCTCATTTTTCTGGCCGCCTTACAAGCCATCCCGGCTGATCTCTACGATGCAGCACATGTCGATGGGGCCAATGGTTGGCAGATTGTCTGGAGAATAAAGGTTCCACTGGTGCGAAGCGCCGCTTTGTTAGCAGTGCTACTTTCCATCATTGGTACAGTCCAACTGTTCAATGAGCCAACGGTCATGGAGACAGTCAATCCTTGGATGGGGAAGGACTACACGCCCATGATGATGTCTTACAACACGATGATGGGGACTATTTCACCTTCGGGGGACGGTCCGGCCTCCGCAGTCTCAATAGTTATGGCTGCAATTGCTGGTCTGCTTGCCGCCGTTTACACGCTGGTTCAAAGGAGGTCGAACTGATGAGTTCTGTGCCAATTAACACCGCAGAGTCCGCGTCCGCGCCAGCAAAACAGGTGTCAGCGAAAACAAAAAAATCAGCGAAAGCCAGGGCGCGTCAAGAAAAAGATGGCAGGACGCCGCCACCTAAATCCCTGGAACCAACAAAACTTGCCCGCACCATAACTCTCGTGGTGCTAATAGCTGCATTACTTTACTTTTTGTTGCCGATCGTATGGGTGATGTTTTCATCAACCAAATCAAACTCAGATCTTGTTTCAACAAATGGTTTCTGGTTCGGCACGTTTAATTTGGCCGACAACTACAACAAACTAATGGAATGGACTCAAGGTCTTTTCTGGCGTTGGGTTGGAAACTCTCTTCTGTACTCTTTGACTGCAGGCATTGTCGGGACTCTTATTTCTGTGGCTTGCGGATATGCGCTGTCGAAATTCCGGTTTAGAGGGAAAAGGGTTGTACTGGGATGCATCATGACAGGAATGCTTATTCCTATTGCTCTGCTAACAGTTCCCCTCTACATTGTTTTTCACCAAATAGGGCTAACAAACACAATTTGGGCAATCATTATTCCAAGTATGGTCTCTCCTTTCGGCGTATTTTTGGGGATGGTCTATTCTGATACTTCTGTCCCCAAAGAACTCATTGAGGCGGCACGCATTGATGGCGCGTCAGAGGGAAGAATTTTCTTCACCATGATTCTTCGCCTATTAGGGCCAGCGATGGTAACAATCTTCCTGTTTATTTTCGTTGCTACCTGGAATAACTTCCTCCTTCCCCTTATGATGGTGAGCTCTGCGGAAATCAAACCAGTAACACTTGGCTTATATGGAATGATGAGCTATTTTGCTCCTCCAAAGGGTGCCGTCATGCTTGGGGCACTGCTTGGGGTTGTCCCATTGATCGTTTTGTTCTTAACTTTGCAGAAATACTGGCAGGCAGGTCTTGCAGCCGGTTCTGTCAAGGGATGAGTGGGTATCCAGCAGATGAATACAAAGGGAGGTAGCAAAAGTGACAGGTGAGCAGCGACTTACTCTTCCAGTCGAAACTGGCATGGATGATGGAATCAAGGCATTAATGATTCGCCTTGGGGCAGACGCAGTTAGGAACTCTGATGGCACTGAACTGCCAGAATGGGTAGTCAACACGGCAGCGAAAGTCTATTCCACATATTTCCCTTCAAGAGGGGATGAGGCCTGGGCTGAGCAAGTTCCTGGCGAGCGGGTATGCCAGTTCCTAATGTCCGAACCTGTCACTGCAACCTCCAAATCTGCCCTAGAGATCAACGTGATGAAAGGATATTTGGCGGCCCAGTTTGCCCCAGACCTTGACGCTGATTTAGGACGCTATTGGCAGGTAATAGACCGCACCACGGGTGAAGTAATAGCGTCAGATAGGTGGTCAGTCAAAGCAGCTGCTCCACTGCCAGCAACAGACACTGTTCGCCTTGTCGGTGACATACCAAAAGAAGCACGATCAGCCGTTGTCACAATCATTGAGCCAGAACCGTTTCACGTATATACCGTGAACTTCTTGGCCCGCCAAATCTGGGATTCGACACAGATTTACAACTACCTGACAAACAACTGGGCACTTGATCCAAAGCGGAACAAGGATCGAACTTTCGACGTGGCATATGGGGCAACATGGAACCATGTTCAAAAAGCACTGCGTGATTGGTTAGAGGCAAACCCGAAAGTTGATGTAGTTAGGTTTACCACCTTCTTTTACCATTTCACCCTTGTCTTTGATGATCAGGCAAACGAAAAGTATGTTGATTGGTTTGGATATTCGGCTGCAGTTTCGATTCCTGCATTAGAAGAGTTCGCAAAAGAATATGGGTATCAGCTGACCCCAGAAGATTTTGTGGATGGCGGCTATTACAACACGCCATTTAGATTGCCGAGTAAAAAGTTTCGCGACTGGATTGACTTCACCTCAAAGCGCGTGGCCGAAAAAGCCAAAGTACTGGTCAAGTCCGTTCATGAAGCAGGCCGCGAAGCCATGATGTTCCTTGGCGATAATTGGATTGGCACAGAACCCTATGGTCCTCACTTCGAAAGCATTGGTTTGGATTCCGTTGTAGGGTCAGTTGGTTCGGCTGCCACCTGTCGAATGATTTCAGATATTCCAGGGGTGAAATACACAGAAGGACGATTCCTGCCCTACTTTTTCCCGGATGTCTTTCATGAAGGTGGCGACCCAACTAAGGAAGCAGATGAGTCATGGCTTGCTGCGCGCCGGGCCATAGTGCGCTCACCACTAGATCGAATAGGTTATGGCGGCTACCTATCATTAGCCATGCAGTTCCCGTCATTCATAGACCGGATTGAATCAATCATTAATGAGTTCCGTTCGATTCATGATGAATCTGGCGGCGAACGTCCGCAAAACGCAACGCCAGTAGTGGCAGTCTTGAATGCGTGGGGTTCTCTTCGCACTTGGCAGACCCACATGGTGGCCCACGCTCTTTGGTACAAACAGATTTACAGCTACCTTGGTGTTATCGAATCATTAGCGGGGCTTCCATTTGAGGTTCGTTTTATTTCATTTGGTGACGTTACTGCTGATGCTGCGGCGCTAGATGAAATAGACGTTGTCATAAACGCCGGTGCCATCGGTAGTGCATTTAGTGGCGGTGACGCATGGAATGATGTCAAACTTCAAGAACGTATCCGCTCTTTTGTGTATGAGGGAGGCGGTTTCATAGGGGTAGGTGCCCCGACTGCAAGGAACAGTGAACAAGGCAGCGTATTTGCACTCTTTGATGTGCTTGGCGTTGAAATGGAAAATGGTTGGTCACTTTCAGAAGACAAATATCTTCCGAAGACTGATAGCGAACATTTCGTAACTGAAGACTTGCAGGAAGACTTTGACTTCGGTGAAGATGCGGGCGATGTGTTTTCTGTCGGTGCCAATGTGCTTTATGTAACCGACAATGATATTCGGATTGCCGTGAATCAATATGGTAAAGGAAGGTCCATTTATTTGGCAGGTTTGCCGTATTCGACGCAGAACGCGAGGCTGCTTCATCGCGGAATAATGTGGTCAGCAGGCATTGAATCACAGTGGAATGAAGTGCTTTCGAGTACTAATCCAGCTGTGGAAGTCGCCTGGTACCCAGCCGCCAAAAAATACTTTGCTTACAACAATCTGGTGACGGTTCAATCAACGCGAATACGCGGAAACGGAATCGACACCACGCTAACCCTTGAACCAATGGAAGGGAGGTGGGTAGACACTAACAAGTAGGCTCACGCGGTAGTGGGCCTTAGGAAACGCCATTGGAAACGCAAAAGGCGGGCGTTTAGTGTTCCTGGCTATTGGGTTACTCTTCGTTGGGCAACCCTTGACTGGGGTAACCCCAGCTGATTAGACCCGACTGGGTTATCGAAGCAAAAACATTTTGAATCTCAGGGGCTCATAGCAGAACACCTGAGAGGAACTATTTTTCCTAAGCAGATTCAATACACGAGAGACATGGAATACTCTATGAATCACAAACTGAGTAAATCCGCGCACGTAGGTGTGCGCGGTACGAATCAAGGAGCCTACCGAAAGCGAATAACATCAACGTTCGCTACTATCTTGGCTGCATTAGCCCTTGCTGTGAGCACAGTTCCAGCCGGTGCCACGCCCCCCTTGCCTGACGACGCATTGCCCACGGACCCCGGCATATCTGAAGAGCAAAGTGGAGCCAGGGAAACTCCCAGTGGTGAGGAAACTGAAACCCCAGTTCCAGGAGGCGAGGAAACTGAGGTCCGGGCCCCTGCGGACAACGAAACCGAAACCCCAGCCCCGGCGGCAGAAGGGGACCAGCGTTTGGTGCCTCGTGACGAATACACTTTTATTGCCGTCAGTAGTGAAGCTCCATACGGCAGCGAAGGTGACGGTACAGGGCCTGCGGCACTGAGCGATAACCCAGGGCACATGTGGTCAGTGAAGTATGGTGACCCTGGACCTCACTGGATTGCATTCGACACAGGGGCAACCCGCAGTCTGCTTGGCATCCAATACCAAAACAAACAGGCCAACGGAAGTATTGACACATATCGCGTTTATACCTCGACAGACAAAGGCGTTGTGTCAGATCCTGGAAACTTTGAACTGTGGGGCGACCCAGTATATGAAGGATCTTTCCAAGAGGAATACACAGTAAGCGGGCCAAAAACGGATTATAAAGGAATGTTTGAAGACCCCGTGCGCGGTCGCTATATTCTTTTCCAACCCATAAAAACTGTCACAAGTTCCAACCCAGAACCGGGCGTAACATTCATAAACGTTTTTGATGTTGAAGGCGAAGAAATAGTCGAAACTGACCCTGGCGCAGGTGACGCGACACCTATTGACCTAAATGCAGAAGGCTTCAGCGTTCAGGTAGCTCAAGAGTTCCCGCAGGTGATTCGTTACGGATTTGTCAGTAAAGACGGGAACGTAATGGATAATCCAAACTCTCTTGCTGGGCAAAGTGAGAAACTTTCGCGCTTCACCCTCAATGGCACGGATTACACGGTAGAAACTGAAGTCGGCGAAAAAGGTTCCGACAAAGTTTCCTACGAATCCACTGTGGCAGATGAGGGCGCATTCAAAGGGATGGTCATCAAATCTTCGATCACAATCGATAAAGACGGAACCGTTAAATTCCGCATTGATGAAATCGCGGGAAATGGTGAGCCCAACCTGAACTCCATTGCTATTCCTGGGCATCAACTAATATCTGCAAGCGCAAACGATGACGGAGCGGTACTATCTAGAACCACCATCGCAACGGACCCTCGCACAAACTCTGACGTGCATGTTCCCATCAATGCAGAAGCTGCCAATGGCCAATGGGACACTCCCTACGCCTTTATTACTAATGGCGCTTTATCCGCGGGAATCTACTCTAACTCCACAAAACAAAGCGGTTCAACATACACAAACCAGCGCCTAACGTCACGCATTTTTAGCGCCGACGGAACAAAAACTGCCGCATTACAGGCCGGTTCATGGGTGTGGCATCCAACAGGAGTTGCCGATCCTCGGGTCACAACATACAAGAACCCAGAAGCCACCATTGTTGTTGCCGCCCCCGATAACGAAGACGCGGCATCATGGCAAGACGCTGCACGAAAACTTCGAAATGTAATCCCACAAACCCCAGGTTCAGAGCGCGTGCCTGAACGCGTCGCGCAGCGGATTCCATTCAACTTTGCGTCCGAGGCCACAAACCCATTCATGAAAACCCTCGACAACGTAAAGAAAGTCGCATTAGCTACTGACGGCCTTGGGCAATGGAACCTCCTGAAAGGCTACGGATCTGAAGGACATGACTCAGCGAACACCGACTATGGCGGCCACTACAACACGGGTGCAGGCGGCCTCGACGACCTGAAAAAACTCACTGAACTCGGCGGAGAATACAACTCAGACTTCGGCGTTCACGTAAACGCAACAGAGGTGTACCACAACGCCCGTTCGTTCAGCGACTACTCAACCGACAACGGTAGATCACTTGGATGGGGATGGCTAAACCAGTCCTACGGCATCAACCAGACAAAAGACCTGGGACTCCTGGACGCGCCAGAAGGATACGTCGGATCGATAGACCGATTCAAACAACTACGAAATGAAGTACCAAACCTAGACACCCTATACATCGACGTCTGGTACTCCAGCGGATGGATTCCAGAAGCCCTCGCAGAAGAACTTCGCGACATGGGCTGGGAAATCGCATCAGAATGGTCCTATGCGTTTGAGGGCAACTCGATTTGGTCCCACTGGGCAAACGACAAACCCTACGGCGCTGGAAACTACAACAAAGGCCTCAACTCTCAAATGGTCCGTTTCATGTTCAACACGGACCGCGACATGTGGAACCAAGACAAACTACTTGGCGGCCTAAACATGCTTGACTTCGAAGGTTGGGCTGGCAAATATGACTGGACATCCTACAAGGACAGTCTATGGACAGACGCGCTTCCAACAAAGTACCTGCAACACTTTGACGTAGAAAAGTGGGAAGCCGGTTCGTCGGCGTCCCTATCGAACGGAGTCGAAATCACACTCGACAAAGACGGAAACCGCGTTGTAACTCAAGGCGGCGTGGAAGTTTTGCGCAGCAAATGGACCCCCAGCAGCTCTAACCCTGCTTACGATGGCCACACAAATAACGTTTACCTGCTTCCATGGCAAGACGTCGACAGCGACTCTCAAGGTAACCCCTTGAAAGCCAACAAGATGTACTACTTCAACGAAAATGGTGGTGAAGCAACATTTGAATTGGCCGCCCCGTTCGAAGGTCAAACAAACTTCGTTCAATACAAGCTCACGGATACCGGGCGCGAAAAGGTCGCCGATATTACTGCGGCCAGCGGCAAAGTCACGCTAAATGGCGAGGCCGGCGTGCCATACGTGCTGGTACCAACCGGGAACACTGTTCCATTCGCCGACGTCGAATGGGGCGGCGGAACTGGCCTCAAGGACCCCGGATTTAACGCTGGAAACCTTGACGTTTGGAACCCCGCCGGTGACGCAAAGATCGCGAACGACAACAGAGGTTCTTTGGCGCAGTTTGGCGAGGCCGCCTCGACAATATCCCAAGAAATAACCGTTGAAGCAGGCAAGAAATACGCCTTCAGCGCGATGGTTGGCATGGGATGGGGCGAACGGGAGTTCACAATCGGGGCTAAAGGGGCAGGCGTGGATGTTTCACGCACGTTTACGACAAGCCCAGCCATGAACTACGTGGCGTCAGAACCGCGTCACAACAGCCAGTTGCAGCGAACCAAAGTTGAGTTCACAGCCGAATCAGCAGGAAAGGTCGTGGTCAGCCTAGCCGCAGTGAAAGGCACGCAAGTCGTCTCCATTGATGACGCGCGCCTAATCGAAGTCAAAGACCTGACGGAACAGTACGTGTCCTGGGGTGAAACGGCTGTTGAATCAATAGTCGAACAGGTACCCGAGGGGGCCGCATTCTGGACGTTTGAGGACAACCAGCCAGGATACGGGCCATTTGTTCGCGGCAACGCGACTGGCGCTGGCGGCGATGCGCGTACCTCAGTATCTGAACTGCACTTCCCCTACTCACAAAAGGACTGGAAGAACAACCACATTCCGTTCAACACCGGCACCGCAAACGGGTGGGGAACTGACGACGTACTGTCAGGCATGCGTTCACTTAAAACCCACGTTGAACCGTCAGGGCTTGTCTATCGGACAGTACCCGCAAAGGTCGACTTCAAAGCAGGTCACAAATACAGGGTATCGTTCTCCTACCAGCACAGTCATGCGGGAGCCCATGATTGGCTGATCGGAACTGACAACGTGTCAAGGCAAGCAAACGGGGCAAAAATCGTTCAAGCAATCCCCATGCCGCAGGCACTAGAGACAACCCGGTTCTCACAAGAAATCGTCATAGGCTGCGGCGACACTTGGGTCGGACTTCGGTCGAATGCTGTTAGCAACGCAGACTTCGTCTTGGATGACTTCATGGTTGAAGACCTAGGTGAATCGACAGAATCACCCGTCTGTGGCGATGTCGGAATGTCATCTGGAGGCTTCGACCGCGGCACCAGCAATGTGCTGACAACCACCTTCACAAACAACCATCCTGAAGCCGTGACAAATGTTTACACGACGATCACTGGTTTGCCTGATGGTTGGACTGCGAAGCTGGAACGGGAAGATGGAAACTCGTTTGCTGAGGTCGCTGCGGGCGCATCAGTCACCACCCGCTGGCTGGTTGACGTCCCAGAAGACGCCGAACTTGGGACTTTCCAAATTGGAGCCAATACAATTTACGCACTGAAGTGCTCTGATGACGTTGAGGTTACCAAGAATCTGTCAGTCACCGTGGCCGGGCGGCCTTCGGTTCCTACCGCAGAAATGAGTGCATTCGCATCATCATCGCAAAGCGGTGAAGGAATCGATAAGGCACTTGACGGCAACTTAACCACCATGTGGCATACGACATGGAGCGGTACTCCCCATCCTCACTACGCATGGTTTGATTTGCGTTCACAGCGCGAAATTGATGGTTTCGGCTACCAACACCGCCAAAATGGGGTGAACGGAAAGATTCGGGACTACGCAATCTATGCGACGAACGATTCAGACTTGTTTGCCAAGCGCACTCAGATGAATGGCAAGTGGGAAGGGACAGAAGGAGTCGTAACTTTGGCTTCTGGCACATTCACTTCGGCAGATCTGAATATGCAGGTCATCGACTTCGACAAGGGTAACTATCGCTATGTCATCTTCGAGTCTAAGAGCGCGCAAACTCAAGACTCAAGTGTCTACTCTTCAGCTGCTGAACTGCGGATATATACGACCGTGGCATCATTTAGGGATGGTTTTGAGATCAAAGACCGCCCAGAAAATGATCCTGGTGCTTGTCCTAGCGAACCAGTTGTGACCGTGGACTCCACATTTAGGTGTGTGGCAGGCAAAGCCGTACTTGCGGTCTCGGTGACAAATGAAGCCGAAGAGGCAGCCGAGGTAAAGGTAAATACTCCATTTGGTTCGAAGCAACTGTTGGTTTCACCAGGGAAGACTTCCTCCCAGGCGTTTAGCACCCGGAAAGTCTCGGTGCCAGCAGGTGAGGTCCTGGCGGAGTTCTTAGTGGGCAGTGGAACACCTTCAACAGGGAAGACAACCGCAGGCTTCGATGCTTTCGACTGTGGCTGATTCTTGATTACTAGATAGGACGGTGGCCTGGCAGAGCTAATTGTCAGGCCACCGTTTTGTCACCTGTCTCGCGTCTCTACGCATCCCGCTCCCGAGTCCCCGCTCATGTTTCCCGCCTTCGGGTCTAGCCGGTGAGTTTCGTGCCTGGCCGGTGACCTGTGGCCCACCGGCTAGGTCTGAAAGTCACCGGCTGGGAACCTTTTGCGTAGAGAAGTCACGGCCAGAAATCTGTGCATATGATGGTTTATGAGTGCAAAACCTTTTGATTCTATTGATGGATATATTGCTGCCCAACCTGAAGAAGTACAGCCATTATTGAAGGATTTTCGCCAGGTGATCAGTGAAGCTGCACCGGATGCTACCGAAAAGATTTCCTGGAAAATGCCTACTTTTTGGCAAGGGACTAATCTGGTCCACTTTGCTGCATTCAAAAAACACATTGGGTTTTATCCAGGAGGTGAAGCCACAACTGTGTTCGCCAGCCGCCTGTCTGATTACAAAACTTCAAAGGGAAGCATTCAGTTTCCGTTTGGAAAACCGGTTGACTTTGACCTTGTTAGAGACATTGTCCTTTGGAGAGTAGCGCAAGAAGAGAAAAATAAGTCCATTTGAGGTCCAAAGCGGCGCGGACTAATCAGGTCCGCAAAATTGGCTGAAAAACCTGCATGAAAACAGCCATTAGTGCGGACCGGATTCTTTTCGACAAGTGTGGATTGGGAGAAGCAACTATAGGCCGCCACCTGGTGGGGCAGCGGCCTATAGCGAAGGAAAATCTTAGTTACCGGATTGAGCCTTTAGAGCAGCCAAGCGGGCCTCAACTTCAATCTGTGAAGAATCAGTCTGAAGTTCAGCAAACTGGCTTTCAAGAGAATCTGCAGCAATCTCCTGGCGTCCCTGAACCATAGCTTCCTCACGGCGAATCTTTTCTTCGAACCGGGACAGCTCACTGGTTGGGTCCATTACGTTGATTGAACCGATTGCATCGGCAACCTTTGCTTGCGCGGCAGCGGTCTTTTGACGTGCCACAAGTTGGTCGCGGCGCGTCTTTAGATCGTCAAGGCGCTCCTTCATTTGACGTAAGCCATCTTTTAGCTGATTGACGGTGACATTTTGTGCTTCAATCTGAGGGGCTGCCGCAGAGGCCTCGCCCTCAAAGCTGATCTGCTTTCCAATGGCAACTTTTGCGAGGTTGTCCCATTTTTCGGCACCAGCGGCATCGCCTTGCGCGCGACATTCTTCAGCCTTATTGGACGCTGCAAGGGCTTTTTGTCCCCATTCCTTTGCAGCTCTGGTGTCTTCTTCGTAGTCTTTCTCTGCTAAACGAAGGTTGCCGATTGTCTGAGCCACGGCTTGTTCAGCTTCAGCGATTTCGTTTGTGTAGTCGCGAATCAGCTGATCAATCATCTTCCCGGGGTCTTCGGCTTTGTCGATGAGCGCATTGATGTTGGCTTTCAATAGTTGGGAGACCCGACCGAAAATCGATTCTTTTTGTGCCATCTTTTCCTCCAGTAGTTTTCGTAACCATGATAGTACCGATGTGAGAGGTGCCACGTGCAGTGGTGCCTGTTTGGGAAGAAGGTTTCTGCCCTTTAGTCCTCATTTACTTGGATGAACATACCAAAGAGTGGTGTCGCTGCGGTTAGCCAGAAGCGCGTCAGGAATTGAAGAGCTATTCATCACTAAAATCGTCGATCTACATCTAAAAGCTCAGGTGAAAGTGGTTTCCACAGGGGGCCGGATGGGGCATGAGGGTGTGCGCCAGCTTTACTGAGCGCTGTTGTAACCATGCGAACTGTACCGTCTAAATCATCCATGTCTAACGAGGTCAAGTAAACGACTCGCCACCCTTCCACGGATAGCGCATTTTGCGTATGGAGAAAATTGAGATGAGACTGCTGACTTACTTCATCGCGCGGCCAATCAGTAAACTCAAAAGCTAACTTCAAGGTTGGAAATGCAAAATCTAAAGAATATTGTTTTTCGCCTATTTGCGTTTCATACTTTGGCTGAAGCAAGTCAAAATCTGGTGATCCATGGAGGACACAGACCAAAATCCAATAGATGAAAGCCTCGCCTGGACCTGCCACATTTGGATCCGCAATTTCGGACAGGCTGCTTGCAATGCGTGAACCTCGGTGATTTTGGTATGTGGTTAACATCCGCCCTAAAGAGGCTTTTAGTGCAGTCACTTCTGCCATCGCATCAGTGGTGGCAACCGAAGAAAGGTCCATTCCACTCAAGTAACGATAAACCGCACACATTGCAAACATGCCGATAAGGGGATGCTCATATCTAGCAACATCGGTAGCGGCTTCAAGCAGGTTGACGGTTTGTACACCTGAGCGTCCGACTACTTTCATTCCCAGGCGTCTACCCACCTTCACTATTCGTTTCGCACTGGGAACAATCACATCGCGGACTTGAGTAGATGGGAAACTTGTGCGGTGGGGGACTATTTGACCGTCAGCGCGCCACATGGTGAGGTCGGGACATGAGAACCATGTTGGAAGTCCGTGGAAAAGTAGAGCACATTGCCCCGTAAAAATCCACGTTCCTGCTGGCGCGGTTGTGAGGGAAGTTAGAGCCGCCATCCGTGCTTTGGTGATTATCTGCTTTAACTCAATCTCAGTGAGTTCTTCGGGAAACAGATCTTGTGGCAGGTAACGCCCTCTGGCAATTGCCACGTTGCCTTGTCGTACATCGGTGAAGTCCGATGGCCGAATGTCATTTGTTGTCATAAATCAGAAACCTGA
>DAIOFF010000051.1:0-14178 GCA_036745855.1 Scrofimicrobium sp. | reverse complement strand
CCAGACCCCCGACAGCAGACACTTCTAAAATCTGCGCCGTGGATCAAGAATCTCCCACGGCACTGGCTGCCACAAGGTCCTATCAGGTTCTGACAGGGGCACACCTGCTGCTTTCAGAGCTGTCTGAAGTTTTTGCATTGTTAGGTCAGGGTGATACGAATCATTGGTTGACAAATGAAGCAGTACCCAGCCTTCGTTCAAAAGATCATTGTGTCGAATTGTGAGTCCCCGATGATCTTGCTGCCCAAGAGCAAATTTCGTCACTCCTTCATTCTCAACCCCGAACTTGAATCTCGGTAACCCCATGTCAATAAAGTAAGTGCGGTCTGATGCTCGGGTTTCGATTTGTGTCGCCCTGTCACCAGGCTCTGTGATGCAGCATAACAACCACCACACGAAAGCCTCGGCGGCATTTGAAATTCCTGGGTCGGCGGCTTCAATAACCTTTCGGGCTTTCTTTGCACCCCAAACGTCAGATGTAAGCGGCTTCAACATTTGTGCGCGAAGCTCTTCTGCTTTCGCCCGCGTAGATTCTTGATCACGCATGTTGAAATGTGAACATATTCCAAGAGCCAAACTCACGGCGGCAATGCCCACCATCGGGTGTTCTTGCCTTGCCGCATCAACAGCGCACTCCAAGTGGTGGGCCACTTTGATGCCATCAATTTCGACGGTTTTTTCGCCGAGGCGGGCTCCATTTAGGTAGCTGAACGTGGCCGGTGGAGTGTAGTGCTCGCCCAACGTGACTTGCTCAAAGGTTTTCTTTTTGCCGTTTGGCTTTCGCTTCGGCGGACCCCATGCCACTAAGTCTGGAACAGTTTGCCACGTTGGTAGTCCATGCAAAATGAGGCCTACCTGAGAAGTGAAGACAGGTTCAATATCTTGCCTTGTGCCGTTTACTCCGCGAGCGCGAACTTTGGTGATCAGCTTGTTTGACTCCCAGGCATCCATCGTAGAGTCTCTGGCCGACGCGTCCCAGTAAATTCCACGAGCAACTTTGATCCAATTGTCACCATCAACGGTTCGTCCCGAGCCAAAATGCATGTCCGTGTTTGAGTGCAGATCCATGTTCGAAGAGTTGCACATGCAAGGTTTTTCTCCTAAAGCATGCCAGGGACTTCGTGGAAAAGTGCCAAGAAAGAACCTGTGGATAATCACCGAAACTTATCAAGGAAGTCTCACAAATGGAGGTCAGATGGGTAAAAGCCGATTCGCGCTAGACCAGAAATGCGGAACTGACGAAGCGTGACCGAAGAGACAGATAAAAGGGCGCAACTGAAGTAGAAGCTGGAAGGAACAGCTAGAAGATTGGTGACCATAAAACGCGACTAGAAGAGCAGCAGTCGAGAAAAAACCAAAAGAACGACAGCCAAGAAAAACGAAAGAACAACAGCGGGCTCAAGTTGATAAGCGTTCAACTGGGGAGCACAACAACCAAGAGAAACGGAAGAATAGCAACCAAAACAGGAGCGCGACGGCCAAAACAAGGGAGCAGCAGCCAAAAAATGGAAGACGACAGCCAAGAAAACCAAAAAGACGACGGCCAAGAAAAACAGGAGGACGACAACCAAAACAGGAGCGCAGCAGCCAAAGCACTGGAGGGCACCAGAACCCAAAGATTCTGATGCCCTCCCGGCGCCGCCACAATCCAACTGGATATTTAGCGGCGTTGCATATTTGACTACTTCATGTAGCCAATGTCTTCGCCCGGCACCGTCGTCATGCCGAATGCACCGTAGTTGGCAAGATTCTTTGGCACAGCTGTGAGCTCTAGACGCCGGTATATGGGTTGCGTCATGACGCTATCCCAGATGACCTTGTCAACTTCGTTACCCAGCTCGTTGCGCTTGTCAGAGTCAGCTTCAGTTTGGATCTGCTTGTCCAGTTCATCAATTTCTGGCACGCAGAGCCGTGAGAAGTTTGAACCATTTGGCGCAACAGAGTCACATCCGTAAATTTGCCCAACATTTGCAAGCGGGTACTGCGTTCCCTGCCATGCAAATGCTGTGACACCGAACTTTCCTTCAGGAGTTGTATCAGTGAAGAACTCATCGGTGCTGACATTGACAATGTTGACCTTCACTCCGATGGCTGCCATTTGTGACTGGAGAAGTTCACCCTCAGTTTTGGAGGTTGAAATATCGGGCATCATCGCGTAGTCAAACTCTAATGCCTTGCCGTCTTTCGCCCTGTATTCTCCATCGAGCTTCCATCCGAGTTCGTCAAGTTCTGCACTTGCTGCTTCAGGATCATACGCGTAGTCTCCCAAGTTATCCTCATAACCAACCTGACCAGGCATGAAGAAGTGGTTCCCAAGAAGTAGGGAGTTCGGGTCTAGGTCTGGGATTCCTGCAAGGTCTGCCGCTGCAATAGAGGCATTATCAATGCCCTTCACAATCGCTTGACGAACTGCTTGGTCTTGAAGAACACCGGATTCCGTATTGAAGGTAAAGTGACGCCATTGCAAGCCACCAGCGCGGCGAACTTCCGCGTTCGGATTAGTCAATGCGTTGTTGTACTGCTCCCCATCAATGATTCCCTGGAGTACATCGAGCTCGCCATTGGCGAATGCGTTCGATTGAGCCGACGGATCTGCGGCGCGGAAAGAGATCTCGTCTAGCAAAGGCTTTTCACCCCACCAATCGGGGTTTTGCTCTAGTGTAATGACTTCCTGTGCTTTGTCGAAGTCTTTGAAACGGTATGGCCCAGCAATCCAATCGTTGTTTGGCTCTTTCCATCCCTCATTGAATGTCTTCGCATCAGAGACACCTTCGGCAGGCAATGCCATCGACAATGCTGAAGACCAATCTGGGAACGCCTGAGGATAGGTCACGACAACCTGGAACTCACTGTCTCCCTGTTCAACTGACTCAATGTCCCTGAAACCATCGGTGGCAGCACAGACGAACTTCTCGTCTTTGCCACTGCAAGCGTTTACCGTCGCAATGTAGTCAGCGGCATTTATTGGCTTACCGTTGCCCCATTTGGCATCTTTATTGAGGTTCAACGTGACAACCTGCTTTTCGGTAGCAGAGCCCTCTTTCACATCAAATGACTCAATAAAGTTGGGGTCACCCTCAAATGAGCCGTCCTCTTGGAACAACCAGTTGGGATTGATGCCAAGGAAACGGCCCATAGTGGTCGTGTAGTCAACATTGCTCCCGTAAAGGTGCAAAATATTGTATGCATCTGGAAGTGAACTAATTGCGAATCGCAGTTCTCCGCCCTCAGCCAGTGCACTGCGGTCTTGACGGTTAATGTCTTCTAGAGGCGGCATGTCGGCAGTACCCGAAGTAGTACCAGATTGCTCACCGCTTTCAGAACCCGATTGACCTACATTCGTGGAATTACTCTTGTCCACGGAGCAGCCGCCCAAAACCAGCGCGCTTATAGCCGCTAGCCCTACAAATATCCGCGTTGTTCTACGCATTCATCCTCCATTGTTTCCCGTATGCGGGTAGTTTCTGTTTTATTCAGGTCTTCAAAACACAAAATGCACCGGACTTCTATTCAATTTAGTTTAGCCCGCTTCATATAACTCCTGAACTAGTGTTCAGGTGTCATTTCGCCGCCAAACCGTAACCGTTGTGCCCCACGTCACTTAGAAAACGTCCAGTACCTTCGGGTAATGGCACGCTGTCAAAAGGTCACCCGCGCCCGCAGGCTTTGCAAGTTCCGGGCGCTTGTCAATACAAAGTCTTTGCTTATCTTCTGGAAGAGTCCGAAATAGCGGACAACGCGTTCTAAACCGGCACCCTGATGGCGGATCAGCAGGTGAAGGCAGATCTCCACTCAACAAAATCCTGTCCCGCGTCCGTTCCTTTTTAGGATCTGGCACCGGAATAGCAGACAGCAACGCCTGAGTGTACGGGTGCTGTGGGGATGAGAACACCTCTTCAACATCGCCTTGCTCAACAATCACGCCCAAGTACATCACGGCCACCCTGTCGGCAATATGGCGCACTACAGACAAATCATGTGCAACAAACAGATAAGAAAGCCCCAGTTTTGCTTTGAGCTCATCAAGCAGATTTATGACCCCTGCCTGAATAGACACGTCCAACGCCGAAACGGGCTCATCAAGAACCAAAAGACTGGGCTCAAGCGCAAGCGCCCTAGCCACACCTATCCTCTGGCGCTGCCCGCCCGAAAAGTGACGCGGATAGCGGTTGAGGTGAGCAGGTTCCAGGCCAACTAACTCCATGAGTTCCGCGGTTCGTTCTCGAATCTGCGAAGAGCTATATCCGTTGTATTTGAGAGGCTCACCTAAAACATCCGAAATTGGCATACGCGGATCAATAGACGCCATCGGGTCTTGGAAGACAACTTGAAGGTTCTTCCGAATTTCTTTCTTTTCTGCTTTAGTCAGCTTCGACGTATCTTGTCCAAGGACAACGATCTTGCCCCCAGTTGGTTTTTGCAGATCAAGGATTTCCAAAAGAGTGGTGGTTTTTCCACATCCCGATTCACCAACCAAACCAAGGGTCTCCCCAGCCTTGATATCAAAAGAGATGCCATCTACAGCGTGCACTGTCCCGACTCTGCGTTTCATGACCGCGCCTTTAGTTAGGGGAAAGTGCCGCACTAAATCATGAAGTTCCAGCACATTTTCCCGGGACTCACGGCCTCGGCGCCCACTGCCCCTATCTAGCAACCTGGGAACTGGATAAATATCTAGATAGTTCCACTTCTTGTCCAATATTTCACTGGCGCGTATGCAAGCTGAATCGTGAGCAGCCTTCAATGCAGTTTCTATCAGAACAGCACTAAGGGCTGGTTCACTAGCTGAGCATGCGTCAACGGCAAGAGGACACCGCGGCACAAAAGGACATCCAGTCGGTTTGCTCAGCATTGATGGAGGATTCCCCTCCAAAGTCGCTAATGCCTCATTGGATTTTTCATCTGGACGAGGCAGCGCTCCAAGTAACCCAATCGTGTATGGCATGGCTGGCGAATAGAAAATTTCATTTACGTCCCCCGTTTCAACCATTTTGCCCGCATACATAACGGCCACTTTGTCAGCAATGCCAGCAACTACGCCAAGATCGTGCGTAATCATGATTACGGCAGCGCCGGTTTCTTTTTGCGCTACCCGCAGTAGTTCTAATACTTGTGCCTGAATGGTAACGTCAAGCGCTGTTGTTGGTTCATCGCAGATAATAAGGTCTGGATCATTAGCTATCGCCATTGCGATCATTGCCCGCTGGCGCATGCCCCCAGAGAACTCATGCGGGAAAGCTTTGAAACGAACTTCAGGGTTTGGAATTCCAACCATGGTGAGTAGTTCAAGTGCCCGTTCACGCGCGGCTGTAGCCGACATTTTCTTGTGAACCGTTAGGGCCTCGACAATCTGATCACCAATTGTGTAAACCGGTGTCAGGGCCGAAAGCGGGTCTTGAAAAACCATGGACATCATACGTCCGCGAACGCTAGACATGTAGCTGTCAGACCGCCCCAAAAGTTCCGTGCCAAACAGTTTCACGGACCCTTCCAGTTTCGCGTTTTCGTCTAGCAACCCCATAATTGTCGTCGATGTCACTGACTTTCCGGAGCCAGATTCACCAACGATTCCAAGGACCTCGCCCCTCTCCAAAGAAAATGAAACTCCGCGAACCGCATACACGGCTCCATCTTCTGAAGGGAAAGTTACATTCAGATTGCTTACTTCGAGCACTGGGGTGTTCTCAGAGTATTCGGGCAGCGCATTGCTTTCAAAAGTCACGCGCGTCTTTTTTGAGCTCACAGGGTTCCTCCTGATTTTGACGAGGGGTCAATCGCGTCACGAAGCGCATCGCCCATGAAGTTCACAAATATCAAGGTGAGGACAAGGAATGTTGCTGGGGCCAAGAAAACCCAGGGGGACGTAATTGCCATCCTCTGTCCATCTGCCAGCAACACACCCAATGAAGTTTCTGGTGATTGAACGCCAAAACCAAAGTAGGAAAGTGTTGTCTCAAGCATCACTGCGCTAACAAACCCGAGGGTGAAGTCAATAATCAAGTATGAGGACACGTTAGGAAGGATATGGCGAATAATTACTGACCAGGACGGCACTGACATGTATTTCGCGGCACGCACATAGTCAAGATTTATGACTGAAAGTGTCATAGAGCGAACCACACGGGCCGTCAGCATCCAGCCAAAGGCTGCTAACAAAAATATTAAAACTGTTGTTGATGCCTGATGACCCGCCATTTTTTGGGTAATGATCGCGATCATTAGGAACGCTGGGATCACCAGTAATAGGTCAATAAACCACAAAATGGTCTTGTCAATGGCTTTCCCAAAATATGCTGCTGCCGAACCCACAAGTGCTGCAAGGGCAGTCTGAATCGTTGCCACCGAGATACCAATGACAAGTGATTTTTGCAGGCCTGCAATGGTCATTGCAAAAAGGTCACGCCCTGTTTGGTTGGTACCAAACCAGTGGCGCGCTGATGGACTTTTAAGGAATTCGCTGTTGTCTACTTCCGTGTAAGACCAGGGGGACAGGACTGGCCCAATAAGCGAAAAAATCACAATCGCTGCAAAACCTATTAGCCCAATAAGACCCAGTTTTGAACGGAAAAATCGCCTGGCAATTAGTTGCCAACGTTTCAAAGGCTTACCTTGTTTTTCAGGCTTTTTATCCTTGACAGCAGTGTTGAGGCCTTTTTTGTCGTCGCGGACTGTGTCTGTCGTTTTGGACCCGAGTTCGAAATCGCGATTGTCATTATTGTTGTCTTTGTGTGACATCTTCTCTCTCCCTAACTCACTCGAACACGGGGATCAACTGCGACGGTAAATATGTCTGAAAGCATGAGCCCGAAGAACGTGCAAGCCGCAGAGAATGCCACAACTGCCACTGTCCCATTTATGTCCTGGCCGGTGATAGATTCAACGGAATAGGCACCCATTCCGTGCCACCCAAATATTCGCTCTGTAATAGCGGCTCCTGTAAAAAGCCCTGCAATGACAAAAGCAAAATATGTTGCCATTGGAACAAGGGCCGTGCGCAATGCATGACGTCTAACAGCCTGTGATTTCCGTAAACCTTTTGCGCGAGCCGTTCTCACGTAATCAGCTCCAAGGGTATCCAGCATCAAGTTTCGCTGATACCGCGAATAGGTTGCTATTCCGACAAGAGACATCGAAATGGTGGGTAGCAAAAGATGTTGTAAACGATTGACTAGTTCGGCCCCAGGATAGTTGCCAATGCGACCTGTTTCACCCATGAACTCGAAGAAGTTCAAGCCAGTGGCTTGGTTGAACTTGGTGGCACCAATCTGTAAAAGAGTACCCATGACAATGACAGGAGTCGAAATAATGATCAGGCAAAGAATCGAAACTAAATGATCTGAGATTTTATGCTGCCTAGTTGCGCTCCAGGCTCCAAGGGCAACGCCGCCAATGATTCCCACAAAAGAACCTATTGAGATTAGGCGAACAGAAACCCAAATGCGGACAGAAAGTAGTTCGTTCACTGAAAGCCCAGTTGGCGTAACCCCCCAATCCCAACTGGTAAAGACACTAGTAAGCCATCTCCAATAACGCTCTGCTACAGGGTCACTTGGGTTTAGATTTGACGCTGTCAGCTGTCTGTTAACCGCTTCCAAATCCAAGTTGGGATTATTCAGGTCGAACACGGAACGAGGATCCATTGCCCACCCAGATAGGAAGTATGCAAACGATATAGCAACAAAAAGCAAAATTACGTAGTTGAGCAATCTACGTAGTAAATACCGGACCATCGGTCCTCCGATTCCAAACAGATTTCCCGTGATGGGAATAACGCCATCAAGCTGCCACCCTATCTAGGGAAGAACTCAATGCAAAATACTACCGGGTTGAAGCATACCTGGTATTCCGCCTTGTCAACATCACCTCATTCTCCTTATTCGCTACTTGTTCGCACCACAATGTATTCGTAATCGTCACTGATATAAATCTCGTCTTTTGGAAACGCATTTATCTCAGCAAGTTCCGCCATTGAAAAATCCACTGGTGACCCGATAGGGCGTCCATCACGGACTTCAACGACAACGCTTACACCCAAGCGACCTTGAAGTCTGGTGTACTCATCTACCAGGTCAGGAGGCAAAAGGGTGATCAGTTTTTCCCGGCGAAGGTTGACGCCGCGCAACTCAGCCTCACTGACGCCGCCTTTGGCCGACAACTCAAACTCGGCTTCAGCAAGATCTTTCGCGATGGCTTCGCGGGCTTCTTGCGCTGAGATGATATTTGCCTCAATCTGTTCAGCATCAGCTAGGAAACCTAATTGTTCATCCTCTAAAGTCCCAATACGTGCATCCATGCTAGCGATCTCATGTTGGACGGGTGACATGTCACGAAGCGGGATTTTTCCGCTATCAAGCCGCTCCTGCTGAATCTCGCGTCTACCGCGGACTTTGTCGATTTCAGCTTCAACTGCGTTTGCCTGGCGGTTTTTGGCATCCAAATCCGCTTGAAGCGCCACTTTTGCCACCCGTAAATCGTTTGAGCGTCCTTCAAGTTCGGCAATCTTTTTGTGTAGAGGATCTGAGCGAAGAGTATGTTTTACTTTCGCAATCTGTAGATCAAGTTGTTGAAGTTCTAAGAGGTGTTTTTGCTCTAGAGGGAGGGCCTTCATATTTGTCCTTCCGTTTTTAGTATTGTCTTCCAAGGTTCCGTGCAGATCTTTGAGACATCCACCGTGACATCTGGGAATGCCGCACGAAGGTTTGCTGCCAGCCTTGGTAGCCAAGGCCATTCAGTTGCCCAGTGTGAGCCACAAAGCAGTGCCGCCTGTTTTTTGTCGAGGTGCTCTATAGCCGGGTGATGTCGAAGATCTGCCGTTAAGAATACGTCGGCTCCGGCACCATTTGCGTCTGCCAAAAAACTATCGCCTGACCCACCTGATACGGCAACCACTTTGATAACTCGGTCAAGGTCGCCTCCTACAAACAATCCTGTAGGTCCTGCTGGAAGCACTGAAGCAACTTTTTTGGCAAACGCTTCCAGAGTTTGTGGCTCAATTTCCCCAATCCGCCCGGCTCCGCCGCGTCCATCTTCGCGCGGCAACAGTGGGCGCGCGTTTTTGATTCCGACAAGGTCAGCTAGAGCATCAGCGACTCCGTCATGGGCGCTGTCCGCATTTGTGTGTGCGTTAAACAGCGCACAGCCTGCCCTTATGAGAGAGGCCACAATCTGTCCTTTTGGTTCGTCCTCGCTAAGAAATGATGTGCCACGTAAAAATAGTGGATGGTGCGTGATCAAAAGATCATAGTCTCCATCGACTGCTTCTTTCGCCACTTCGGGGGCAATGTCGACTGCAACCAAAATGCGATTTACGTTTTGACTTCCAGAGCCCAGAATCTGCCCAACCTTGTCCCAGCTCTCTGCGAGGCTTGGGGGGTAGAGTCGCTCAATCTCTTTAGTTATTTCATTCAAAGTTGGCATATATTCCTCATACAAGTGTGTGTGCTACCAGGCGCGTTAATGCTGCGAATCCATCGTAAGAAAGAACCGACTCTAAATGTCCTTGAACGGAAGCTAGATTTGGTCCGGTCAGTGAGTGTACAAATCCGGTGTGTTCTTCGGCCAAGACACGCAGGTCCAATGCCGGGGTGCGCGAACCATTGGGTGCCACAGCACTGAAAGTATTGTAAAAACCGACCCTTGCGTCTTTACCCATTATGTCGACGCTAAGTGGAAGCCCTTGTCGAGGCTTGGGAAGTTTTTGGATCGGTAAACCCGCCAGTGAGGCCAATATTTGGTGGCTTAGGCAAACGGCAATGAGAGGTTTACCTAAGCGATCTTGGATCAGTTTGTGAAGCGTCGAAATACGTTTAGATTCCATATTCAGCGGATCACCAGGGCCTGGACCAAATACGACTAGATCAGGGGTTTCGACTTCAATCACCTCATGCCAGGGTTTTCTTTCTACAGTCAGCCCCATCCTGCGAAGTTGATGAGCCAGCATAGTTGTGAAGTCGTCTTCGCAATCGACAATCAAGACCTTGGCGTCAAATGTTGCCACGACTGTTTGTTCGTCACGCCAAAATGGAGCCAAAAGCGTGTTGCGATCAGCCAGAGCCGCTAAAACAGATGGTTCGTTTATTACATCATTTGATGTATCTATCACTGCACTTTGGTGAAGGTGGTTGCCACCGTCTGTATCAAGGCCAAGTGCATTTAGCACTCCCCCAGCTTTTGACTGTGTCTCAGCGGATTCACTAAGTGGATCTGAGTGGCGAACTAAAGTCGCGCCCGCAGAGACACTCACGTTTCCTTGCTCATCCAAGAAAGCCGTACGGATGAGGATTGGGGCATCAAGATCATAACCGCCGGTTGTTGGTGTAAAACGCGCTAAAACTCCCGAGTAATACCCGCGACCAGTCTTTTCATATTTCGCAATGATTCTGCACGCATTCTCAACCGGAGAACCCGTGACTGTTGGGGCAAACATTGTGAGCCGCAATATTTCCCGCGGATCAAGGTTCGATTGCCCTTCAAGTAAGTACTCAGTATGAGTTAGGCGCGACATCGGTTTTAGGAATGGGCCTCTCATTACGCCGCCATCAGGGCAGACGGCGCTCATCATTTTGAGTTCTTCATCCACAACCATAACTAGCTCTTCGCGCTCTTTGCGATCAGAGAGAAACGAAAGTACTTCCGAAGAACTTGGTTGATGATCAACGTGACGCAGTGTCCCTGAGATAGGGTTCATCATCACAGTCCCGGCCTTTGCACTAACGTGCCGCTCTGGAGAAGCACCCACCGCAAACAAACCAGGAAAAGACATGGCGTACGTCCAATAAGCTCCTTGCTCAGTCACTAATAGACGCCTGAGCCAAGCCAAAATCGCGCGCCGCGGAACCTCAGTAGTGCGGGCAAAGAAATCGCGGCGAATCACAAAGTTCGCACCTTCGCCGCGGCCAATTTCGTCCCGAATCACTGACCGCGCCACATCCGCATATTCTTCATCAGACATGCTGACATGGAAATCTGTAAGCTTCGGGGACTCCTTTGGAAGCGCATCAACTAGGGACGACAAAGAAACTTGCCATTTTTCTTTCACGATCAAAGCACAAAGTGGAACCCCATCATCGACAAAATCAAAACCACGTTCATGGATCTGTCGAAATGGCACCATGGCCAACACTTCCTCGCTGACAAGTGGAATATCTTTAAGTGCCTGCACTTTTGATACGCCGCCGACTAAAATGTCCACGATTTCTGAGTCGCCCTCGCGAATAATCGCGAATGCCTCATCCACTGGCAGATCTGAAAGACCTTCCAGAGCTTTATCAGCGTCAATCATCCCTTTATAGTGCCAGTTGGATTTGGCGTCCAGGGACAGCGTCTATCAGTTCTTGCGTATATTTCATTTGTGGGCTAGCGAAGAGTTCATCAGACGGAGCCGCTTCCACGATCTTACCGTTCTCCATCACCACAACGTCATCCGCGATTAGGCGTACCACCGCCAGGTCATGAGTAATAAACAAGTAAGTCAATCCAAGCTCTGCCTGCAAGTCATTTAGCAGCCGCAGGATTTGGTTTTGAACCAGAACGTCCAAAGCTGACACGGCTTCATCCAAAACTACTAGTTCTGGGTCAAGCGCAAGTGCACGAGCAACCGCCACGCGCTGGCGCTGTCCACCAGAGAGTTCATTTGGATATCTGCGCATAACTGAACGCGGAAGAGCAACCCGGTCCAGAAGGTCAACGACCTTAGCCAGTCGCTCTTTCTTAGAGCCAATACCATGAACGCGTAGTGGCTCCTCAACAATCCTAAAGATTGAATACATGGGGTCCAGTGAGCCATAGGGATTTTGGAAAACGACTTGCAGCCGTCTGCGCATTTCAAAGAGTTCTTTTGATCCCAGTGTCGAAAGATCTTCGCCCTTGTAGTAAACCTTTCCCGAAGTTGGATCAATCAGGTTCAAAATCATGTTCGCAACCGTTGATTTGCCTGAGCCAGATTCGCCAACAACAGCAAGTGTTGTGCCCGTTCTGACTGAGAACGTCACATCATCAACAGCCCTCAAAATCTTGGCTTCACCTTTTGCACCACGAACATCGAATTCTTTGACGAGGTTTTCAACCCGAATAATTGCTTCTGTCGATGATGCGCCTGCGCCAGAACCAACAAGTTCTTCCTCAGAGACCTCAATACCTTTTTCATGTGCAGCAAGAATGCGTTTCGAAGCAAGGGATGGGGCGGCGGAAACTAAACGTTTCGTGTAGGGATGCTGTGGTCGCTGCAAAATCTCTAAAGCCGGACCTGATTCAACGACACGTCCGCGGTGCATTACAACCAGTTGTTCAGCGCGCTCAGCGGCAAGCCCTAAATCATGGGTGATGAAAAGAACGGCAGTTCCCTTTTCCTGCGTGAGCATTTGCAGGTGATCCAAAATCCGCTTTTGAACAGTCACGTCTAATGCCGAAGTTGGCTCATCTGCAATAAGGAGTTTTGGATCTGCAGCCATTCCAATTGCAATCAATGCGCGCTGACGCATACCACCTGAAAACTCATGTGGATATTGCTTTGCCCGCCGTTCTGCATCAGGCAAACCGGCCTCTTCAAGGACATCAGCCACGCGCTGCCCTATTTCAGATTTAGGTACAACATTGTTGGCTTTAAGCGTTTCCTTTACTTGGGTACCGATGCGCCAAACAGGGTTCAAGTTACTCATGGGATCTTGCGGAACCATTCCGATTCCTGAGCCCCGAAGCTTCACCCATTCTTTCTCATGTAGCTTCGTTATCTCTTGTCCATCAAAGTGAATGGACCCACCAGTTACCTTGCCTGTGCCTGGCAGAAGACCAATAACCGCAGCAGCTGTTGTTGATTTCCCTGATCCGGACTCTCCTACAATCGCCACAGTTTGACCTGGATAGATTGTTAGGTTTGCACCGCGAACCGCAGTCACGTCCCCTGTTGAGGTCTTGAACGTCACGTCAAGGTCTTTGAGTACCAACAACGGGTTTTCGTCTTCAGGATGAACGGCTCCAGGGAAAAACGTTTCGTTTTCTGTGCCTTCTGTGTCATCGTGTTTATGATCTGTCATCGTTTCCGAGCCTTCGGGTCGAGGGCATCACGAACAACGTCGCCCATCATGATGAATGAGAGTACGGTCAAAGCCAGTGCAATTGCAGGATAGAAAAGAACCATAGGAGCGGTTCGAAGTGAGTTCTGCGCTTTAGAAATATCGGCGCCCCAAGAGACAATTTCTGGTGGCAAACCAATACCAAGGAACGAAAGCGTTGCCTCGGCAACAATGAACGTGCCTAAAGCCACGGTTGCATAAACGATTACCGGAGCAATCGAGTTTGGCAAGATGTGACTTGTGACCATGCGCCACCTTGAAGCACCAAGAGCTCTTGATGCCGTCACATATTCCTCATTCTTCGTCGACATGACGGCGCCGCGAGTAATGCGGGCTACCTGTGGCCATCCAAACACTGAAAGAACAACAACCACCATGATGATTGTTCGGTGTTCTTTGAACAGCTGCATGAAGACGATTCCTGCAAGTACAAGCGGAACGGCAAAAATAATGTCCGTTATACGCGAGAGCAATGAATCAAGCCATTTGCCAAAATACCCTGCTAGTGTCCCAAAAAGACCACCTATTATGACCACAATCAAAGTAGTCAAAACGCCAACCATGACTGACGCACGTGCACCGTAAACCACCCGACTGTAAATGTCACAGCCTTGTTTGTCGAAGCCAAAAACATGGCCAGCCTCTGGGGAACCTAATGAACGGCTAAGTTCACAAAATCTTGGATCTTGACTAGAAAACAGTTGAGGTACCGCAGCCATCAAAATCGCTAAAATAATAATGAAAGCTGCAATCCAGAACATTGGACGGGTACGCAGTGCTTTCCATGCTTCGCCCCACATCGAAGATGGCGCTGACTCATCCAAGACCGCGTCTACGGCACCAAGTCCAGTTTCGTCTGTGTCAGACACGAACCTTTCTTGTCCGTTCCTAGTCCGCATGCCGTTCGCATTTGGCATCATATTCTCACTCATACCTGATCCTTGGGTCCAAGACCGCGTAAAGCAGATCAACCAGCAGATTCGCTACGATGTAGACAAGAACCAAAGCAGTTGTAATTGACACAACTGTCGCGGGTTCCCCCTTCTTTATCCCATCGAATAAGACACCGCCAATACCTTTAATATTGAAGATACCTTCAGTCACAATA
>DAIOFF010000050.1:0-14210 GCA_036745855.1 Scrofimicrobium sp. | reverse complement strand
AGTTCCACCCAGAGGACCGCGCGGTCGCGGACGACCCGCGCGTTTCTACGTTGCAACAGATTCTGGCAGGGGAACACTAGAAGACGGCCATTCAGATCTAGCGGTTAAGGCACTTAACTACATGGCGAAAACGGCGGGGCCGGACGCAATCGACGCGTTTGCCTCGGCAAGAGCCAGAGAAATTGAAAGAAGATACACACCAATTGTCAAGGGCGTCGGAACAGATCCCCAAATGCGGGCAAGCGCATTAGCAGATGCACTAATAGAAGATGGCTACGCCGCCAGCATCAGACCTGTAGGCGACGGGAATTTTGCCATCCAACTATGCCAAGGCCACTGCCCCATTGAACGGGTAGCAGAGGTATATCCACAACTTTGTGAAGCCGAACTCTTGGCCTTCTCAAAAGTTCTTGGAGTTCACGTCCAACGCCTGTCCACTTTGGCGGGCGGCGGACACGTTTGTACGACCCACGTGCCTATCGGCATGCCAGTGGTTCACCCTGCGGCTCGAGAAGCAATTCGCAGGGCCAGGTAGAAAGGAGAAACGCCGTGACGCAGACCGCGCCAGTGGCGCCAATGTCCGACGACGAGATCATCGATTCAATCGGTGCGTATGAATACGGTTGGCGCGACTCCGACGACTACAGCAAGGGTGTGCCCAAGGGCATAAATGAAGATATCGTCCGTTATATCTCAGAGACCAAAAATGAGCCTGAGTGGATGAGGGACAGGCGGCTCAAAGCCTATGGTTTCTTTGAAAAGAAACCTATGCCAGCGTGGGGACCAGATTTGTCTGGCATCGACTTTGATGACTACAAATACTACGTTCGGCCAACGGATCGTCAGGTGAAGTCTTGGGATGACTTACCAGATGAGATTCGCGATACCTACGATCGCCTAGGCATACCGGATGCTGAAAAAAATCGGTTAGTAGCTGGCGTTGCGGCGCAATATGAATCTGAAGTCGTGTACCAACAGATTCAAGAGGATTTGGAACGTCAGGGAGTCATCTTCCTTGACACGGACACTGCGCTCAAAGAATATCCAGAGATTTTTGAAGAATACTTTGGCAAGGCCGTACCGGCAGGCGATAACAAATTTGCTGCACTAAACACGGCGTGCTGGTCTGGGGGATCATTTGTTTATGTTCCACCCGGCGTTCACGTTGAGATCCCACTGCAGGCGTATTTCCGAATCAACACCGAAGCCATGGGGCAGTTCGAGCGGACACTGATTGTTGCAGATGAGGGCTCATATGTTCACTATGTTGAAGGGTGTACAGCGCCAATCTATGACACTTATTCACTGCATGCCGCAGTTGTTGAGATTTTCGTTCGAAAAGATGCCCGTGTTCGTTACACAACCATCCAAAACTGGTCAAACAATGTGCTCAATCTTGTCACGCAACGCGCAATGGTTGATGAGGGCGGGACGATGGAATGGATTGATGGCAACATCGGTTCTGGCATAACCATGAAGTACCCTGCCTGCTATTTGCGCGGTGCCCATGCGCGCGGCGAAACCCTATCGATCGGATTCGCAGGACATGGTCAACATCAGGACACTGGGGCAAAAATGGTCCACATGGCTCCGGATACTTCTAGTTCAATTGTTGCTAAGTCAGTGTCAAGGGGCGGCGGAAGAACTTCATATCGCGGTCTGGTAGAAGTCCATTCCCGCGCCACGCGGTCCAAGTCAAACGTCCTTTGTGATGCTTTGTTGGTTGACAAGGTCAGCCGTACTGACACATATCCGTATGTGGACGTTCGTACAGAAGACGTTGAGATGGGGCACGAAGCAACGGTCTCAAAAGTCAACGCTGATCAACTGTTTTATTTGATGAGTCGCGGCCTCGACGAAAACGAAGCAATGGCAACCATTGTGCGCGGATTCGTGGAACCAATCGCTAAAGAACTTCCCATGGAATATGCGCTTGAACTAAACCGACTCATCGAACTACAGATGGAAGGATCCGTTGGCTAATGACTGACGCACAAGTATTAGAACATTTGTCGCGTGCGGACCGCCCGACCTCCTTTGATATTGATGAAATCCCTGTTCCAAATGGACGGGAGGAAGACTGGCGCTTTACCCCCATGCGCCGGGTTGAAAAGCTTTTTGACCTGGATGGTTATGAGGATGAGGCCGAGGTCGTTATTCAGGCACCAAAAGGCATCATAAGTGAAACTGTTCCCATGACTGACCCGCGCTTGGGGAAAGTCTTAGCGCCAGGTGACCGCACTGCCGTAGTTGCTTGGAATGCGGCTAAGAGCGCCACGATTGTGACGGTTCCAAAAGATATGGAACTTGAAGACCCTGTGGTCATCGCTATTTCTGCGAAAGAAAAGCTGGCGGCAAACCATATTTTGATCATGGCTGAAGAAAACGCGAACGCCACAGTGATCCTTGGTCATTCAGGGCATGCTTGCCTGAACCAGACTGTGGAGATTCGCGCCAAAGACGGGGCTCAATTGAACGTCATCACCATTCATGAATGGGAACGTGACGCCCTACATGCCAGCAACCATCGCGTGTCAGTCGGACGTGATGCCACGCTGAATCATATGGTGGTTACGCTTGGCGGGGACTTAGTTCGCGTATGTGTCGACACCGAATACACTGCGCCAGGTGGAACGCTGCATCTTGATGGGCTCTACTTCGTTGACGCTGGGGAACATTTTGAGCACCGCATTTTCGTTGACCATTCGACTCCGAACTGTTATTCCCGCGTCACCTACAAAGGTGCCCTGCAAGGGAAAGATGCGCACGGGGTTTGGATTGGGGACTGTTTAATAGGCGAACAAGCAGATGCCACCGACACGTATGAGCTCAACCGCAACTTGATTCTCACAGAAGGTGCAAAGGCAGATTCTGTTCCCAACCTCGAAATCGAAAATGGGGATATCGAAGGTGCAGGACACGCCTCGGCCACTGGACGCTTTGATGATGAACAACTGTTTTATTTGATGAGCCGCGGCATTAACGCCTCAGATGCTAAGAGGCTAGTCGTTCGTGGTTTCTTCGCTGAACTCATCAACAAGATTGACGTGGTCGAACTTCGTGAACATTTGATGGATCAAGTTGAAATCAAACTAGAGGGCTCTCACTGAAAACGGGGCAGAAAAGCTTAGGGAATGAGGGCGTCGCCCTCGCAAAACAAGAAAGAAAAGAAAACGAAGATGGCGACACTGAAGATCAAGGACCTGAAGGTATCGGTTGATACGCCCGAAGGGCATAAGCAGATCCTGAAGGGCGTGGACCTACAGGTTAATAGCGGTGAAATCCATGCAGTTATGGGACCTAACGGTTCTGGAAAATCCACGCTTGCCTATGCTCTTGCTGGTCACCCCGCATATCAGATTGATTCTGGCGAGGCCTGGCTTGACGACCAAAACATTCTTGAGATGTCCGTTGATGAGCGGGCAAAAGCCGGTTTGTTCCTGGCCATGCAGTATCCGGTAGAAGTTCAAGGTGTCTCTGTGTCAAACTTCCTTCGCACAGCGAAGAGCGCGATTGATGGTGAGGCACCAAACGTTCGCAAATGGGTGAAGGAAGTTGCTTCAGCCATGGAAGATTTGCGGATGCCTGCCGATTTTGCGGATCGTGATGTGAATGTCGGATTTTCAGGTGGCGAGAAAAAGAGGCTAGAGATTTTGCAGATGGAATTGCTGCAACCATCATTTGCGATTCTGGATGAAACCGATTCTGGCTTGGATGTTGACGCTTTGCGTATTGTTTCTGAAGGCGTGAACCGTGTTCATGCAAAGAATGGAAATGGCGTACTGCTTATCACTCACTACACGCGGATTTTGCGTTACATAAAACCTGATTTTGTTCATGTATTTGTGAATGGACGCGTTGCTGAACAAGGCGGCCCAGAACTAGCCGATGTTCTTGAAGAAGAAGGCTACGACAAGTACCTCTAATGACTACTCCATCTGTTTCTGTGTTCACTGAAGCTGAACTGACTGCGATCCGGGGTGATTTCCCTATCTTGTCGCGCAGGGGTCGCGGCGGCAAAAAGATTGCCTATTTTGACAGTTCAGCGACCGCGCAAAAACCGCTTTGTGTTATTGAGGCGGAAGCCGATTTTTATCAGATGCACAATGGTGCGGTAAATCGCGGAACCCATGTTTTGGGTGATGAGGCCACAGAAGCTTTTGAGTTGGCGCGCTCTCAAGTGGCGCGTTTTGTAGGGGCACGTCCAGATGAAATTGTGTGGACGAAAAATGCTACTGAGGCCCTCAACTTGGTTGCACGTTCATTTGGCGGGGCAAATGTGAAGCGCGGGGATCGGATTGTGATTACCCGCGCCGAACACCATTCCAATTTGGTTCCGTGGCAGCAGCTTGCCAATAGCACTGGGGCTGAACTGGCGTGGCTTGACTTGGACTTGGATGGACGAATCGATTTAGAGACGTTATCTGTCATTACTGGTAATACAAAGATAGTTGCATTCACCCACGCGTCAAACGTTACGGGCGCTATTTCCCCTGTTGAAGAGATAGTTCGCAAGGCCAAAGAAGTGGGGGCAATAACTGTCCTTGATACATGTCAGTCTTCTGCTCACATGCCCGTTGACGTGGAAAAATTAGGCGTAGATTTTGCCGTTTTTTCCAGCCACAAGCTGCTTGGCCCCACAGGGATCGGAGCTCTTTATGGGCGTCGCGATTTGCTTGCAGCCATGCCGGCGTTTCTAACGGGTGGCTCTGTGGTGGCAGATGTGACCATGGAAACCACCCAGTTCTTGCCTGCACCGAATAGGTTTGAGGCAGGGTCACAGCCAGTTGCGCAGGCCGTGGCGTGGGGCGTTGCACTTGAGTATCTTGGTGAGCTGGGTATGGACCGGGTGAAAGCTCAAGAAGATTCAATGCTCGAATATTTGCTTGATGGAATCCGCAGTGTTCCTGACGTGCGGATATTGGGACCGGAAGATTCGAATGAGCGTCTAGGTGTTGTGTCTTTTGTTGTCGAGGGCGTTCATCCTCACGACGTAGGGCAAGTTTTAGATGCCGCAGATGTTGCTGTTCGCGTAGGGCATCATTGTGCTATACCACTTCACCGCTTTTTCGGCGTAAAGTCTTCTTCGCGTGCAAGCATGTCGATCACGTCGACGCGCGGCGAAATTGATCAACTAGTTGATGGTTTGGCCAAAGTGCAAGAATATTTTAAAGGAGGATTGTGAGCTCCCTAGAACAGCTTTATCAGCAAGTCATCCTTGACCACTCTAAACGCCGAAGCGGGCAAGGCAACCTTGACGGCATTGAGTACACCTCTCATCAGGTGAACCCCACCTGTGGTGATGAGGTGACGTTAGGCGTTGAGATGAGCCCTGATGGGCACCTGAAGTCGATCACCTGGGACGGGGATGGGTGTTCGATTTCTCAAGCTAGTTTGTCGATGATGAGTGAAATGGTCGCGGGCGCGGATACCAAGCGACTTTCAGAACTATATGAGGCAATGGACACGATGATGCACTCTAGGGGACAAGGGGTGCCTGAAGAGCAACTTGACCTACTTGAAGATGCCGCATCATTAGAAGGAACATCAAAGTTTGCAAACCGAGTCAAATGTGCTCTCTTGGGGTGGTATGCGCTTAGGGATTCGATGGCTCAAGCTGGTTTTGACATTGGACAGGAGAAATAATGGATAACCCTATGGCTAAGCCACAGCAGAAGTTCACGGTGCCAGAACCTAAGCAACACACTGGCATAGACCTGGTTGAGAACGGCAACGTAAGTGGCGAAGAAGTCATTGAAGCTCTAAAAGACGTGATTGATCCAGAACTGGGCATCAATATTGTTGACCTTGGTCTTGTTTACGGTATTGGCATCAATGAAGACAATGCCATCAAGTTGAATATGACTTTGACTTCTGCAGCGTGCCCTTTGACTGATGTGATTGAAAGACAAGCTGAGATGGTGCTTGGGCCGTACTCAACGGATATCACCATAAACTGGGTGTGGCTGCCACCGTGGGGGCCAGAATGCATTACTGATGACGGGCGGGCGCAGCTAAGGGCCATTGGTTTTAACGTCTGAGCAGCCCTTTAATCCGGCCTTGAAGATCTCTAAGACTGTTCATTTGCACCTGGCGTTGCTTGTCATGTAATAAAGTAAGTGCGGTGAACAACCTGCATTCTTGCCAGAAACTTGATTAGTGACGTAAGTAGGGTCCCCATGGTTTTCTTTATTTTTTTGGGATGCGCAATAGTAGGGTCGATCATTCTACTTATTGGTGTACTAACTGATGGTGCCTTTGATTTTGATGGTGGTGGTCTGAGCGCTTTTGGCGTTTTCATTGCTGCATTTGGTGCGGCAGGTCTGCTGATGCCAAAAGATAACAATAATCCAGTTTGGTATATCTCTTTTTCTGCGGGGATTGCTATCGCGGTGGCAGTCTTGTTTGTGTTTGTGATGCGCGTTCTTCGAAAACAAGGAGAGGGCGAGGTCAATGAGACACCTGAGTGGACTGACGCAATCGGAAAACAAGTTTCAGTTGTTCACTGGAAAGATGATAGGGGTGAAGTTTTGGTGACCCATGCGGGTTCTACACATCGCATGCCAGCTAAGTCACTTAAGCCTATTGAGTCACCAAGTATTGTCGTTGTTCAAAATATTCTTGGCGATCATACTGTACTGGTCGCCTCGGTAGATGGGAGATAAGACCGTGGGTCTTGGAATCATAATTGGCCTAATAGTTGTAGGCATCATCGTTTTATCGGTGGTTGCTTTTGTTATTGGGCGACTAAAAGTCGTGGACATTTCGGAAGCCTTAGTGGTTTCAGGTTCGCGTTCGCAAGGCGCTGTGAAGGTTGTTCCGCCGGGTGGGCGGGCATTTGTGCTTCCTTTGGTTCAAAGCGCGGTGTGGATTCCTTTGTCACAGCAAACGCTGAACTTGATTGTTGACGGTGTTGATTCGAACTCTATTCCAATTCAAATTAGTGCCACCGCAAACATCAAGGTTGGCAGTACATCTGAAGATATCCGCGCTGCTGGTGAACGTTTTTCTGCATACAAAGATATGGTGGGGGCAATCAAGCAGAACGTGACTAACGTGTTGCTGGGTAGCTTGCGTGCCGTGATTTCTTCCATGACTGCCCAATCTCTTTTGATGGATCGAAGTGAACTGGCAACTAAAGTTCAAGAAATTGCTGCGCAAGAACTTCGCAATATGGGTATAGCAATAGACTCTTTGACAATCAACGAAATCACTGACCCCAATGAGTACATTCGATCGCTTTCTGTGCCGGAAACAGAATCAGTTTTGAAGAAGGCGCGTATTGCTAAGGCCACGGCTAACCGTGAGGCAAACGACGTTGAAATTGATGCGCAAATCAAGATCGCAGAGCGTCAACAAGAACTTGATATTCGCTCAGCAGATTTGAATGCAATCACCGATGCTGCGACAGAAGCCTCTAACGCTGCAGGGCCGCTTGCAAAGGCAGAGCAAGAAGAACTTATTGCGACCGCCGAAGCTAAGGCCGCTGAAAAGCAGGCATTACTTCGTGATCGCCAGCTGGATAGTGAAGTTCGCCGCCCAGCAGACGCTGAACTGTACCGGATCGGTAAAGACGCAGAGGCAGAAAAAGCCATTCTTGTTGCAAATGCTGAGGCTGAAGCGCAGTCGATCAAGATCAAAGGTGAAGCTGAGGCTGACTCGATTCGCGCGAAGGGTCTGGCGGAGGCCGAGGCCATGGAGAAGCGCGCGGAAGCCTACAAGATGTATAACGAAGCTGCCGTGCTCCAGTTGGTAATTGATAGGCTCCCTGATGTGGCGCGCGAGTTGGCCTCGCCAATCTCTAACATTGATGATTTGACGGTTGTATCAACAGAAGGTGCAAGCGCACTGACAAAGAACGTTGCAGGCGGATTCACAGAGTTGAAATCCTTGCTTGAAAGCTTCACGGGATTGTCACTTGACTCCTTACTTGGGACCGACAAGAAACAGACTGCAGAGAAACTAGCCTCTGTCGCAGACACTGTGAAAGAAACGTCTGTGCCAGTTGATGGCCAAAAGACAACTGGATCAGATGCTGAATAGACGCATGAGGGCGGACTCCACCAATAAAGAGATGCTCTGACCAAACACATGGGAACAACAAAGAGCCCCAGGCGTGAAGCAGGTTTACTGTTAGCGTCTGGGGCTTAGCCGCATGAAGGGACTTCTCTAATGCCACATTCGGACCTAATCAACATCGTCCAGGCCACAACAAAGCGATTGCTATTTGCGTCTTGGGAAAACCCTTTCGGACCAGAACATGATGTTTGCATGGTCGGCGGCAGAATGTTTGCCCTACTTGATGACCAAAGAAATAGAGTGACACTGAAATGCGATCCAGATGAAGCATTAGCGCTGTGCGCGTCCCACACAGAAATCATTCCGGGGTATCACATGAACAAGAAACATTGGATCACAGTGAGTGAAGGGATTGATTTAGGTCTTTTAGAAGACCTCATTATTGACTCATATTTCTTGGTCGGACAAAAGATTCCCAAAAAGAATCGCCCTGCCCTAGGAATCTCTGATTGAACCCGGTGTCATATCCAAAAAAGTGGCCCTATCCAAAACTTTCGCTTATTGGATGGGGCCACTTTAGGGTTGCTACGACTAGTTGCTTGGCACCTGATCAATGACGGCGTCAGCAACCTCACGCATTGACAGTCTGCGGTCCATAGAAGTCTTTTGAATCCACCTGAAGGCTTCAGGCTCAGACATTTCCATCTTCTCCATGAGAAGGCCTTTAGCGCGGTCCACGCGCTTCCTGGTTTCTAAGCGCTCAGCGAGATCTGCTATTTCGTTTTCGAGGGATTCGATTTGGGCGTAGCGGGACAGTGCAATTTCGACAGCAGGAATGAGGTCGGCCGGTCCAAACGGTTTGACCACGTATGCCATCGCGCCTGCTTCAGATGCGCGTTCCACTAGTTCTGCCTGCGAAAATGCCGTGAGCATTACCACAGCACATGAGAGCTCTTTTAGGATTTGTTCAGCAGCTGTAATGCCATCCATCTTGGGCATTTTGACATCCATCACACAAAGATCCGGTTCAAGTTCTAATGCAAGCTTGACTGCTTCCTCGCCATTCGATGCTTCACCCACCACATCGAAACCTGCTGCCACCAGTGTTTCGACGATATCTAGGCGAATCAAGGTTTCGTCTTCCGCGACGAGCACTCGCTTAGGTGTGGGCATTTCGGTTGACATACTTTGTTCCTCTGGTTTGTACATTCTTGAGGTCTTATTCTATCCTGGTATCTGCACATGCGCCCAAAGCGCAGGCCCCGATAGCCCAACTGGCAGAGGCGGTCGGCTCAAACCCGGCTTGTTGTGAGTTCGAATCTCACTCGGGGTACTTCTTCAAGTACCTGATGTTGTTTGATCAATGTCGCTTGAATCCCACCGACACCAAAGCCCAGCTTTCCCTTAGACAAAGCAGCTACTTGTTTTCGAGTAGGCGGTTTGTCACAAGGGCCGTGGCAATCAAATTGTCATCCTCATCACGAATACGCACTAAGTGAACAGTGGAGCTACGCCCCAAGTGTTCCGCGGTTGCCGTAGCGCGTACGACGCCTGAACGAATGCCTCGCAAATGACTTATTGACACTTCGGTACCGACCGCAGTGCAACCAATCGTTTTCCCATGTTCATACGCGGCTAAAGACGCAGCAGACTCAGCAAGAGCTGCACTTGCGCCGCCATGAAGCAACCCGAAAGGCTGAGTGTTTCCCTCCACTGGCATCGTGAGTACAGAACGCTTAGCTGTCAATTCCTCCGTTTGAATTCCAAGTTTTTCGATTAGTCCGTGAGAAAAGTTAGGCTCCATGCATCTAGGGTTGCATACATGACGGAAACATTGCTGGTTATTGACGGACATTCGATGGCGTACAGGGCATTTTTTGCTTTGCCGGTGGAGAACTTCACAACAAGAGGGGGAATAGCAACCAATGCTGTCTATGGTTTTGCGTCAATGCTCACCAAGCTAATGGAATCTGAGCAGCCCTCCCACATTGCAGTCGCATTCGACCTAGGGCGTAAATCGTTTCGTACAGAAGAATATCCAGATTACAAAGGAACCCGATCTGAAACTCCAGAAGAGTTCAAACCCCAGATTGCCCTCATTGAAGAAATGCTTCATGACATGGGAATTGTCATATTAACCAAAGAAAACTATGAAGCTGATGACATCCTTGCAACCCTCTCCACGCGGGCGCAGAGCGAAGGGCTTCGCGTTTTGATTGCTTCTGGGGATCGCGATACCTTCCAGCTTGTAAATGACGATGTCACGGTTTTGTATCCAGGGCGTTCAATGTCAGACCTGAACTATATGACCCCTGAGGCCATAGAGGAAAAATACGGGGTGCCACCAGCGCAATATCCAGAGATCGCGGCGTTAGTGGGTGAAACCTCAGATAATTTACCTGGAGTACCTGGTGTTGGAGCGAAGACCGCAGCGCAGTGGATCAATAAATTCGGTGGGTTGGATGCCATCATTGAACAAGCAGACAAGATTGGGGGTAAACGCGGTGAGGCGCTTCGTGACCATATTGCGGATGTGCTCCGAAACCGGCACCTAAACCATTTAGTCACGGACCTTGAGCTTGACGCCCAAGTAGATGATCTCATTCGCACTGACGCCAACCGTGAAGCACTGGACCAACTATTTGACACCCTAGAGTTTGGGGCGCTTCGGTCAAGGGTCTACCATGCGCTTGGCGACCAAGTTCCGCGTGAGACTCCTAAAAAGACCGAAGAAGGTCCGAATCTGCACATGGATGCAGTTTTAGTGGCTGATTCAACCAGCGACTTGGGCGCGTGGTTTGAAGCCAATGTGAAAGAAAAAGCGGCGTTGTCTTACTCAGGCGAAGGACGATTTGTTCATGCCAGGCTTGATGGTGTTGGTGTTTTTGCAGGCACCCAGGGGTTGGTGTTTGATCCAGCAAGATTGTCCCCCCAGCAAGAAACAGACGTTGTGTCGTTCCTGAACTCTGGTGTGCAGTTGACCATGCATGGGGCAAAAGGGGCAACCCATGCGTTTGCTTCGCATGGCTGGGCGCTTCCACTTCCAAGGTTCGATGTGGAACTGGCCGCATATTTGGCAAGGCCCGATCGCCGCGCGTATGGGCTTGAAGTAATAGCAGAACAGTTTTTGGGGATAGAGATTGGCGGGGGACAAGGCACTTTGTTCGACGTCAACGACAAGGAGCTAGCCGAAAAAGCATTCGTTATCGCTCAGCTAGAGCCCATATTGCACCGGACGCTTGAAGAACAAAATGGATTAGCGTTGCTCGAAAATATTGAGATTCCAGTCCAAAGAGTTTTTGGGCATATGGAAGCCGTGGGGGTTGCTATTGATAAGAATGTGCTTGGGAGTTTATCGACGGAACTCAGTGCAAATGTGATGCGCGCCCAATCAGACGCTGACGCTGCTGTGGGGCATTCGGCAAACCTTGCGAGTCCTAAACAGTTGCAGGGAATCCTCTTTGATGAACTTGGAATGCCAAAAACAAGGAAAACAAAGACTGGGTATACGACTGATGCGGAGGCCTTGCAAAACTTATTCGTGCAGACGGACCATCCGTTTTTAGAGGCGTTACTGCGTCACCGTGATTCCACGAAGCTTTTGCAAATGGTCACCGGTCTTGAAAATGAGATTCAACCTGATGGGAGAATCCACACCACCTACCATCAAACTGTTGCCGGTACAGGTCGTATTGCCTCATCGGACCCAAATTTGCAGAATATTCCTGCGCGTACAGATATGGGGATTCGTGTTCGCGAGGCGTTTGTTGCGGGTCCCGGTTTCGACAACCTCATGTCAGTTGACTATTCGCAGATTGAGATGCGAATAATGGCACACTTATCGAACGATGAATCACTTATTGAAGCTTTCAAATCAGGTGAGGATTTACACAGAACAATGGCGGCAATGGTGTTTGGAGTGGCTCCAGAGGACGTGGACCATCAACTTCGAAACCGAATAAAAGCTACCTCTTATGGTTTAGCTTATGGCCTAAGTGCGTTTGGCCTTTCTAAGCAATTGGGTATTTCAGTTGACGAAGCGCGTGATTTACGCAGCAAATATTTCGAACGATTTGGTGGGATTGGTCGCTATCTTGGCGGGGTTGTGGAAGACGCGAAACATACGGGATATACGGAGACGATGTTTGGCAGGCGCAGATATTTCCCAGATCTCAACTCACAAAACCGCCGCGTGGCAGAAATGGCAGAGCGGGCTGCACTCAACGCTCCCGTCCAAGGCACAGCTGCCGATATTATGAAGATCGCCACTATCGAGGTTGAAAAACGCCTGGTAGAAGGCGGTTACAAATCAAGAATGTTGCTGCAGATTCACGACGAATTGGTTCTTGAAATCGTAAATGAAGAACAAGAATCTGTGGAGGAAATGGTTCGCGATGCCATGGCCTCGCCCGTCTCATTGTCCGTTCCAATTGAGGTCGCAGTTGGCATTGGCCCCTCATGGAAGGAAGCCGCGCACTAAAAATGAGGTCATTTGTTTCCTAAACGTTACCAATTAGCCACTTATGTCCAGCGCGCACGCTGGTAGACTTTTCGAGGTGCTGGGGACGTTCCGCGCAAATGCGTGGGAATCATCGGCACGAAATAAATGTCCATCTAGTAAACGAGTAAATAACTACATGACCACTACTACCGCCCAGCCAACTGCTGGCACCCCACAGGTCGCTATCAACGATATTGGTTCAGAGCAAGACTTGCTTGCCGCAATCGACGAGACCATTAAATATTTCAACGATGGCGACATCGTGGACGGAATCGTTGTCAAAGTGGACCGTGATGAGGTTCTTCTCGACATCGGTTACAAGACTGAGGGAGTCATTCTCTCACGTGAACTTTCCATCAAACATGATGTGGATCCGGACGACGTTGTTGCTCTTGGGGATCGAGTTGAGGCACTAGTTCTTCAAAAGGAAGACAAAGAAGGCCGCCTTCTCCTATCCAAGAAGCGCGCTCAGTACGAACGTGCGTGGGGCGAGATTGAAAAGATCAAGGAAGATGATGGTGTCGTCACTGGCACAGTCATCGAAGTAGTCAAGGGTGGTTTGATCCTTGATATTGGTCTGCGCGGCTTCCTCCCAGCTTCTCTTGTTGAGATGCGTCGTGTGCGTGAGCTTGGTCCATACATCGGACGCCAGATTGATGCGAAGATTATCGAACTGGATAAGAACCGCAACAACGTTGTGTTGTCACGCCGTGCTTACCTTGAACAGACACAGTCTGAAGTTCGCAGCACATTCCTCAACACGTTGGCTAAAGGTCAAGTGCGTAAGGGCGTCGTTTCTTCGATTGTTAACTTCGGAGCATTCGTTGACCTTGGCGGCGTAGACGGGCTGGTTCACGTTTCAGAACTGTCCTGGAAGCACATTGATCACCCATCAGAGGTTGTTGAGGTTGGCACGCCTGTTGAGGTTGAGGTTCTGGAAGTTGACATGGATCGCGAACGCGTTTCGTTGTCACTGAAAGCTACTCAAGAGGATCCTTGGCAGACATTCGCTCGCATTCACGCGATCGGCCAGGTTGTACCTGGTAAGGTCACAAAGATTGTTCCATTCGGCGCGTTTGTACGTGTTGAAGATGGCATTGAGGGCCTAGTCCATATCTCGGAACTTGCTACACGTCACATTGAAATGCCTGAGCAGGTCGTGAAGGTTGGTGACGATGCCTTCGTGAAGGTTATCGACATTGACCTTGAGCGCCGTCGCATTTCCTTGTCACTGAAGCAGGCCAATGAGGGCGTTGATCCAACTTCTGATGAGTTTGATCCTTCGCTTTACGGAATGGCTGCCGAATACGATGAGAACGGGAACTACAAGTACCCAGAAGGCTTCGATCCTGAGACACAAGAGTGGATGGAAGGTTTCGATGCTCAACGTGAAGCTTGGGAGGCTCAGTACGCTGAAGCCCAGGCACGTTGGGAAGCTCACCGTACACAGGTAGCTGCCTCTCTTGCTGCTGAGGCTGAAGAAGCTGCTGCCGCTGGTCAGATTCCAACTGCTTTCACGTCCCCCGGGGCTGGTGAAGGTACATTAGCATCTGATGAGGCCCTTGCTGCGCTACGTGAGAAACTCACTGCAGGCAACTGATAACTCTTTATATTGAGATTGTGGCCCCAGGTTTTCCTGGGGCCACAGTTTTGCTCAAATGCGCCATCTGCAAAATACTAATGCCCAACA
>DAIOFF010000049.1:0-14381 GCA_036745855.1 Scrofimicrobium sp. | reverse complement strand
GCTTCTAACAGTGCCTTCCCGTATTTAGTGACCGTGTCATTGATAGTGTGCCAGTCACAATCAAGCTCTCGGGCGACCTCTGAGACAGACCGGCCTGTCCCGACTTGTTTCGTTACCCATTTCGCGGCCCTGGTAGTCAAATAGCCTCTTTCTGGGGCGATCCTTGGGTCAGGATTAATCCAGGTTTTCGCACTGCACTTATCATTAGGGCATTTCAACCTGTGTTTACGCCAAACAAGTCGCATCGCCTTGCCATACACCGGCAAATCAACATACTCAACATCAACACGGTCCTTGACCCACGCCCGCCCCTTACAACCAGGACACAACGGTTCTTCCACGATCTGCTCAACCCGTAAAAACTGAACCGCCCGATCACGCTCATAACCCAAAACACGAATATCTTTCAAACCCACCAACGCCTCAAGAATCAACGCAGGATCAGACACAGTGAAGGTGTTTCTATTATCTTTTTGTTTCACACCCAAAAGTATGAAACACCTTCACACCCCACCAAAATCCGAAGAGCCGGAAAACTGGGTGTACGAGGTTCGGAGGATCAACCGGAAATGGATTGTATCCATTCCGGTCTGCTAGTGGTGGAGCTAGGGAGATTCGAACTCCCGACCTCTTCATTGCGAACGAAGCGCGCTACCAACTGCGCCATAGCCCCAAGTACCCAAACACTTTAGCACTCAATGGGGTTTCTAGACAATATTGCGCAGCGTGGCCCACCGGGTCAGCTCATAACGGTTGGAAAGCTGTAGTTTTCTCAATACGGCAGACACGTGCGTTTCAACAGTTTTGATGGAAATAAACAGTTCAGAGGCCACTTCCTTGTATGCGTAACCGCGGGCAATGAGCCTCATCACTTCTTGCTCCCTAGCAGATAGCAAGTCCAGTTCGTCATCAGCCTCTGGGGGCGCAACTTGCCCAGTCCCAAATGCGTCCAACACAAAACCGGCAAGTTTAGGGCTAAAAGCCGCGTCGCCCTCGGCAACCCTATTGATAGCCTCAACCAGATCTGGTGGCGCAATCGACTTCGTCACATATCCGCGCGCACCGGCCCTAATGACTGCTACAACGTCTTCAGCAGCATCAGACACAGACAAAGCCAAGAAACGCGTGTTCGGCAAATCAGCGCAGGCCGCGGCAACTTCAGCGCCACCGCCCCCGCCACCACCAGGCATGTGTACGTCAAGTAAAACTACTTCGGGTTGCGCCGCGCGGACTAAAGCAATGGCCTGATCAACATCGGCGGCCTCGCCAATCACCTCAAACCCAGCCGCTTCCAGTTCACCGCGCACCCCTGCACGCACCAAAGGGTGATCATCAACTATTGCAATAGTTGTCATTGTTTCTCCTCACGCTCACTCCTTGGCACATGTATTCGCACCTCGGTTCCTTTAAAATCCGTTTCCCCGGTCCTAATAGATACTTTGCCACCAACGCGGGTAACCCGTCCGATTATTGAATCATTTACTCCATGCCTGTCAGCCGGAATACTCGACGGATCAAAGCCCCGCCCTGCATCTTTCACGAACAAATCTAATCCACTGGGCACAACTTCCATGTATACAGAGACCGGTGGGGAGCCATGCTTAATCGCATTATTTGCGGCCTCACCTGCAGCTGCAACAGCGGCCAACTCTGACGGCCCCGGTTTCAAATCACCAACAGTCACAATGTCAATCTCAATGCCATAGTTCTGCTCAACAACACCAATTTGTTCCCGCAAAGCCTCAGCCAACGAACTTCCAACATCGCCGTGACCAGTGTAAAGCCATGACCGAAGTTCACGTTCTTGCGACAGCGCCAAGGAACGCACTCTGGCAGGTTCATCGGCCGACGCCCTAATCAAAGTAAGTGTTTGCAACACAGAATCATGCAAGTGCGCCGCAATGTCAGCCCGCTCCGTTTCACGCGCCGCATTCTCACGCGTGGTAGATAAGTTTTTGACGAGGCCAAACCAAATTGGCGCAAGAGCCAACGCAACCCCAACCAAGACGACAATTCCAATCAGGGCACCCCTGAGCAGCACTGTAGGGGAATCATCGCGGCCAACCAAAATCACTGCACTCACAACAACTAACGTGGTGCCACTAGCAATAAGCGAAATCACTTTGGGCGAACGCCACTCAGAAAGGTTCGGCACTTGAGTCCAAACCATCACCAAACCGCCGATTATTCCTGCAAGCGGAACAAGGCCTCGCAAATCAAAAGTATCCCCATATTGGCCATAGAAAATCACGGCGGCTATAAGGATGAGTCCGCCGCCAGCAAGCAGAAGCTGCCCACCCGTCCTGCCTTTAGCGACGCGGGAAATGCGCATTTGTACGGGGGCGGCACCGACCAAACGCTGCGGTGTTTCATGTGAAACAGTTATCCAAAGCCACACATACAAAATCAATCCAGCACCAAAGAGTGAGGACGCGACAAAGAAAAGCCGAATCCATTTAACGTCTATTCCCAGGTGAACGGATAAACCAGAAGACACTCCGGCAACCCACGGCGGTGGCATGTCAGGTGTCCCTGGGCGAGCCCGTAAAAGGGGAGGTCTTACTGTCCCCCATTTTGGCGTTATTTTCACTCCTACATGTTCGCAGACATTCCCTTCTACTTGAACCCCTCTCAGGGAACGTTCAGGGGAAGCCCCCATGTCGCGCCAGCATTATTCCTGGCAAAGTTATTTGTATGAAAGAAAACTCCTTCTTCGCAGCAATCAGACGCTCTGGTTGGACCCGAGGTGAGTCACGATGGATTTCGGGTGTCTGTAGCGGCATTGCCCAAAAGACCGGTTGGGATGTGGCGCTTGTCCGCGGACTGGTCGTCGTACTGTCGTTCTTCTTCTGGTTTTTGGTCGCACTATACGGCGCAGCATGGTTACTGCTACCTGATTCCCGTGACGGCAAAATCCTTTTTGAAGAACTGATTCAAGGAAAGTTTGAATCAGTAATGATTGGTGCATTCGGTGCAATAATAATCGGATTTGTCGGGCTCGGTTCCTTTACAAAGACGTGGTTTTTCAACCCATTTTCTTGGTTCGGAATGATTGCGACTATCGCGATTATTGTCGCTGTCATAGTAATCGTGGCGTCGAACAAAAATACTTCCCCTCAAAACGAAAGGAGCACCTTCGTGCCCAGCAACCACCAGGGAACCCCATCAGGCCCCAACCCTCATATGGCACCCCAAGCTCCTCACGCCCCAAACCCACCAAGGGCACCCAGGGCGCAACCACCTGGCAGTGGGGCTCCAAGGGGACCTCAAAACTATGGCGGCGCGCCAAACAACTACCAGTATCAGTACCAATATCAAGCACCGCACGCCCCCACATACGCACCGCAGTCCAGTTATCAACCGCCAGTGCCTGAATGGAAAGTTCCAAAGGTATCCAACGCGGTTGGTCTAACAATCCTCGGGCTACTTCTCATCGCAGCAGCTGGTCTACTCATTGCAGGGGTCCGTTGGGGCGGCCCAGTCGCCCATGACTCTTTTGCCGTCGCTTCGTGGTGTGCGCTTGCACTGATCTTGTTTGGTGCCGGACTGTCTTGGGCTGCACTTCGAGGAAACCGAGGGGGCTGGCTTCTAGGATTCTCAATTGTTGCCGCAATATTCATTTTCCCAGCTGGCCTGGTGGCCTCGGCAAACTTCAACGAAGACGGGGATCTACTAGGCTTCGCGTTCTACAACTGGACTACCAAACAGTGGTCCCTCGGCACCACCAACATCGATCGGCACGGCAACGCATACGTGACCGCCAACTCTGAGACGTTCGATCACGAAATTGCCAGCATTGAAGCAGATGCCTCAACAGTCACCCTTGACCTAACTGACGCTCCGGAAGACTACAACGCCACGTACGACATTGACTTGGACGCATCAACTATCCGAGTCATTGTGACCGAAGACCAAGCGATGAAACTAAACGTTGAAGGAGACTTCAGCGATATTTCACAGTCCCCCACAAATGCTACAGATTGGATTCCAGCAAACACTGGCACCTTCGACGTGAACGCAGCTTCACCAAACTTTACTGGCACCGGCTTTCGGATTGACGCTGATCTGGACGCGTCAACCATGACAATTCAAGTTGAAAAGAGCGAGTAATGAGTAAAGACCCGGACACCGAACAATTATTTGCTGACCTGCGGAAAACCTTGGATTCACAGGATACGAAGGTTGACGAGGCCACTTTGGGTCCCGCAGTCAACTGGCGCGAAGCCGAAACCACACAAATGCCATCCACCGAAAGCCCTGCAAAGCAGACGCCTTCAGAAGACACCGCAGGGCCTATGCCGCTGAGGTCAACAACGCAAGATTCAGCCGCGCCCGATTCATCAGCGCCAGAGAGGACTAAGACGATGCCACACACGACTTTTACTGATACATCCAGCAAACCAGCAGAAAGCGACACCTGGAACATGGATGCACCCACGCCAGCGCCTACACCGGTATCTACATCTACATCTGCGCCGGTACCGGCACCGCAAAAGAACGGAATCCGCGTCGGATTACTGGTGTGGGGCGCTCTTTTGGTTGTCGCGGGAATATTCATCTTGCTGACATTGTTCTTGCCAAATATTGGCGGGCCAGTCGTCATGGCAACCATGCTCATTATTTTGGGGGTTTTCTTCCTGATCGGTGCCGTTGTTTCTGGGGTTCGGAAAAAAGGTTGAACGCACTAAGCTAAGGGAATACCTGAGTTGGAGGTTCCCATGACCGCGCGTTTGTCTCTCACTGAAATTATGGTGAGGGACAAACGCATTTATTTTGGTCGTTTCTTGATATTGGCAGCAACGGTTGCTGTCAATACTGGTTTCTTCGCTGCCGTGCTTGCACTGCGACAGGCAAATGAGGCGGTTTTGGGTGCTAGCACTAAAGTTCAACAAGGCAGTGACGCCCCAGAAGTGACCCCGGCAGATTCTATTTCATTGTCTGATTCCAGTTTCGACCAACTGTCTAGCGCATTGCCTGATATTGCTGTCGTCGCCGCATTGTTTATTTCTGCCTTTTTTATTTATGCGATTTTTCAGTTATTGACGCCGCAGGCCAACAGGACCATGGCGCTGCTTCGAACAGTGGGGGCATCCCCAGCGCAGGTTTTTTGGCAGACATTGCAACAGGCTTTTTGGGTGGGCCTGATCGGAAGCGCATTTGGTATAGGCGTTGGTGCGGGGCTCATTGGATTGTATGCGGGCATATTTGATGCCAGGGAAAACTTCCAGTTTGGCCCTCACATGGTTCTGGACGCTGAAGTTATCGCCTGGTCTGTTGGTGTCGGATTGCTCGCGACACTTATTGCTGTGGTGGCACCTGCCTTCAAAACCATCCGCATATCACCTATTAGGGCGCTACGAATATCGGAGGGCACGGATTTTTCTTTGCCCAGAACCCGCATCATGACTGGCACTGTCCTGTTGGTTTGCGCACTGGCGTTCATCAGCATGGAAGCGGAAGGTTTAGTTTGGCAAAATGGGCCTTTCTTGACTTTAGGCACCGTATTACTTTTGTTCTCATTGATCGCGCTCTCCCCGGCGCTCTGCGCACTTCCAGCATCCTTTCTTTCAATACCGCTACGTTTCTTTTCACGTTTATCCGCGCATTTGGCAATCAAGAATGTGTTTAGACATACCTACCGCACGGCGGCCCTTTCTGCTATTTTCTTGGTTGGATTGGCGCTAGTTAGCGCACTCGCCGTCCTAACAGCATCCGTAGGGTTACCTTTTGGAGTTGATAGAGATGGGATTCCTGAGGGGAATCTGGGACAAGAAACGGCTGCTGCAGATCATATTCTTTCGTTGCTATACCCATTACTTTGGTTTTCATTTTTTGTTGTCACATTCTGCATATTCGCAGCATTTTTCCTCTCTTCGTCTGAGAGGACCCAGGAAGTAGGACTGCTTCGGGGCGTCGGTATGGCACCCTTTAAAGTGATAGTCATGGTGGTTTTCGAGGTCGTCTTTACTTCCATGCTTACAGGCCCAGTAGGTATCGTCTCTGGTATTGGACTGGCAGCAACCCTACAAATACGTTTTGACGTGGCAGAAATGGTCACGCCGTGGAGTCAGCTTGGATGCCTTTTACTAGGCACGTTTGTTCTAGCAGCGCTTGCAGTGGTGATTCCGATTGCCAGGTCAACGCGTATGCCGATCTTGCAGGCAATCAATGAAGCATAGGTTAATCCCCCGCCCTAAATTCATGCTTGGTTAGTTTTGGACATAGTGCCAGATTTTCGGTCAACGTCCTTTTGTCCGTCTGTTTCTGCGGCAAAATGATGCCATGAGTTTTCACAAACCAGAAGTTGTTGTATTCGATTTGGGCGAGGTTTTATCTAGGCCAAAAGATAACCTAGAACATTTGGCCAAGCGTCTTAGCATCAGCCCCAGCCAGCTTTCCCCTGGTTATTGGAAGTGGCGTTTTGACTACGACCTAGGCCTTGATGCCGCCACATATTGGGGTAGCGTCCTAGCTGACACTCCAGTTACTTTGTCGCGTGAAGAAGCCGAAGAGCTCTCTGTTATTGACTCGGCAGCATGGGCCCAACTGGATGACGCTGAACTAAAAATACTCGCAGAACTGAATGAGGAAGGGACGCGACTTGTTCTTCTGTCCAACTCACCCCACGTGATGGACGATATTGTTCGTTCAACGCCGTGGGCGGCCTTTTTTGAACGAATATACATTTCTGCCCCTCTAGGAATCGCAAAACCAGATCCAAGGATTTACAACCTGGTTGAGGATGAACTCAACGTCCTGCCCGAAAATATTCTCTTCTTCGATGACCGAAAAGAAAATATTGACGCCGCGAACAAACGTGGCTGGGATGCCGTGCTCTGGACGTCACTGCCAGCCATGGAAGCAGAGTTGAAACAACGCGGCCTCCTAGAAAACCTGAGCGAAAGTAAATGAAACCTTACTGACACTCAGGGTAAAAAGGCGTACACGTGGTTACTAGTTACGCACTTTGGTACCTAGTTAGTTCCTCTTCCACAATAGATGGATCTAGTTTCTGAAAGACCGGCTTCGGTTTCGCAACGACAACGCCTGGTTCTACCGCATGGCGCTCCCACCTTGGGGCATTTGAATAGTCCCCAACAATAATGGGATAGCTACGACCTTCAATGTCAAGATCATCAACCGTTTCTATTTGCGGCATCGGCGCAATATTGCCAGCGCCGCCCATGACTGCGTCAACAGCATTCGCACTATGTGGCAGGAACGGTGCGATCATCAAATTCAGATCAGAAACGGCTTGCGCCAAAACCCAAAGTACAGTTCGCAGTCGTGGTTCGTCTTCGGGTGCTTTCAACTTGAAAGGTTCAGTCAGCGTCACGTACGCATTGGCCTCGCCAACAAGACGCATCACAGCCGCCAAAGCTGCCTTTTGGTGTTGCCCGCGAATAAGGCCACCAACTTCTGTAAACCCTGCCTGCAACTGGTCAAGAAGTCCCTGATCAACCTCTGTTAGATCACTCGGTTCTGGGATTTCACCAAACCGTTTATTGATCATTGATGCCGTGCGGTTTACGAGGTTCCCCCAACCCGCCACTAGCTCATTGTTTGTGCGACGCAAGAACTCTTCCCACGTAAAATCGGCGTCCGAAGTCTCTGGGCCTGCCGCACAAATAAAGTACCGCAACGCGTCAGGTTGATACCGGGACAGCATGTCCCGCACATAAATGACGATTCCGCGTGAAGACGCAAATTTCTTGCCCTCCATAGTCAAAAACTCAGAAGACACCACTTCAGTTGGCAGGTTCAGTTTTCCAAACTTGCCGGGCTCGCCACCGCGGTCCCCTTCGCCGTTGTACGCAAGCAGTTCGGCTGGCCAAATCTGGCTGTGAAAGACAATATTGTCTTTCCCCATGAAGTAATAGCTGAGGGCTTCCGGGTCATTCCACCATTTACGCCAAGCGTCTTCGTCACCTATCCGCCGCGCCCATTCAATCGATGCAGACAAGTACCCAACTACTGCATCGAACCAAACATAAAGACGCTTACTTGGCTGGTCATCCCACCCTGGAACAGGGATGCCCCAATCAATATCACGCGTCATTGCACGGGGACGAATTTCTTCGAGGAAGTTTTTCGAAAAACGAATCACGTTTGGACGCCATCCGGCTTCCTCACGCCCATCCAGCCAGTGGTTGAGCGCATCCGCAAGCGCCGGTAGGTCCAAGAAGTAGTGTGTGGTTTGAACAAACTCAGGGGTTTCACCGTTGATTCGTGATTTGGGGTTGATCAAGTCAGTTGGGTCTAACTGATTTCCGCAGTTGTCGCATTGGTCACCGCGGGCACCGTCAGCGCCACAAATCGGGCAAGTGCCTTCAATGTACCGGTCTGGCAGGGTTCGACCAGTTGATGGTGAGATTGCAGCGTAAGTCGTCTGCTCAAGCATGTAGCCGTTGTCGCGCACAACTTCGAACATTGAACGCACTACTTGATAGTGGTTGCCTGTCGTAGTTCTGGTGAACAGGTCATATGAAAGTCCAAGTTGCACCAAGTCTTCGACTATTAGTGCATTGTTTCGATCTGCTAGCTCCTGAGGCGTTGTTCCTTCCTCATCTGCGGCAACCAGAATCGGGGTGCCGTGTTCATCCGTACCAGACACCATGAGCACGTCGTGCCCAGCCATTCGCATGTAACGCGAAAATACGTCTGAGGGAACGCCGAAACCGGCAACATGCCCAATATGCCGTGGACCGTTTGCATAAGGCCACGCAACTGCGGAAAGGATTGTGCTCATGGGGTCAAGCCTAGTGAATCTGCACCGCAGTAGCGAAACTGCTGCTACTTTGGGCACTACCAGGTAGAGTGATCACGTGAGTAGAGCGTTCTTGATCGTTGATGTTCAGCCGACTTTTTGTGAGGGCGGTGCCCTTCCCATTGCAGGTGGGAATGCTTGTGCTAAGCGGATTGCAGATTATCTAGCTGATCACGACTTGGACTATGACCTGGTTATTACAACCCAGGACTGGCATGTAGATCCTGGTGACCATTTCTCAGATGACCCTGACTATATTGATACTTGGCCACCGCATGGCATTGCGGGCACGCAGGAAGCCGAGCTCCATGAAGCTCTTCGTGATATTCCCCGCGATTATTGCGTGAAGAAAGGGGAGTTCGCTGCGGCATATTCTGGTTTTGAGGGTTCAACTCCGGATGGGACGTCCCTTGCTGAAGTCTTTCTTGACGAGGGCGTAGATCACGTTGACGTTGTTGGGCTTGCCCTTTCTCACTGTGTCAAAGAAACCGCTCTTGACGCCAAACGCTTACATGGCGTGCGGGTCCGCGTTTTGCGCGCACTCACAGAGCCTGTTTCCCCTGAAGCCGGTGAGGAAGCAGTAAAGGAACTTCGCGCCGCTGGCGTTTGCATAGTGTAACAACTATGCTGCTTGTCACTATTTTTCCGAGGCCTCAAGGGCAGCCCGGTAAAGCTGATTTTTCCGCAATCCATTTTCAGCAGCAATCTGCGCCGCTGCCGCCCGCAACCCGACCTCACCAGCCAGCTTCAGCACCTCGGCAATAAAATCGTCCGGATTCGCGCTTCCTTTCTTACCCCCAACAACAATCGTTATCTCACCGCGCGGCTCAGGTCCAACCAGATCCTGCAGTTCAACCAAGGTCCCCCGAAGCACCTCTTCATATGTTTTAGTCAGCTCCCTACACACGGCTGCCTGACGGTCAGCGCCGAAAACTTCAGCCATCACGCCCAGCGTCTGTGGCAGACGTTTCGCAGATTCAAACCAAATAGTAGTGCGATCATCGTTAGCAACCGCATCCAACCTGCGGCGGGCTTCACCAGACTTTCGTGGCAAAAACCCCTCAAACGCGAACCTATCTGACGGCAACCCCGACACTGAAAGTGCAGCAAGCGCAGCTGACGGCCCCGGAAGCGGCCGCACCAAAACACCAGCAGCAAGGGCAGCCTGCACAACCCGATACCCCGGATCTGAAACTGTAGGGGTTCCCGCATCAGAAACCAACAGGACAGTCTCCCCACCAAGCGCCCTCTCAACAAGCTGCGCAGACTTTTCGCCTTCATTATGATCATGAACAGCCCAAATATCGCCGCCAGGCTCAATCCCTAACCTTGAACACAACCCACGAAGACGCCGGGTGTCCTCCGCAGCAATCACATCAGCGCTTTGCAAAAGATCACAAAGCCGTTTTGAGGCATCAGCAACATTGCCAATCGGCGTCGCTGCAAGCCAAATCTCACCAGTGGGCATCTGCCCGCCTTTCCACGCAGGAACCACATTTGGGTCTAAGATACCGCGATTGCATGTTAGTCCCTAGAATGTGCAGGTGAGCATCCCCGAATCCACAATCTCAGAACCAGCGGTCAAATCCAGGTTTGCACGGTTACGTGAGGTCGGGTATTTGCCATTTACCCCACTTGCCTCCGCCCAACTAACAAAGCTCGGATGGGCAGCAACCCTTGGCGCAACAGCCCTAGCCGCAGCCATCCGACTGACAGACCTAGACAACTCCCCCCACCTTGTTTTCGACGAAACATACTACGTGAAAGACGCGTGGTCGCTGATAGCCCAAGGTTATGAAGGAGACTGGGCTGATGAATCGAACCCAGGTTTTAATAAGGGGGACACGTCAGGGCTTTCCTCCAAAGGTTCATATGTCGTCCACCCACCCTTAGGTAAATTCCTAATCGGCTTGGGCATGGTCTATTTTGGACAAGCAAGCCGATTCGGCTGGAGGGTCAGCGCAGCGCTTGCGGGAATAATCGGGGTTTTCCTGATTTGCAGGCTTGCTTGGCTCCTTTTTGCCTCACCAGTTCTTACACTGATGGCAGGGTTGTTCTTAGCAACCGATGGCATCCACGTGTCCATGTCCCGCGTGGGTTTACTGGATGTTTTTTTGTCAACCATGGTTTTGGCAGGGTTTTTCGCCATTGCAAAAGACCGGCAGTCTGAGGTGAACAGACTTGAGTTGGCAACAAAAAAGTGGCTACCAGCATCTCTGTCGCCACTAGTGAAAACTCCCGGCACGGCTCTTAGACCCTGGCTGATTACGGCTGGATTCCTACTTGGGGCGGCCTGCGCAATCAAGTGGTCAGGTATATATGCCATAGCCGTTCTTGGACTTTTTGTTGTTATCCACGAGTTTTTCTTGAGGCGACGGCTTCGCCTGACATATGTTCTGTTTGACACCTATATAAGTTCTGTTGCCGCGTTCTTCCAACTTGTTGGCACCGCATTCATCACATACGCCCTTTCCTGGGCATCTTGGTTTGCCCACCCAAACGCATGGGGACACAAGACAAACAACGCCGTAGTGGACCTAATCAATTACCACAAACAAGTGTGGACTTTTCACACGGGCCTCAGTACTCCGCACTCTTACTCTGCGTCTCCACTTGGTTGGCTTATCCAACTTCGGCCAACCTCTATGGACTATGAAAGCGGCATAGCTTGTGGGGACGGGGAATCCTGCGCGCGGGCCGTACTTGCATTAGGCAACCCGCTACTTTGGTGGATAGGGGCGTTAGCCCTGACAGTGCTTCTTGTGCTTGCGATTGCGGAACCATCCTGGCAGCGATGGATCCTTGTTTTAGGTTATGTCGCAACGTATGTCCCTTGGTTCCTTTACTTAGAACGCACCGTTTTCAACTTTTACACCGTCGTGATTGCCCCCTTCGTTGCCCTCACAACCGCTTGGGCCTTATGGATGCTGGCAAAGGTCAGGTGGGGTTGGATTCCCAGCGTAATCATCGGCGCAGCGATACTCTTTTGCGCCGCCTGGTTCTCACCCATCTGGACTGGCACACCGATTTTAGAAGACGAATGGCGCCGCCGAATGTGGATATCCTCTTGGATTTAGCCAAAAAGAAGTAAGAAACAATATAAAGTTCAATGCAGCCCTATAATCAGGGCCATGATCATACGCTTCCCACGCACATTCAAACTAAGCAGTCCAGCGCTTCCAGTAGTCCTGTCCATTGAAGACACAAATGAACTTATTAACGGTTTTCCCGGAGAAGTAACTCTGAGTGACACTGAGGTAGAGGTCGCATTCGACAGTCCACATGCGGCCGCAGATTTCGTGGATAGTCTAGAAAACAAGGTCCCATTCTTGGCTTCAAACATGACCTTAGAAGAAGAAATTGTTTTTACCGAGGTCTTGGCTGAACGCACATCCGCGCGACCCACAAGGGGCTCACATTCAAAGCTATCAGTGGCGGCGCTTTGTGTTGCCATCCCATCAGCGGCAATCGCCATAGCGGCCCTTGTCCTGGGAATTGTAGGCGTCGCAATCTAAAAAATTGGGCTTGGATCACAAAGACCCAAGCCCAATTCAGTTATTCAGATCAGTTAGGCAAACGAAGCCCGGTGGAAACCGAGAAGTTATGCTGATGACCTTCCTTGATGCGTGCATTCAAAACTGTGCCGATCGGAGGAGCAGAGTTCGGAGGTACGCGAATCACGATTTGCTCGCCGCCGCCTTCCTCACCTGAACCCAGTCCATGACCGCCCTCAGCGCCAGCTAGCCTGCCGTAAACATAGGCGTCAGAACCAAGTTCCTCAACCAGTTGAACCTCAACCGGGATGGTGCCACTCACAGATGAATCAACAATCTCTAATGCTTCTGGACGGAAACCGATAACAATCTTGTCTTCGTCTTCAGGAACAATCGCGCTAAGCGTTTCCCGCTTGAGCGGAACAACCGCAGTACTCAGCTTCGCAACGTCACCTTCAATAGTGAAGGTACCCAGGTTCATGGCTGGGGAGCCAATGAAGCCTGCCACAAAAGAGTTTGCAGGATGTTCATACATCTCACGAGGCGTCCCCACCTGCTGCAAAAGGCCGTCCTTCAGAACTGCAATCCGGTCACCCATTGTCAAAGCTTCAGTCTGGTCGTGGGTAACGTACACAGTCGTTACACCAAGATCACGCTGCAGCGAAGCAATCTGGGTACGGGTTTGAACGCGAAGTTTTGCATCCAAGTTCGACAAAGGCTCATCCATCAAGAACACCTGAGGCTTACGGACAATAGCGCGTCCCATAGCAACACGCTGACGCTGACCACCAGATAGAGCCTTTGGCTTACGATCCAAATAAGGCGTGAGGTCCAAAATCTTGGCGGCTTCCTCAACGCGCTCCTTGATTTCAGGCTTCGGGGTTCCCGCAATCTTCAGTGCGAATCCCATGTTGTCCCTCACACTCATGTGTGGGTACAAAGCATAGTTCTGGAACACCATCGCAATATCGCGGTTCTTTGGCTGAACATCAGTGACGTCACGGTCACCAATGAGAATGCGGCCAGAGTTCACATCTTCCAAACCTGCAAGCATGCGAAGCGACGTTGACTTTCCGCAACCAGATGGTCCAACCAAAACTAGGAACTCACCATCTTCGATTTGCAGATCCAGCTTGTCAACAGCTGGATGGTCGGTTCCTGGGTAAACCCTAGTAGCCTTATCAAAAGTTACACTTGCCATTATTTTCCTCCACCGGCAGGTACGTGCCGAACGATCCGTTGTAGAGACATTATTTTTTCTTAGCCTTGCATCGCTGCTTAGCCAATGCCAACCATACCACTAGGCTTAGCCTATGGCTCAAACTGTCGGCGGATATAACTTAGTACGAAAACTAGGTGTGGGTGGATCTGGCACCGTTTGGGAGGCCGAGGACGGCGCAGGAAACACGTGCGCGCTGAAACTGCTGCATCCAGCACTGGCTGATTCTGAAGACAGCAGGGCACGTTTGCTTCGCGAATCCCGCCTCGTAAACCGAATCGCTGGTGGCGGAGTAGCTCAAGTTTTAGACTTCGAAGCTGACGCCGCAGAACCCTTTGTAGTGACCGAGTTCATAAGCGGCCCAACCCTTGCAGAAATAATTGAAGAAGAACCCTTATCCGTTGAGGAAGCCCGCTTCCTTGGAATCCAACTTCAAGACACCCTGCGCCGCGTCCACCGCGCCGGGGTCGTTCACCGCGACCTAAAACCATCCAACGTCATCCTTTCAGACGCCGGTCCAGTCCTAATCGACTTTGGTATAGCCGACGGCGCTGCAACGGAAGGCGTCACCAAAACAGGAATAGTCAACGGAACCCCAGGTTACGTAAGCCCCGAACTATTAAATGCGTCGTCCCGCCCTTCATTCAACCTTCAGCGAATTGGCGACTGGTGGGCTTGGAGCGCCCTCCTACTGTCTTCCATGACTGGTGAACCTCCATTTGGTCGAGGCGACGTTCAAGGAGTACTTGACCGCGTCTTCTCAGGTCAACCATTCACCAAAGGACTTGACCCGAACATTGCCCTCGTGATGCAACAGGCACTTGACCCCTCACCTTCACATCGCATTTCACCCGAGCAAGTTCTAGGCGCACTCACAAACAAACCCAAACCGCCTCGAAAA
>DAIOFF010000048.1:0-14416 GCA_036745855.1 Scrofimicrobium sp. | reverse complement strand
ACTCACAATCAATCTCCAAACTGGTTCACAACCAGACTGCCAGACAGGGATTGCGCTAAATTTCTGCGCTTTTGGCAACCCAGCCTGGCCGAGTTTTAATAAGGGTATGAGTGAAGGGGTGATAGCGTCGCTTGCGGGGAAAAAGATTTGCCAGCGGGGAACAATTGGGATGAACGCTACCCCCAATATAAAGGCCAGTTTTGGCTGGCGTTGCCCGTAGTTTGGCCCCTGCTGCGACTTGTTTGCATGAGACTTGTGATGTATCGCGGATCGGGTTGCGGTTGTCTGTTTATGGTGGGTATTGAGTATTGGCCACATGCGAAGGCGCGTCAGTTGGCCCCTAAGCTTGCGGCCTTTATCCAAACCTACGTTCCCGAAGGTGAGTTACTTGTCGTAAAAAATGGCCAAAAGGACAGTAAAAAAGCCAATTTCCTGCCAGTTGACTTCACCCAATATACATTCATAGCGAGACCATACTTGCCGCTAGCAATACCTTTCTGGCATCGTCAGGAATGCACAATGCAATAATGCGGATATTCTTAACCTCAAGTACGATTGAAGCGACGGTTTCCGTTCAAAGGAGAAAATAATGGAAGCGAAGCGACGGTTCTTGCTCCCTGGCGTTGTGGCTTGTGCATTGTTGGCAACAACAGCAGTTCCTGCGGTGGGGCTTCCGCAATCGGAAGAAGGTTTGGCTCCAAGCTCAGTTCCTGTGGCAGGACTTCCTCAAATGGGGGATGTTCCTGATCCAAGTGCAGCCGAATTGGCTGCTCTTGATGGATTGAGTGAAGAATACAAAGAGAGTATTTTGTTCATGGCGGCTACTTCGGATGAGACCGTCGAAAAAATTGCAAATGATATTCGCACTGAGTTATTGCTTCAAGAAGAGATAGATCCCGTTATCGAAAAATATCGGGATTCATTTTCTCAAGCAATTATTGGTGATGATGGCGTTGCGACTATCCATTTTAAGGGAGAAGTTCCGTCCGAGTTTCTTGATCGTTGGGGTGATAACCCACGTGTCGTCTTTTTAGGTGGTGCGGCTCTTACCGCAACTGAATCAGATGAGTTAAACGAGAAAGTTTTTAGGCAAGTTGCGCAGTCTGTGGAAAACAATGTTTCAGCAATGTCGGTAGTCGATCCAGTTGATGGCAGAGTTGAGGTTGCTGTTTCTGAGCCGTTGACACAGGGAGGTGTGGCAAAAGCCAAGACTGTGGTTCAGGAAGCGAACGCAGACATAGCGAGTGAGCTTGGTATTAGTCCCAGCACATTTAGCACCCATAAAGAGGCGCTTGACCTAGATATTGTTGTGGACAAAACATTAACTAGTTTGACGCAGGCAATCAACGGCAGTGACGCAATGACTTCATCAACAAGGTGAATACATTCTGTACTGCAGGGTTTCCGGAAAAGAATAAGCTAGGGGCAATCTGGCATACCGGTAGTACCTGACTTGATGGGGGTGGTACGCATGGCGTTCACTCGGGAATTTCCACGAGAGAAGGGGCAAAGCGGTCGTGGTACACACCAATGCATCGAGCTGTTCTGATCGGATTAACTTCAATGTATGGGTAGTTGGTGAGAGCGTTGTCACGTTATTTCTTTAGATTTGCAGTAGTCGTCTCTGCTTTAGCCGTTGCGGTTGGGGGTACGGGTTGCTCTAGTGTGAAGGATATTGATGCAATGAATGTTTTGCATGCTGATAATCCTGTGGTCAATACTGGAGCGGATGTGCATTGGTTTGAAGGCACATTTTTGCGTTTTGATAACGAGTGTTTCTATCTGGAGAATGGGGATAAAGAACTGTATTTGCCCATTTTTATGCCAGAGGCAAACGGTATTCAAAACGGCAATATCCACGGAGTGAAAATGCCAGATGGGACTGAGATGTGGGAGGGGCAGGAGTATGAAGGCATCTGGTTTGAGTTAGATGGTGATGGTTCTCTGCTATCCGATGAGGGGAAAAGAATGAGTGAAAAATGTTCCCAGGAAATTGGTGATATTAAAGGCCACTTGCTCATAGAATCTTCTTATCCGTGGGGTCATGCTGGGGACGGGCAAAGCTAAATCTGGAAAAGATCCCATGCCACGCAACGTGTGTTGGGTAACTCGAACTGGGATACCCAACACACGAACCACAGATGGAAAGCAGTGCACCTATTGAGTCAGTCTCAACTGCAAGAGAATCCCTATTGGGTGCGAAGCTGTAACCGGTGACTTTTGACCATATGCCGACGGACTTACCTAAGTCAGTTACAGCTATACGTATTTTGGGCATTTAGAGTGGTGGACGAACTTCATAATCTACTCTTCAGAGATAACCACTTTGGATCCATTTGAGCGCTGTTTTGCCCCAAAAGCGTTAGTTGATGTATTTCGCGAGGTCAATTTCGAGGGCAGGCTTTGATTTAGCTCCAATAATTGTCGTGTCAACTTGCCCATTCACAAAGACTTTCATTGTTGGGTTAGTTGATGATTGATAGCTATTTCAACCAGACAACACTAAAAGTCCAAGGCAATAACGAATGCGAGTGCTTTAGAAAGTAACCGTCTTATCAGCCCACTCAACCATTCGCAGACAATCGAGCATAGTTGAGATTGGGCAGACATCGCTGCCTTCCATCTTGCGGGAGGTCAGGCAGGTTCCGCATGCAAGAACTTCCCCTTCGGCATCGTGAAAAAGAGCAAGTTGTTCTGCCACGTCCCATTTATCATGATGTAATTCTTCGATTTCTACGGCTTCGCCCATGAGGAAAACTTTGACCTCATGCCCACCCCTCTTCGCGGTGTTGGCAAACCGCATGGCATTCCATGCCTTCTCGTACTCTTTTGTTTCGAGGATGATTCCAAGTTTCATCAGGTATTCCTTATAGTTCGGTATCTGCGCTGCAACTGCCGAGAACAATATAACAATAATCCAAAGAATTGAAGAATAAACGATCGAGTGACGGACAAGAGGCCTAAAATGCTCCACTTTTGGGCCCTCGTGGAATGCGAGATGCTGCCCACCCGGTTGACAAAAGATGATGGACTAAGCGAAGTCAGCAAAGACCCAAAAGGCTAGAGTATACATGGCATTCGCTGGTAATCTTCAGTCCCATGGAACCACAATCAGTAACCAAAGCGGATGTTTTTGATGCCTTTGCAGAGATTGCTAAGGCATTAGCCAACGGCAGACGCCTTGAGCTGATAGAGCTGCTAGCCCAGGGTGAACATCCTGTAGAACTCCTTGCGAACATGATGCACGTTCGGGTTTCTACTGTGTCTGCTAATCTGCAAATCCTCAAGAGAGCGTCACTTGTAAAAACCCGCCGAGAAGGCACTACGGTATATTATTCGCTTGCAGGTGATGACGTTATCACCATGTATATTGCGGTGAAAAATGCGGCCTTGAACTATTCTGCAAACCTTCGAAATACCGTAAATGCGTATATGGATGCGGCCGGAAGCGGATATTCAGAAAACAATAAAACAGTAGTGCTGAGCGAAGATATGACAATAGTTGATGTTCGACCCCGTATTGAATACGACGCTGGACACATTGAAGGCGCAATATCACTTCCTTTAGAGGAACTACCTGAACGCTTTAAAGAAATCGACAAAGAAACACCTGTCGCACTATATTGTCGAGGAGAGTTTTGTCGCCTGGCCAAAGAAGCAGCTGCGTGGCTACGTGATCGAGGTTATGACGCCATGGCATTAGACGAAGGCATCATGGAATGGCGCCTGAAGCGTGGAGTTGACTTGATCGCAAACTAGTTTCCTGGTGCTCAAGAATGAAGCTGCTGTATTTTGGCTGGCAGTCAAAACAAACTGACGCCTGAAGGTTTTTTGGTCTATCTAGCGTGGCGTTAATAACTGGGTAGTAAACAGATCACAGGTATGCACAGCTAAAATTGCTGGTTGCTGCCAAGTTAGTTGCGTGAATTTAAGTTCTCGAGGCGGTTCAGGGCCGATGAACTCACTCATCCACAGGCTATTTTTCGTGGGTTATCCACAGATCTTTGGAGGGGCGTTTTAGGATTCCACAATGCCTTGACACCATGTCCTCACGCCCCGTGTAGGAGCGGGCGCGGTCACAGAAGAACGAGTCTTCGACCGCGAGAACTCGAGAGGAAAAATGGTGAAACGAAAGACATGGTGGCTGCCCGCAGGCATCGCAGTGCTGCTACTAGGCGTGGCAATTGGTCCCGTGCAAGCGGGTGAACAACAACCAGCCTTTACAGAGGAATCAAACGTTGTTGAAGAGGCCGAAGGTTTGGAATACAGTTCTGGAACCTCGGCAGAATCATATGGAGAAATGGGGCCAATTGGCGGCGAAACAGAGCCAAGAGCCCTGGCCGCGCGGGCAGCCGATGACCTCACAGTCACATCGTTGAAAGTATCTTCGATTGCGTGGGGCACCGGACCCCAATGCAATACCCAAAAAGAAGGTGTCGACTTTCTTTGTTGGAACAGCACATTCGTAATGCGAATGGACTTCACTGTTCCCCAAGGTGCAAAACCAGGAAAAACCTACGAACTAGAAACCCAACCCGGATATGCATTCGTCCAGGCACCAGGTTTCGAACACACGCTTGAAAGCGCGGACGGAGTTGTGTTCGCCTCGGTCAAATATTCAAACGGGCGACACGCGGGCAACTCAGCCAACGCAACCATTACACTTGCTGATGCCGTCGCAGAACACCACCAAGTTGGTGGACACATCAACTTCTCAATGAAAGGCACCTATGCGCTGGATAGCTCTGGCGACAAAGTCCGTCCAGTAGGGCTCAAAGTACAAGGCAAAACAATAGACAGTGGCAAATCCTTCTACATTCAACCCTCTGGGGGCGGAACGTCCATCTTCAGTTCAGCCAAAATCTCTGCGGACGGGAAACCCCAAGTCACCGTGGCGGCTGGAGCCTACCCTGGGTCAAGAACCCCAGACGGGAGACTCACCTTCAAAGCAAAAAGTCTTGACGGAGCCAAGTTCCTATGCGCTGGCAACACAACTGCCGGCATCACAACCGCAGTGACCAGCCAGACCTCTGACGCGCCTGCACGAAAAGCCAACATCACCTCAATAAAATGCAATGACGAAACTGCCGAAATAAGCGTTGACGGGCTCAAAGAAGGAGAATCCGTCATCATTCGTGCCAGCGCCATTGCCCCAAAATGGGCAACTGATTACAGGTTTGACGTATCTCAGTCACTGAAGACTGGGCTAATGGAGCAAACCATCTCCCAAACAACCCCCACCTACGATTATGGAGCGTCAGGCGGAAAGTTCGATTTCGTCAAAAAAGTAAAACAAGTTGCTGATACCAACAAGAATGGTCTAGTAGGCGACGTGGGCGACACAATCCACTATGGATTCGAAGTAACAAACACCGGAGCCATCGAATTATTCGGTGTGGAAATAGCGGACCCAATGCTTGGAGTAAAAGCCCAGGCCTGCTTTAAAGGCACACTGAATGTTGGGGCAACAATAGCCTGCGACGGAGAATTCCAACACGTCTTGACCAAGGAAAATATAGCGGCAACAACTGTTGTCAACAAAGCGACCGCAACAGTGATCTTACCTGACGGCACTGAAGGGCCAACAAAAGAATCAACCGTAGAAGTACCAACAAAAACAGCCAACCCCGGACTAGAATTAAATAAGTCCGTGCAGTTAGTCGATGACACAAATGCAAATAAAACAATAGGAGATATTGGTGACACCATTCACTATAAGTTGATAGTGAAAAACACTGGGAACACCAATCTCGTGAATATTACAGTATCCGACGAACTATTAGGGATCAAAGACGCCAAGTGCGCAGACAGCTTGGAAATCGGTGCAGAAATAGTGTGCCCCGGAAGCTTCAAGCACGTAATCACCGCCGCAGACCAAAAAGAAGGAAAAGTCGTCAACGTTGCCATCGCCAAATCAAAAAACCCTGACGGTACAGCTGGCCCAGCCGACGAAGACGAAGCAACACAGGAAACAACAAACACACCAGCGCCACCACCTGCCGTTCCAGTGCCAGTGGCACCAGCACCCGCTGTCCCAGTGCCAACTCATCCAGAACCCAAGGCACCGGAAACCAGCAAACCCGCTGAGGTTCCCGAAACTCCAGAAATCCTTTCAGAACCTGAGGTTGACTACGAACTAGAACCACTAGCCCACACAGGATCAGGGATCACGCCAATCCTACTAATGGCAATCGCAGTCCTACTATCAGGCGTGGCATTAGCAGGTGCCAGGATGTTCGCAAGACACTAAAGCGCTTCGGGACGATCCTCCAAACGGGCCAGAAACTCACGGGTTTCTGGCCTAGTGGGGTTCCCAAAGAACTCGCTGGGCTCATTGATCTCCACCAATTCACCTTGATGCAAGAACGCCACACGGTCAGCCACACGCTTGGCAAACCCCATTTCGTGAGTAGCCATGACAATCGTAGAATCGCCCTTGAGCTCCCGAACCAAATCAAGAACCTCACCAACAAGCATCGGATCAAGAGCGCTAGTGATTTCATCAAGCAAAAGGACCTCAGGGTTTGTGGCAATTGCGCGTGCAATAGCCACGCGCTGCTGCTGCCCACCCGAAAGTCGGTCAGGAAAAGCCTCTGCTTTATCGCTGAGTCCGATTCGGTCCAGTAACATCAAGCCACGCTCACGAGCTTCAAAAGCCGGGACTTTTTTGACCTTGCGGGCAGCCAGAGTCACGTTTCCGAGAACATTCATGTGTGGAAACAGGTTGTAATGCTGGAACACTACTCCGATTCTGCCGCGAACCTGATCAGGTTTGGTGCCAGGTGCCGTAATATCTTCGTCTCCAAGAAAAATCTGCCCATCATCAACTCTTTCAAGCAGATTGATTGTCTTCAGCAGCGTGGACTTACCTGAACCACTGGCACCAACTAACACCACACACTCACTAGAAGCAACATCCAAATCAATGCCCTTGAGAATATGATTTTCCCCAAACCACTTATGAAGACCGGTAATAGTCAATGAAGAAGAGTTCATACCTGACCCCCTACTTGCTCGCGCTTTTGAGTGCGGGCAGTGTACCAATCCGTGAGTCGAATCATCGGCCACGACATCAGAATAAAGAGGACACCAGCGACAACATAGGGCGTGAAGTTGTACGTACTAGCCACAACGATTTGGGCCGAGCGAATCGCGTCGACGGCTCCGAGAACTGAAATCAACCCCACGTCTTTTTGCATAGACACAAAATCATTCATCAAAGCAGGCGTGACTTTTCGAATCGCTTGCGGCAAAACCACAATGCGCAGTGTTTGGCCGTACGTTAGGCCAAGGGAACGCGCTGCCATTCGCTGGGATGGGTGGACCGCTTCTATGCCAGCCCTAATGACCTCGGCAACATATGACGAATAGGTTAGAACTAACGCAATTGTTCCCCAAACATATGCCGGCAGTCTAGGGAAAATCTCAAGTCCCGGTAGACCAAAGCCAACCAAATATAGGACGAGAAGCAGTGGAATACCTCGGAAAATATCCGTATAGAAAGCTGAAGCGAGACGAAGCGGCGTAAAAACCGCTCCCTTCAAAGTCCGCATTACAGCCAAAAGCGAACCGAAAAATGCCACGCCGATAGCAGCGAAAAACAACACGCGGATGTTCAGCCAAAGTCCAGTCAGGATAGACGGCAAAGCAGCCTTGCCGATTTCAAAGTCAAAGAACGACTTCTTCACGCTTGCCCAACCAGGCGAGTTAGTGGCAAGAAAAGCAATCACTGCCGCAAAAATCAGCGTACTGACTATCGAAACCAGAATTGAGCGGGTATTCTGCCGTCTGCGGAACTGTCTCCGTTCGACCTCGATTTCACTAGGTTCGAAGGTTTCGGACTGCAAAAGTTCAGGTTCGACCTCGACATCACCAGGTTCGATGGCATCGGATTGTGGAAGTTCAGGTTCGACCTCGTTCGAATCTGAGGGAGACATAGTGTCCATTGATCTCCAAAGAAAAGGGCGCAACCCTGTGCTGAGCTGCGCCCCGATTGGGGTTACTTGAGCGAGGGAATGCCCGCGCCTTCCGTAATCCAGGTGGTTGCGATCTTGTCTAGTTCGCCGGAGTCACGCAGAGTGTCGACTGCGGCAGAAACGTGTGAAGTAAGAGGTGAGTCTTTCGGCAGTAAGAATGCCAAGTCATCCGCGCCCTCCGTGGAATCCAGTTGCCCCACAATCACGCCGTCCTCAAGCACTGAACTTGCCAGGTAAAGGACGGTTCCAAAATCGGTGACAATAGCGTCGATTTGTCCCGCCTGCAATGCCGCCACCGCGTCATCGTTAGAGTTGAAGATTTGCACCTCTTTCTTAGGCGCAATTACATCCTGGGCGACTTTGATTGACGAGGACCCTGCTGCAACCCCGATTGAAGCATCGGCAAGTCCCGCAATATCTTTTGCATCCGCGCCTTTATTGCCCTTGATAGACAAGACGGCTTGAGAAGACGTGTAGTAAGGAGTCGAGAAATCGACTGCTTCTTCACGTTCCGGCGTGATAGAGAACTGCTGAATGTTCATGTCAAAGTCTTTTGGACCAGGGGCAATCGCGGTGTCAAATGGGGTACGAATCCAAACGACGTCCTCAGCGGAATATCCCATTTCGGAAGCGACAGCCATTGCAACCGCTGCCTCAAGTCCTTTTCCTGAGGTTGGATCATTGTCCTCAACCCAAGGCGAATATGCGGGTTCACCTGTGGCTATGGTGAGCTTTCCAGGGGTAACAGTCTCAAGGCTTGAATCGGTTCCACTTGCCGTTGACTGGGAGTCATCTGACTGAGTGGGATCTGCAGGTGATCCGCCACAGGCAGCTAATAGTAAGGTTGCTGCAACTGCGCCAGCGGTCGCGATAAGTCGGCGGTTCATTGAGTCTCCTCGGTTAAATCTATCTCGTGGAGCGCGCTGCCCAGGAGCATGCGGCTCCATCGGTACAACCCGCCGAATCTATCACGGGCGCAAGTCACTTTTTATCTTCGTTCGCAAGTCGGAAGTCAGCAAAATCGAATCCTGGCGTAACCATGCAGCTGACCAAGACTGGTTCTGAGCTGGGTAGCGTTCTTTGCCACACATTTTTCGGAACTAGAGCTTGGGGAGTCTTGGCACTGATGGTCATCACCTCACTGGGCTCGGGTTCATCACCGCATCCGCCCAGTTGGATTTGTAGAGGACCCGGCCCGTGCCACAGCCACATTTCGTCGCTTTTGACCACGTGCCAAGCGGATGTGTCCCCGGCGGGCAGGTAAAAGTGAATGAGTGTTACTGCCGGGCGATCACCAACGGCATCTTTTGCGGTGTATGTGCGCCGAAAAAAACCGCCCTCCGGGTGGGGTTCAAGATTCAACGCCATGCGGGGGTCATTTTCATTCGTTGGTGGCACTGTAGCGTTCCTTTCCGGCGAGGATTGTGCGCCGGGCAGTCCCAGCGCCAGCTTCAACTAACTCTTCAAGGCTTCCAACCTCGAAAAACGCCAAATCGGCCATTGCGCCCACCGCCAGCTGCCCCGCGCGGTACTTGCCCGCGCGAAGACCAAGAGAACCAGCGCCACCAAGCGTCGCTGCCATAAACAAGCGGGCATGTAAGTCAGAGCCGTGATAACCCTGCTCACGTGCCAGGGAATACAGAGTCTGGACGTCTTCAAGTAAATCCAGCGAAGGTGATGAACTCAAAGAATCCGTACCAACCGAAATCTGGTTGCCCTCGCGCAAATAATCCGCAATCGGCGGAGCGTCAAGACCGATCACGATATTAGATCTTGGGCAAAGCGCAACAGAAGTCCCGCGTGCCCGAAGCAACGCCCTGTCGCGGGCCGACATGTAAACGCCATGAGCAATGTGGCAGTCCGGGCCAAGGACGCCAAGTTGGTCAACGAACTCCGTCGAACTGACACCAACACCAGAGCGGCGCAAATCTTTGAAACTTTCAGGTGCCCGACTCGCCCAACCAGCTTCACTGCGAGTTTCCCTCTCAAAGTGGGCTTCACCTAGGTGAATGTGAAGCCTCAGACCAAGGTTTCTGACCAAATCAGGGACTTCAAGAAGCGGCTGAACTTCCAATGAATAAGGTGCGTGCGGTGAAACCCCGGCACCAGGGATTCGAGGGATCTTCTCCAAGTCACCAAGAGTTTGCGTTCGTCCGTGATCCTGCCAATCCTTGTTCGACCAGCCCATCACCTCCCAGTACGCGATTCCGTGCATTCCCGATTTTGCGAGGGCCGGTGCAGCTTCAATGTCTGTCACCACGTCCGCCATCGACGTCGTGCCCGAGCGCAATGCCAACTGAGCGCCGCGAAGTGAAGCGGCCAACCAGTCCTGAGGTCCAGCATCATAGACGGCATCAAAAGCGGCCACCCAATCCTCAAAACCCAAATAATGGGCAGCCCCCACATCTGCCATACCCGTGTACTGCAGGTGAGTATGAGCATTCACCAACCCAGGCGTGAGAACACCATCCCAGTGCTCCTCCGTGAACGCCGTGCCTTCATCCCGCAGGGCAGCAATCACCCATTTTCGTTCACCAACATGAATGATCCGATCCCCGCGGACAGCAACAGCCCCATCTGGAATCTCTGGCGCAGTGACAGGAATAACCAGATTCGCAGAATAGACTGTGACCTCGGGCTTGGTGGCGTCTTGGGCCATTTTTTTGTACCCGCTTGCGGCCACCCTTAATGCCAGTTCTGCAACCTTTTTGTCGAGGCCGGGGTCCAGTTCATGCATACCTGGGTGAAGCTGAGTTGAAATCAGTTGTTTGAGAGCAAAAAGCTGACAGGCGAAGGACAGGTCCATGATCTCAACTGGATTTCCTTCGGCTAACGTGTAGTTGATCCCATGCCCGCCAGCAAGAACGGCCTCGGGAGCCTCATTTGGTGCCCCACCTGCAACAGCAAAAGTAGCTTTTGACCGGGCCAGGTGTTCTTCGGTGATAGTGCCCGCGTACCCGGTTGCTGAAATAACGACGTCCGCATCCAAGGCCTCGTCCATCGTCAAAACACTGTAACCTGCCCACCTAGCCTGAAGTGCCCTGGAAGGGTCGACCTCTACTATGGCGACAGATTTGCCGAGGGCCCGCCCAGCCTGCGCGACGCCTTCACCAACGGGGCCAAAACCGATGACCGCCCACGACGTTGCGGTGGGGGCCTCGTGAGAAATGGCAAATGCGCAGGTCTGCCCTGTGCCATGCCGGTTATCAAAGAACGTTTTCGCGTGTGCGTCGTTGACAGCGATCACAGGCACATGAAGCCCGCCCGCCGCTTCCAGCTGACGCAAAGGGCGCACGCCAGAAGTGGTTTCCTCAGCAGCTCCAACCAGGCCGCGGTCTTGGCACTTAGGAATCATCCGGCCACCGTCATCAATCAAGTACTCTGGCGACCACGCGGCTAGGTCATCGGGATTTTCGAAAGCCTTGATTCCTCGGGATCTCAGTTCGCCCGCAACAGCTGAATCGAACTCATTCGCGGGCGCATGAACCGCGACCTCAGCACCTGCGGACTGCAGAGATAAAGCTAAGACAGCCGTTTTGGGCTCAAGGACCAACACAATACCAACCCGTTTGCCAGCCAAACCGGAACCAAGCTCCGCAGTAATCGCGCCGCTGACCGGCATGAACGCGCGGGCCCAATCGATCCTACCGGCGGCATTTTCACTCTGATCATGACGTTTGGAACAGTCAACAACGAAACATTCTCTGCTACCATCACGCAGCTTTGCAATGCCTGGACGTGGCCCCGGCGACAACTCTGGATAGCCCCCAAAAACCTCGCCAACCACATCCGCAATCACTAGCGGATACGTGCCCGGATTTGCCTGCAAAGCTTGGCGAATCTGCGACTTTGAATCCACAAAAACGACCCGCGTCTGCGCCGAAAGCGGTCCCACGATCCCGCCGAATCCCGTCAAAGCAGCGTCCAATGCCGGGTCATCACACAAAAGCGCAAACTGAGTACCACCAATCGAGAGATTGGTGTTGTGGTTGAAAGCATCCAGGGATATCACAGGCATGATCCTAGTCGTCGTAGGCTTAGGTCATGGAGACGTTGACGTACACACAGCATGGCTATCAGGTCCATGAACACCGGTTGCAAGTGCCACTTGAACACCAAAAAGATGGCGAAATGATTGAGCTTTTCGCTCGTGAAATTGTGCCCGCTAACACTAAGAACCCAAGCGATTTGCCCGCGCTACTTTTCCTTCAAGGGGGTCCTGGCGGCGCTGGCCCGCGCGTTCCAGACTTTGGTGATGGCTGGATCGGGGCAGCACTAAAGACGCACCGTGTTGTACTGATGGATCAGCGCGGGACCGGCAGGTCAACGCCCCTTTTTGCCGCGAATATTTCTGGCACGCCGCGGCAGCAAGCTGACTACTTGGCGCTGTTCTTGCAGGAACAGATCATTTTTGATGCGGAGGTTCTTCGCGAGGCTTTGGGGGTGGATCGGTGGATGACACTCGGCCAGTCTTATGGCGGTTTCCTGACGCTTGCTTACCTGAGCATGTTCCCGGATTCCGTGTCACATTCGCTGGTGACAGGTGGTTTGCCGGGACTTTGCCCGATCGATGACATTTACAACCTGACATATCCGCTGACTGCAGCGCGAAATCAAACCTATTTTGATCGCTACCCGGCGGATGAAGCCATGGTGCGCCGTATTGCAGCGCATTTGGCCGACTTTGATGAGCGATTGCCAACAGGTGAGCGCCTGTCTGCCCAGCGTTTTCGGACAATCGGCGGTGCCCTCGGCATGCAAGGCGGCTTCGACATGCTGCACTACCTGCTGGAAGATCCGTTTCTTTCCATTGCTGGTGAAGCGCGTTTGTCGCCGAAGTTTCTTGCCGAGGTCGGGCAGCGCGTGTCATTGGCTTCGAACCCGCTTTACTTTGTTTTGCAGGAGGCCATTTATGGTCCCACCTCGCCAGACGGGACTCGTTGGGCGGCGGAACGCTTAGCCGAAAACCATGCCGGGTTTGCAATGAGCGACCCGCAGGATATGAGCGAACCTTGGTATCTGACAGGTGAGCACGTGTTCCGATGCCTTTTTGAGGAAGACCCCGCTCTGGCTCCGCTGCTGGCTGCCACCGACTTGCTGGCCGCCCAGACGACGTGGCCGAAAGTCTACGATCTCGATGTGCTGGCAGAAAACCAAGTACCTGTGGCTGCCGCCGTTTACTACGACGACATGTTCGTTCCCCGCGAACTCTCAATGCAAACTGCTAAAACGGTTTCTGACGTGCGTACCTGGGTTACCAGTGAGTATCAACATGATGGTGTTCGCGCGGGTGGTACGGGAGTGTTCGACCACCTCGTAAAACTAGTTCGTGACTAAAGTCCTGCCAGTTTGAACTGTATCTGTCGGAGGTCACGGGTAGGCTTTTTGAGGAACAAGGAGGAAGCATGGCCAAAGAGGTTTTTGAGGCGATCAACTGGAACAAACTTGAGGACGAAAAGGACCTTGAAGTGTGGGATCGGCTCACAGGAAACTTTTGGCTGCCAGAGAAGATTCCGCTGAGCAACGACATTCCTTCGTGGGGAACACTGACTCCAGATGAACAGTTGATGACAAACCACGTGTTTACCGGTTTGACCTTGCTTGATACTTTGCAGGGCACGGTTGGTGCTGTGAGTTTGATTCCTGATGCGGTTACCCAACATGAAGAAGCCGTATTTACGAACATTGCATTCATGGAATCAGTTCACGCGAAATCCTATAGCTCTATTTTCTCGACCCTTTTGTCTACGGATGAGATCAATGAAGCATTCAGATGGGGCCGTGAAAATCCCCAACTGCAAACAAAAGCCCGCATTATTGACAGCTACTATGAGGGCGACGACCCACAGAAAAAGAAAGTCGCCAGCGTGATGCTGGAATCTTTCCTTTTCTATTCCGGTTTTTATGCCCCAATGTATTGGTCAAGCCATGCAAAACTAACAAACACTGCCGATTTGATTCGCCTGATTATTCGTGATGAGGCCGTCCATGGTTATTACATTGGCTACAAGTATCAGGTGGGTAACCGGGGTGCCAGTGAGGCTCGAAAGGAAGAGCTAAAGGATTACACGTTCTCCCTGCTCTATGAGCTTTACGATAATGAAGAGGACTTCACCGAAGGCTTGTATGATCCATTGGGATTGACCGAAGACGTCAAACGGTTCCTCAAATACAATGCCAATAAAGCTTTGATGAACCTCGGTTATGAGGCGCTATTCCCAGCTGATACCACCAACGTGAGTCCTGCTATCCTCTCTGCGCTCTCACCGAATGCTGACGAGAACCACGACTTCTTCTCAGGCTCTGGCTCCTCATACGTGATCGGCGAAATCGTCGACACGGAGGATGAGGATTGGGACTTCTGAGAGTTCAGATCCGATAACCGCCTGAATTGGCGGATGGGAGCCTCGTAAGTACAAGGAATTGTAGGTATAGGGTTC
>DAIOFF010000047.1:0-14441 GCA_036745855.1 Scrofimicrobium sp. | reverse complement strand
TATCTGAAGAGGCCGCGGCCCCTGATTTGTGGGATGACCAGGTAGAAGCCCAGCGTGTCACCTCTAGTTTGTCACATTTGCAGGCTGAACTTGGCCGCCTGAATGCCATGTCTGCGCGGATTGATGACTTGGATGCGCTTGTTGGTTTGGCGGCTGAAAGTGATGACGCTGAAGAGTCAGCGGAGATTTTGGTTGAGGCGGAAGACGACCTTGTGGCACTAAAGACTGATTTGGCGGACCTTGAAGTTCGGACTCTTTTGGATGGGGAGTACGACGAACGTCACGCAGTTGTCACTATTCGTTCAGGTGCTGGTGGGGTTGACGCCGCTGACTTTGCTGAAATGCTTTTCCGGATGTACTTGCGGTGGGCGGAACGGCGCGGGTATCCAACGAAAGTCATGGATACCTCGTACGCTGAAGAAGCGGGGATTAAGAGTGCCACATTTGAGGTAGCGGCTCCGTACGCATATGGAACGCTTTCTGTGGAATCGGGCACACACCGTCTGGTGCGTATCTCCCCTTTCGATAATCAGGGGCGCCGGCAAACGGGGTTCGCGGCAGTGGAAGTGATTCCGTTGATTGAGACTACGGATCACATTGAGATTCCTGAGTCTGAACTAAAAGTTGACGTGTTCCGCAGTTCAGGACCTGGTGGGCAGTCTGTGAATACGACAGATTCTGCTGTGAGGATGACTCACATTCCAACAGGGATTGTTGTGTCAATGCAGGACGAAAAGTCACAGATACAAAACCGCGCCGCAGCGCTACGGGTTCTTCAATCACGCCTTTTGATCAAGCGTCATGAGGAAGAAAAGGCGAAGAAGGATGAGCTGAAGGGTGACGTGAAGGCGTCGTGGGGCGATCAGATGCGCTCTTATGTTCTGCACCCCTACCAAATGGTGAAAGACCTGCGTACGGGTTATGAATCGGGTCAGACTTCGGCCGTTTTCGATGGTGAGATTGACGGATTCATCAATGCGGGCATTCGCTGGAGGAAGAACCAGGAAACTGGCGTGTCGGACTGAAATTAGCAGTCCAGCGCGGCTTACTCTGAGTCTGGAAACTTACAGATTCAGGGTAAACAATGATCCGATTTGATCACGTCACCAAGGTGTACGCGAAGGGAGCGAGACCCGCGTTAGACGACGTCTCGCTTGAGATTGAACGCGAGGAATTCGTGTTCCTAGTTGGCAAGTCCGGTTCCGGAAAGTCGACTTTTCTGCAGCTAGTGCTCCGTGAACAGCGTTCTTCTACCGGCGAGGTCTGGGTATTGGGGCGCGAAGTGGGCAGGCTTCCGGGATGGCGCGTGCCAAAACTGCGTAGGCAGATTGGCACTGTTTTCCAGGATTTTCGACTTTTGCCCTCGAAAACCGTATTTGAAAATGTTGCGCTTGCGATGCAGGTGATTGGAAAAAAGAAGCATCAGATTCGAGCAGCGGTGCCTGACGTTTTGGACTTGGTGGGGCTTGCTGGCAAAGAGAAACGTTTGCCGTCGGAACTTTCTGGTGGTGAGGAGCAACGCGTGGCGATTGCCCGTGCGATGGTGAATCGTCCTGCGTTGTTATTGGCGGATGAGCCGACGGGAAACCTTGATCCTGAAACTTCGCTGGGGATCATGAGGTTGCTGGATCAAATCAATCGTGGCGGAACCACGGTTGTCATGGCGACGCATGATGCGAATATCGTTGACCAGATGCGCAAGCGCGTTATTGAACTTGAAAATGGTCAAGTGGTTCGTGACCAGGACCGCGGCGTTTACGGAGGTGCCCGGTAAAGATGAGGTTACGTTTTATTCTTTCAGAGACTGGCAAAGGCCTTGTTCGCAATAAGGCGATGGCTGTGGCGGTTGTGATTGTTACGTTCGTATCACTGCTGTTTGTGGGTACTGCCGCTTTGGCACAGTTGCAGGTAGAGAAGATGAAAGACCAGTGGTACGACAAGATCGAGGTATCGGTCTATATGTGTGCTGACCATGATAAGCGGGCTTCGTGTGAGGGGAAAGAGGCGAGTGAGGATCAGATTCAGGCAGTTCGGGAGCGGCTTGCGTCTGATGAGTTGAAGCCGTATGTGGCAGAGGTTTTTGAGGAAACTAAAGAAGAAGCGTATGCGGCTTTTGAGGAAATGTATAAGGATGATCCGATTGTGCAGCTTACGACGCCGGAAATGCTTCAGTTTTCTTTCCGTATCAAGCTGGTGAACCCAGAGGAATATCAGATCATTAATGAGGAGCTGTCGGGAACTCCGGGTGTTTCTGAGGTTAAGGATCAGCGGGAACTTATTGAGCCTTTGCTGCAGGTAGTTGACAAGATGAAAATGATTTCCATTGGCCTGGCGGCAGTGATGATTGTTGCTGCGATCTTGTTGATTACAACTACTATTCAGCTTTCTGCAATGAGCCGTGAGGAGGAAACGCAGATTATGCGCCTTGTTGGCGCGTCGAATTTGTTTATTCAGGCACCATTTATGATCGAGGGCGCTCTTGCAGCGCTGGCGGGGGCGGGCTTGGCTGTTGGCGGCTTGTTCTTGGGGACTCGTTTCTTGGTTGATGGTTGGCTGAAGGAATCATTCCAGTGGTCGAATGTGATTGGTCCGATGGATGTTGCTCTAGTGACGCCATTCTTGGTGGGGGCTGCGTTATTACTTGCCCTTGTTGCTTCGGCATTTTCTTTGGGTAGATATACGAAGGTATGAAAATGAAGCGTCTGAAGATTCTTGCTGCTACTTTTGCTGCTGTGGCTTTGCTGGCTGGGACGGCAAATGCGGATAAACGTTCTGAAGCTGTTGATGAACGTAGCGCGGCGCAGTCAAAGATGGAGACTTTGAAGCATGAGCTAGAGGGACTTTCGACGGATTTAGCCCAGGTGTATATAGATTTGCAGGAAGTGGAAACTGAGATTCCTGTTGCGGAGGCTGACCTTGAAGCCGCTCAAGAGACTGCGGCAGCTGCAAAGCGTGAGCATCAGCAGGTTACGGCTGAGCTGAAGAAAGTGAAGTCTGAGCATGAGAGTCTTTCTAAGGCTTTGAAGGATGCTGAGGATTCGAAGTCTGAGTTGCAGACGTCGATTGGCGCTATGGCACGGGATCTTTATAAGGACAATGACACTTCGGCGCTGACTCTTTTGCTTACGAATGAGGGTCCGGGGGATTTGACGGAGCGCGCTACATCGGCTGAGACTGTGGCGCGTGCGCAGACGCGTGCGCTTGAGTCTGCCCGTGAGGAGGCTGCCACCCTCAAGAATCAGGCAACAAAGCATGAGGCAATGGCTGAGCGCATTACTGGCCTTGAGGAAGAGGCTAAGACCACTTTGGACGAGGCGAATAATGCTGAGGATGCGGTTCAAGAAAAACTGGATGATTTAGAGGTGCTTGAGTCTTCCCTTGGGGATAAGAAGTCTGCGTGGGAGTCCCGGAAGGGTGAAGCCATAAAGGAACTTGAAAGCCAGGAGCAGACGATAAAAAAGGCTGATCAGATCATCGCCAAGGTGGATGCGGATAACAAGAAGAAGGCGGAGGCAGAGGCGAAGAAGGCCGCAGAGGAAGCTGCGAAGAATGCGCCGAAGCCTAATGCGCCTGCTGCTGAAAAGCCTGCGCCAGCACCTGCACCTGCGCCAGCGCCGGCTCCTGCTCCGGCTGCGAATCCAGCGCCTTCTGGTGGGGGAACGTTTGCTTGGCCGGTGCCAGCGGGTACACCTATTACCAGTTCATATGGCATGCGGTTGCATCCGATTTTGGGGATATGGCGTCTTCATGATGGCACTGATTTTGGGATTCCGTGTGGCGAGCCTCAGTTTGCTACGGCTGATGGCGTTGTTGCGGGTTCCTTCTTTGATGGTGGTGGCGGCAATATGGTGATTATTAATCACGGAATGGTGAATGGTAGTTCTTGGACTAGTCAGCATTTGCATTTGCAGCAGCCTGGTTTGCCAACGGGCACGGTTGTTAAGCAAGGGCAGACTATTGGATATACGGGTACGACTGGTAATTCGACTGGGTGTCATTTGCATTTCATTATGCAGCAGAATGGCTCTACGGTGAATCCAATGGATTTCCTGAGATAACCTAGGGGAATGCCCAAGGAATGGAAACAGCCGAAACTGAGTGAGGCGGAGAAGCGTAAGGCGGAGTCTGACGCGCATAAGACTATTGCTCGAAATAAGAAGGCGCGCCATGACTACGTAATTGAGGATACGTGGGAGGCCGGCTTGGTTTTGTCGGGGACAGAGGTGAAGGCTTTGCGCATGGGCCGTGCTTCTTTGGTTGATGGTTGGATTGAGATTAAGGGCAATGAAGCGTGGCTTTATGGCGTGAATATTCCTATGTATTCGCAGGGGTCTTGGAATAATCACGCGCCAACGCGTAAACGTAAGTTATTGTTGCATAAATCGCAGATTCAAAAACTTGGGCAAAGAGTGCAGGCTAAGGGATATTCGATTGTTCCTTTGGAGCTTTATTTTGTTGGGGGACGCGCAAAAGTTGAGATTGGGCTTGGGCGTGGAAAGCATGAATATGATAAGCGGCAGTCGCTTCGTGAGGCGCAGGATAAGCGTGATGCGCAGCGGGCTATGAGTAAGTATGTGCGTCAGGGTGGCGGTCTCTAGTTTTTCTGTTTTTGGGCTTATAGTGAATTATGAGCATTAGGCAAGAAGATGACAGGAAAATTTAGGGCTGTACTTTTTGACCTTGATGGAGTGCTGGCTCCAACGGCAACACTGCACCAAGAGGCTTGGCGTCTGCTTTTTTCTGGTTATTTTGCTGCTCATAATGTGATTCCTTCATATAGTGATGAGGATTATTACAGGTATATAGATGGCCGTCCTAGGTTTCAGGGTGTGGCGGCTATGCTTGAGTCCCGCCAAATAGTGTTGCCGTTTGGTAATCCAACAGATTCGCCTGATGCACAGACAGTATGTGGTTTAGGTAATGCAAAGAATGTCTTTTTCCAGGGGCTATTAGCAAAGGGAATTGCCCCATATCCTGAGGTTGCCGAGGCCATTGATGTGTTGGTAAATCATGGCATCAAAGTTGCGGTTGTGACGTCTTCGCGAAATGGGGCAAAGGTTTTGTCTCAGACGGGGTTGGAGGGGAAGTTTGCCACTGTCGTGGATGGGACTGTTGTGGCGGACCGGCGGCTGAAGGGGAAGCCGTCGCCTGACGCGTTTCTTTTGGCTGCGTCGCTGCTTGGGGTGCCATCTGAGAAGGCGGTTGTGGTTGAGGACGCTTTGTCGGGTGTGGCTGCTGGAGTGGCGGGCGGTTTTGGCCTGACTGTTGGGGTTGATCGTGGGGAGGTGGGGGCGGCGGCGCTTCGTGAAGCGGGGGCGGATGTTGTGATTGCGTCGCTGCAGGATTTGTCGCAGCTGATTCTTGGGGCGACGGCTTCAGATCCTGTTGATCGCACGCGTTTTCCTGCTGATCCGTGGCGGATGATTGAAGTAGAGACCGCTGATAGGCGCGCTGATCGGTTGTCGGCGACTTTGTTTAGTTTGTCGAATGGGTACCTTGGCGTGCGGGGAGTTGGTGACGGGTTTCGGGGATTTGGGTTTGGCACGCTTATTAATGGGTTTCACGAGACTTTTCCGATTGGCCATGCTGAGGATGCGTATGGTTTTGCCCGTGTTGGTCAGTTTTTGCAGGGCGTGCCGGACGTTGTTGGGTTCCGGGTGGTGGTGGACGGGGTGCGGCTTGATGAGGCGAGTTTTGAGTCTGGCCGCACTGAGCTTGATTTTCGTGTGGGGGTTTCTACGGGGATTCGGGTGTGGAGGCTGCCAAATGGAAATAGGGTGCAGGTAAGGCAGCGCCGCATTGTCCCGTTGTTTGAGCGGCATGTTGCTGCGATTGAGGTTACTGTTTCGCCGCTCGACGCTGACGCCGCGGTCTTGGTGTCGTTTGAGGTTGATGCAAGGAATGCGCAGAACATTGAGCCTGAGGGTTTTTCTGATCCGCGTGGTAGTGAGAGTGCAAAGGGTGGCGGGCTTGATGTTTATTATTCTGCGTCTGGGGTAAGTGGCAGGTGCCATAATTCTCAGTTGAGTTTCGCGGGTGGTTGGAAGGATATTTTTCCGAACGAGGCCCAGGTTCATAAGGGCGAAAGCGTCAGTTACGTTCGGTACGTCGCATACCATTCGGATGATGTTGTTCCTGAGGGCGTTAGAAAGGGGCTGCTTACAGTTCACGAGGGGGATTTGGCGAAGTTGGAGACGGCGGCTTTTGAGGATGCGGAGCGTGTCAGCAAAGTGGGATTTGACCAGTTGGCGCGCGAACAGAGGGCGTGGTTGGATGATTTTTGGGATCGCGCAGATGTTCAGGTTCAGGGGCCGGGGGCTGGTGTTCAGCAAGCTATCCGATGGTCGCTTTTCCAGTTGGCGCAGGTGTCGGCAAAGCTTGTGGGGGGCATTGCGGCCAAGGGCGTATCTGGAGTTGGGTATTCGGGGCATTGTTTTTGGGATACGGAAATTTTTGTTTTACCTTTTTTGATTTATGTGTGTCCTGAGGCTGCGCGGCTTGTTCTTGAGCATAGGTATGCGATGTTGCCTGCAGCGCGTAGGCGTGCGCGCACTATGTCGCTTCGGGGAGCTCTTTTTCCGTGGAGGACTATTAATGGTGAGGAGGCTTCTGCGTATTATCCTGCGGGAACGGCTCAATATCATATTGATGCGGATGTGGCTTATGCGGTTATTCAGTATGTGTTGGTGACTGGTGATTGGAAGTTTTTGCAGGAGTGCGGCATTGACATTCTGGTTGAGACTGCCAAAATGTGGGCTGACCTTGGGTTTACTGGACAGGATGGGAAGTTCCATATTCATCAGGTCACGGGTCCTGATGAATATTCGGCTGTGGTTGATGACAATTTTTACACGAATGCTATGGCTCGGTTTTGTTTGGACCAGACTGCCACTTTGTGGGAGTCTTTGCCGAAGGAGGTTCGTGAGTCGAAGCGCCGCCAGCTAAGTGTTGGTGATGATGAGCCCTCTAGGTGGCGCTCTATTGCGGATACGATGACGATTCTTTGGGATGAGGATCTTGGAGTTCACCCTCAAGATGCCATGTTTTTGTCGCGTGAGCCGTGGGTTTTTGATGATGATTCGACGCCATTGCTTCTTAGGTATCATCCTTTGGTTATTTACCGTCATAAGGTTTTGAAGCAGGCTGATGTGGTGCTTGCGCTGCAGCTGCTATCTGGTTTGTTTTCGTTTGAGGAAAAGAAGGCAGATTTTGAGTACTATGACCCGCTGACCACGGGGGATTCAACATTATCGGCTTCTTCTCAGTGTATTATTGCGGCTGAAGTTGGGGACTTGGATAAGGCTTTACACTATTTTGAAGATTCGCTTTATACGGACCTTGCAGATTTACATGAGAATGCAGAAATGGGCATTCATGTTGCCGCGGCTGGGGGCGCTTGGCAGTGTCTTGTAAATGGTTTTGGGGGGTTGCGTGATTTAACTGGGGGCATGCCGCGTTTGAACCCGCATTTACCGCCTTCGTGGCAGTCGTTGGCGTTTAGCTTGATGATCGCTGGAACTAAGTTGCGTGTCAAGGTTTTGCCAGATGAGGTTCGCTTGAGCTGGGTTTCTGGGCCGGGGGTGGCTTTAGAGGTTTGCGGTATGCGCTTGAGTTTGGGGGAGTCTCATTTTGAGGAGGTTGTGCCGTTGAAGGCGTCGCGAAGCCGTCCGATCTGAGATTGGTATTTGGCGTGGCGGCGTTTATCGGGGGCGTGGTGGTAGTTCACTTCCATGTCCGCTAGTTTCACGGTGAGCGCTGTTTGGTCGCCACTTTCTAGAACCCTCGAAATGTAGTCGGGGTATGCTTCGTCTTTGTTTTTTGCAAGTACCAAAAGGGATGAGTGTAAGGCGGGAAATCTTTCTTTTATTTCCGAGGCGTACTGGGGATGGTCCTCGATTACGTCATGAAGCCACGCTGTTTGTTCCACGTGTTCATTGCCGCCGAGTTCTCTTGCTTTTGTGGCAGTTAGTGCCAAATGGGTCACGTAGGGGTATTCACCCCACCTGTCGGCCTCGTGTGCGCGGCTGGCAAGTTCTATGACCTCGGAAAGAAAATCTCTTGGTGTGACCCCACTTGTGCTCATGTCCATACTCTACCTACAGGGGCCGACCTGACGCGGTTGGAGCGAGTCATTGTGGAGGCCATTTGTCTGCCTAGCTGTCGCGGTGTTGGGGTCGCGGGCAAAAGGTGCCAGAGGGTAAGTTCCTTATGAAGCCGTTGCATATGAGTGGGCCGACCGGTTTTGCATTTCTGTGTTACGGTTGCGTTTTTGTTTCTTGTGTGCTTTCAGAGTTGTGGCCCGTACGCAGTCATTATTCTGCGCTTTGTGGTTTCGTTACCATGTGGATCTTTTGGTCATTTATTTGGATAAACTCTTTAACTTTTACCTACTAGTCAATTTTTAGTATCTAACTAATGATTGCTTTTGATCTGAAGCGCCGGAGACTTCATTTGAAATGAAAGGTGTCTAAAACCTTTCTTATGTAGTTAGTTCTCAAAAGTGCATCGAGAATGTCTCACATTTCCTCGTTTTTTGGGGCCTAAAACACCTTTTCTGTCTTTTATTTGTATTTGATCAGTACTAATAGGTGTGTACGAAAGACTGTTGGAAGCGGCTGTGCTTCACGACGCAGTTTCAGGGGGGGTGTTTATTTAAGAAAAGCACGGTAGCATCCATTCCTATCGGAATCGTTTAGCAGGCAATTTCGAATTGTTATGAGCCTTTGGCTCAGGGGAAATGGGTGCGTAAGACATTTTCATGTAGTTGGTGTACATGCATTTTCGCACCCTAAAAATGGGAAGACATTATGGGGCGGAAGAGCTTTACACGGGGTGTCCGCATTCTTGGCGGATGCATTGCAGTTGTCCTTGCGACAAGTGCTTTATCAATGGGCGCAACAGGCATGCCTGCCGTTAGTGACTCTCCCGAAAGCGGATTACATACTGATGGGTCTCCCCAAAGCGCGTTGGTAGGGGACGGGCGAACTGAAAACCCTTCACAAAGTGGTTCAACACCTACTCATTCTGAGGCCAATAGGCCAACTATCCGAACCGGGAAGGCAGACCCAGAGGCTGGGATTCAGGACTTGAATGCAACAGCCGAAAATAACAAGGCCCCAGTTCAGCGCGGCCTTGAGCATCTTCGAGACATCTCTTTACCGTCGCACTATGGCCCTAGCCCAGGGGTTCCTTATCGCAGTAAGTACACGGGCAATGTCAGTGCCCAAGTTCCAACCCCCGTGAAGTTTGATCCAACCCAGCTTTACGCTGCTGGATACTTTTACTTGGGGAATGCAAATAGTGGTGTGGCACCAATTAGTAGTGATGTCCTGCAAAGCAGTTCAAATGGGCTAAACGGTTTGTTCACCACTTGGGGGCCTGGTAGCGAAGGAAGTGGAATAGGATCACGTTCCAATGATGGTGGTGACACTTGGAATGGCGGACCTATATCAGAAGTCGCTTCAACCATGGCGTTGGACGCTGGCCGCTACGGCAGAACTGGGAAGTCATACTTTTGGTTTTGGGGAACTCCCACTTCTACCGCAGGTTCATGGAATCCAGCGCGGCCGGGTAATGCCAATGTTCCAATCGCTGTTTTTTATAACGATCCAGATGACGTTCCGCTTGAGCTAAATAATCCCCAAAACAATAAACCATCAGAAGTTCTTTTTGTACCATTACCTGGTTCACCGGGCCTTAACTATTGGTCGGGTGGGGAAGTGCACCAACCAACAGGGCGCCTTTATTTTTCTGGTGGAGAAGACTCAACAGTAGGCAATGCCAACTACCGGTTCATGATTTATGATCCAACAACCGGTGATTACCGAATAATTTCTGACATAAAACCCAAAACTTCCAATGATGCAACAGTAAATGGATGGTATGGCTCTTCAGATATGGCAATAGATGGCCAAGGAAACATCTACACGATTGTGTTTGCCAGCGATTCTGGCGAAAAATGGATGATAAAAATTGAGCCATCTGATCCAAGCAATCAAGATGCGGGATGGGTATATTCCAAGGTTGTCAAATGGCAGAATCAAAACGGCACTAATCCGCAAGCCATCGAAATATGGGGAATGGCGTTTCATGAAGGAAAGGTCTATTTTACCGCCGGTGGTTACCCGTCTTATGTTTATTTGGTTGAGGGCGATCCTCTAACCGGGTATGTTCGCCAGATTAGTGGGCGCGCAGGTTCCACGATCTTTGACTTAGCTGCTGATGGTTCAATGTCCACGATCAATGGGATCGTATATCAAGATCAGAACCGTAATGGGGCGCAAGATCAGGGCGAGGCAGGGGTCGAAAATCAGCTGGTTCAGATTTATGACTCAACTGGGAAAGTAGTTGGACAACAAACAACTAATGAATCAGGCGAGTACTCATTCCTCCTTGGTTTCCAAGTCGGCAACACCTACCGAGTTAGGGTTGTGCAGCCCCAGATCAATAGGGGTACTGCGGCCTTGCCAGTGCCAGTGAATGCCACCCAGACTGGGATTACGTTTTCGTCTTACGTCCCAGCAGGTGACCCAGATGCAAATGACATCGTGATCAGCAGTTTTGGTGAGGTGGTTGCCGAGGCGACACCGCCATCGCTAACTGACGGCGGATACATCGACTATCCCTCGCAACATGGCGCTGGCACGGCGTCGGCCGAATCACTAAGCGTGGAGAAAATGGCTCTATGCGCCGACATCACATTGAACTCAGACCTGGATGTGTCAAGCGTAAACTTCGGCATCAATGCTGAAGGTTCCTGGGGTGATGCTGGTGCGAACCTAGCGAATTACCGCACTTCCGCAGCAAACAACGGTCCCCGCCATATAAATCCTGGGAACTGGACTGATGATTCAGGCAACTTCTCTGAAGCCGTAAAAGCTAACCCTTCTTTGTACCTAGGTTCTGCCCCAGGCTGGTACTCAGATGGCGTGACAACCGGGGCAAGAAACGAAACCGAAGACGGCGTTCACTTGTTACTGGGGGAAGTTCAAACCCCCCTTGCCAATCAACTCATGGTGCCCGGAGTCGAGTACTCATTGAAAGCGGCATTATCAGGCGTGAACGCAGAAGAAGGCGTTGTTAGGGCGTGGCTGCAAAACCCGACGGTTCCAGTGAGTAGCCCGGCATTTACTGAAGCCGCCTCGGCAATAGGAACTGGAAGTGGCAACACAAGAAATCTGGCGATAACTTCCCCCAGCGGCGCTGTCAACAGTGCGGCCATGGACAAATACATACGCGTCGTTGCCACCAGCAGCACTGACTCGGCAGGATTTTGGAACGGCGCAACGCCTTCAACCCAATGGTTTGCGCCATCAAAAGGAACAATAGAATCCCAAACCCGGCCGTGGATAATTGATGGGGAAGTAGAAGACTACGCAGTGAAATTCGCAAACGGCGTGGTTCGGGTAATCGTAGAGGGAGCACCAGGAACCTACACGGTAAGTACCTTCACAAACGCCACAGGAACTGCGGCCTCGGCAACAGTATTAACAGATCCGAAGCTAATCGGATCATATGCAGTCACTAACAACAGTCAAAACGTGGCCTTCGATCTGAAAATGCCAGCAGGCGCACTCATAGAAGGCGCGTCAGTCACAAAAGTAGACGGCACAGAACTAGAAGCCTCCCTTGTCACATTAGGAACCCCTGCAAATGACACCGTGCGTGTCACCCTAAATGCGCAGGCCCTAGGTACAAATGGCAGCCCAGATGCAACGATTATTGTCCGCACCACCACCTTGCCAAAGGTCGCAGGAACAATCGAAGTCGGTTTTCCCGCAGAAAACGGAACCCCAGCACCGTCCAATTGGGAAGTCACCGCAACCAACTCTGAAGACACCGCCATCGTAATTAGCGGACGCGCAGGTGATGGCTACGCCGACCTGACGCCCGGCAGTTATGTAATCGGAGGACGACAAGTAACCGCCCCCGGAACAATAGCTGACAAATACGTACAACAATCGGTCGCATGCAGCGTCGCTGACATTGGGGGCGACGAAAAACCGGATGCCTTTGAAGACGCGACGTTCACACTCACTTTGGAAGCCGGTGACGTTGCAGACTGCAAAGTCACCTACATGGCATCCACAGTTAGCCTCATCAACAACCCAATAGGAATTACAGCCACAGGGTGGGGGACAAGCGGAGCAAATAAAACCGACGGCGCTCAGTATGACTTCACTATCACGCAGGCAGGCCCGCAATCTGCTTTAGTAGCGCGGCCAGGAACCTATGACATGACTGCGACCTTGCCTTCGGGCATCGCGCTCATCGGCCTGCAACGTTTTGACTCTACAGACCCTGTCTGCGCCCCATTTTTGAATGATCCAGCATCTGCTGACGAGGCGTGTTGGTTGGATTTCGAGAACGACTTAGAAATCCTACCGGGACTAGAAGAAGTAATCCGCATTACTGCCACAAGCCCCGAAGGGATGCCAGGGCTGCCAAACGCAGGCGGATTAGGAACGTACCGGTTTGTGGCTGGTGCTTCGATCTTTATGGTCACCGCGGGTCTAATCTATGCGCTCTGGCGCCGCCAAAGGAAACGCATAGAAAGGACTTCCTAATAAGCCAAATCTAAAAGGGGATAACAGTTAGAAAAACTATTTATCTCCAGTTTTGAAAGCATGCGGCGGGCGATCGCCGTGAAGAAAGGAAAGATAATGCGTACAAGAGACGCGAAACGGAACTTTTCCGTTCTTAGTGGTGCAATCGTCCTAAGCATGAGCATGTTCGGCGTTGTATCCGCAGCGCAAGCTGCACCAGGGGACATGGGCACGGGCTCCATTACAGTTCACAAATTCGCTGAACCAGACTCAGCAACAGGTCTTCCAAATGACGGAAATGCCATTGACGAGGGCGACCTCGACGGCCTGACCGCACTGGATGGCGTCGGCTTCACAGTGGTACCCATTGAAGGCCTTCCCCTTGGGACAGCGGCCAACTGGGACAAACTGAAGGACCTGGTTGTCACAACAGATGCTGGGGGCAATCCAATTCTGAGCGGAGTTACGGGCGCTTCCCTGGGAACTCCACTAGCTGAAATAGACACATCAAATGGGGGCATAGCAGAGTTTGCGAACCTTCCTGCCGATAAAGCCTACGTGGTCTATGAATCCACGCCGCTGCCCAGCACCGTTACCGTTGCCCAGCCGGCAATAGTCACGGTTCCATACCCAGGTGACGCAGCAAATCCGTGGAACTACGACATACACATCTACCCCAAGAATGTGGTCTTGAACAACGGTTCCTCAAAAAATGCGACAGTGATTGGTAACCAAATCACGTTCGACATTTCTTACCTAATCAATAACCTTGGTGCTGACGAACAAGGTGACCCGGTGTTTTACACGCAGTTCATGATTAGTGATGCTCTAAGTGCGGGGCTGACTTACGTGAGCTCAACCGTGTCACTAGTGGATGGGACGACGGTGACAACCGTGCCCAACACCGAATACACACTCAACACCTCGGGAAACCCACTAACACTGACCTTCGATAACGCTGACGGTGACGATGTCTTAACCTTCCTGCAAAACAACATAGGCAAGACTGTTAAATGGACAATCGTAACAACGGCTGACGCGGCCGCGACCTCGACAAGCAACACGGCAGATCTAACCGTAAACGGGGACACCTTCCCAGTGTCCGTGCCAGAGCCACAAGCAATCTTCAGCGGCGCCACCATCAAAAAGGAAGCAAACAACAAGGGAGCCTCTGCAAATGTTCCCCTGGGTGGTGCAGGCTTTGAAGTTTGGTCCAAACCAAATGCTGGTGCCATTAGCGCCTGCCCTGCTTACGCGGACTTGGATGTTGACGTCGATGGCTTGGTGAAAGCCGACCTCGGCACCCTCACCTCTAACGCCACGACCGGTCTGACGAGCGAAATGGTCCTTGGCGCTGGTGACTACTGTGTTTATGAGACCGTAGTGCCAGCTGGTTACAAAGGGGCATTAGGCGGGGCAAAACTAACCATTGCAGCAGATGACGCCCAAGTGACAATTGTGAACGACCAGTTCGGTACTTCCGGAGGCGACCTTCCAGGGCTGCCAATCACCGGTGCCGCAGGCCGCGTGCTAATGATAATCGCAGGTGGGGCTGTTTTGTTCCTTGCTATTGGACTGTTCTTCGTTCGCAGGCGTCGCGACGCAGGTGAAAACGAACAGTAAAGCAGTCAAATAGATCGAGACTACTAACGAAATGGTGGGGTGATGGCAAAAACCAGCGCCCCACCATTTTTTGAAGGAGCAATGTGAGTGCAAGAATGGCAACACGATCCCATGTAAAAGTGCCATTCAACCAATGGAAATTCAGTTGGCTAGCACTAATTATTGCCATTTTGTGTCTAATAGCAGCAACTCTTTTTACATATCCATATGCCGCACAATGGGTAACACAATACAACCAGTCAAACGTGATCATCGATCAAGAAGCCGCAGACA
>DAIOFF010000046.1:0-14490 GCA_036745855.1 Scrofimicrobium sp. | reverse complement strand
CCGTAGGGTTGTTGGTTCAGCCATAGGGCTGTGAAGCTACGGCTACACTCACAATGCTATGGCTGGGACGACGCAGCGCAGGCGGGACCGACAGACCACGCCACCCGTCAAGGCCTAACAAGTACATAAACATAGTGAGGGGCAGTCGTGAACATAGTGAGGGGCAGTCGTGGTCTTTGTGACCACAACTGCCCCTCACTACAAGCGAGTAACCTGAAGCTTATCCAGCTTTAGGCAGCGACGAGTCGCTTTTCCTCACCGCAAGGCATCAAGAATGCGTTGCGAGCGTTTTCAGGAATCTCTACGCAACCCTTCCAACCTCCAAGGACAGCCCCGATGGTTGAAAGGTAGAGGTCGGTTGGATCAGAAAAGTGATTGTCCGTAAGTCCTTCGACTTCTAGTGTGATTAGCCCGTGTATTGCAGCCCAGATTGTCCCTGCCATGAGGACTGGATCCGCATCAATACCTTCTTCACTAACAATCCCTTTGACAGCATCAGTAATAGGACCAAATACTTTGTCTCCCAGATGGAATGCTTCTGGGTGCACACGGCCAATGCTTGGATTGCTCTTCCGAATTTCTTTCGATGCGTCGAAGATGCCCCTGAAGCGCTTAGGTGAGCCAAGAGCAGATTCCCTGAATATCCCTGCCAAGAATAACAGTTTCTCAAGTGGCGATAGGCCAGCTGATCTCTCAAGTGCATCATCCATACGTCTGGTCATTCCACGAACGATCACTTCGGACATTAGTGCTTCTTTGGAACCAAACAGAGTGTAAACAGCGTTTGTCGATGTTCCAACATTCTTTGTGAGTACTCGAAGGGACACATCGTGATATCCCTCTTTTGCCAACATGTCTTCGGCCTCCACGAGGAGGGCTTCTCGAAGTTCTTCATTGTAGATCTTTGGACGACCCATATTATCTCCCAATTATGGTTTCGTTATTTGAATATTTAGAAAGCGCCTTCGCTGCTACAACACCACACCCTTTGATGCCTTACACAACTTAGTTACGTACCTGTATTGACACCATTACCTTATCTTCCCACACGACCGGTAAGCAAATAGCGATTAGATGGAATTGCTCCCCAAAGTCAAAAACGTGTATAATGCCCGAAAAATCTAAGACTTTCGTCACATACGAAGCTCTGGTTTACCCTCAAATGTGCCAAACCGGACCGCGTGACGCGGCAAATTTTCGATACGAAACTCATTCAAGAACGATTCCATATCACCGCACTTTTTAATGCCCATAGAACCTGTGAGCACCTCAAGTACCCTGTCTTGGGACAAGTTCATGTCCTCGATCGTCACGGCACCATCACGCTTCGCCAACCTGGCACCTCCCTCACCTAACACCAGCGGGACGTGCACATACTTGATCGGCCTTGCACCCAACAGATGTGCCAGATACTCCTGACCCGGGGTTGCCTCAAGAAGGTCGTCGCCTCTGACCACGTGGTCAATTCCTAGAAGAATGTCGTCAACAACCGAAGCCAAATTGTACGCAGGCCACCCATCGCCTCGCCGAAGAACAAAGGCATCAATCGGTCCAACGACTTCACCGGAAAGTTCATCCAAAACTCTCCACTCGGTCACATTTGGACGAAGGCGCAAGGCGGCAGGTTTTCCGGTTTTAACGGTAATATTTTCCAAACAAGTGCCCGGATAGTGAGACATTGGGGAATGAGGAGCCCGAACTGCCTCGCGAATATCTTTGCGTGAGCAGTAACACTCAAAGACGTTTCCGTCGGCCTCCAACGTCCTAAGCGCATCCTCATAAAGGTCGCGTCGCTTGGACTGATAGATGATGTCACCATCCCAATCAATCCCAAGCCACTCCAACTCGCGAATCTGCTGATCCACAGCTCGATTCCGCCCCGGATCAATGTCATCAATGCGTAAATAGAACTTCGCACCACTCTGACGCGCAACTGCCCAAGCAATCATCGCAGTGCGAAGGTTGCCAAGATGAAGTGGTCCCGAAGGGGAAGGAGCAAACCTGCCAGCAGACACGCCACAAGTCTTCCAAACTGAGACATTGTTTGTCCATACTTCACATATCTGGCAATTTCCCAGAGGAGATGCGTAGGCTATGCGAAGACAGGAGGTGAGAAAAATGATTGAGCTTGTTGACGTATGTAAGACTTATCCGTCGCCCCCCAATGGCGAAATTGTCGCACTACAAGACGTGTCACTAAGCATCCCAAAAGGGGCTATTCATGGCATCGTCGGACAATCTGGGGCAGGCAAATCAACATTGATCCGCTGCCTAACCGCGCTTGAGCGCCCCACATCAGGAAGCATTGTCGTTGACGGGCTTGATATGGCCACTTTGTCTGATGGCGCTTTACGCGCAGCCAGGCGCAACATTGGCATGGTATTTCAGCAGCCCAACCTTCTTGATAACCGCACGGCTGGAGCCAACGTTGCATATCCTCTTCAAATTGCGCGCGCTCGTAAAGAAATAATCGCACCGCGCGTTGATGAGTTATTGGACACCGTTGGACTAAGTGGCAGATCATCCGCTTTTCCATCTCAGCTTTCAGGCGGACAACGGCAAAGAGTCGGCATTGCCCGCGCAATGGCGGACAATCCAGCTGTGCTGCTCTGTGATGAACCAACGTCTGCGTTAGACAGCGGATCTACTGTGCAGATTCTAGATTTGTTGCGTGATTTGCGCGATAAGTCGGGGGTCACGGTAGTCATCATCACCCACGAAATGCGCGTCGTGACCGAAGTCTGTGACTCAGTAACGCTTTTGCAGGCAGGTCAAGTGATCCAGGATGGACCTTTGGACCACGTTATCTCCGACGTTGAATCCCCTCTTTCCGAGGCCTTGGTGCCACCCCCCTCAGTCGACGATGCAGACATCATGCCTGGTACGACGCTGATAGACGTATCATTCACTTCCAAACCCGGTGTGCCAACTGGAGCAACCGTGCTCAACTTAATTGCTTCACTAGGCGCTGATGTGACGGCCGGTAGATTCGAGTCCGTAGGTACTTTGCAGGTTGGGCGACTGGCAATCAGCGTTCCCGATTACCATGTCGACTCTATCCTCACAGAACTTCACCGAAATCAGGTTCATGCCGAAAGGCGGCCACAATGATAGATTTTCTTCCTTTCGGTCCAAATGACCCGATGTGGCTAGATAATCCGGTTCTCACAAAATTCTTCTGGCCGGCTCTGTTGGAAACGCTTGCAATGGTATCGGTAGCCACAGTTACAACAGTGATTTTAGGCACACCTTTGGGGCTTCTTTTGGCTTCCAGTTCATCCTCAGGAATCAAGCCACGGACTACGCTGCATCAAGTCCTAGGATTCATCGTGAACATGGTTCGATCTTTCCCATTTGTCATACTCATGATCACCATAATTCCACTCACTCGTTTCCTAGTCGGAAACACTTTGGGATGGTACGCAGCATGTGTTCCCCTAACCATTGGAGCGATACCTTTTTTTGCCCGCTTAGTTGAGTCAAATGTGGCCGCTGTTGAACCCGGAAAAATCGAAGCAGCCCAAATGATGGGAGCATCAAATCTTCGAATTGAATGGGGGGTGCAAGTACGTGAAGCACTTCCAAGACTGGTTCAATCGGTTACGCTGTTGTCTGTGACTCTTGTGGGCTATTCGGCTATGGCTGGCGTTTTAGGTGCCGGCGGCCTTGGCGCGCTTGCAATCAACTACGGCTACCAAGGGTGGCAAATGGACGTCTTGATTTTGACCGTAGTTTTCTTTCTGATATTTGTCCAGGTTATCCAAATGTGTGGCGACATGATTAGCCGGTTGGTGGACCACCGCTAAGGCGACACCAACCGGGGACTCGATTCCAGTCTTGGCGAAGCAACCACCTTTTTACAGAAAGTAAAACCATGCGTAAAACACCTATTGCCATTCTTGCCGCCACTACACTTGCCTTTTCGCTTGGAGCCTGTTCAAGTGAAGATGCATCAAATGTTGATTCCGTGATTTTAACAGTTGGCGCCTCACCCAGCCCTCACGGGAAAATCCTAAGGGACCTTGCTGAAAACCTTCCTGCAGATGCAGGCTTCACATTAGAAGTAAAAGAATACACTGACTATATTCAGCCCAATGTTGCCCTAAATACGGGCGATCTTGATGCCAATTTTTATCAGACTGTCCCCTTCCTTGAGTCTGAGTCGCAGACCCGTGGCTACGACTTTAGTTCAGGCGAAGGCATTCACCTTGAGCCTCTTGGGATCTACTCAAAGAAGGTCACAGACCTTGCGGACTTGCCGGAAAAGGCCAAGATTGGCATCATCAATGATCCATCCAACCAATCGCGCGCCCTTACACTTCTGGCTGACGAAGGACTGGTCCAGCTATCTGAAGATGTCGAGCCATCTGTCGCAAACGTCACCCCGAAAGAAGGTATTGAGCTAATTTCGGTTGAAGGACCGCTCTTAGTTCGGACATTAGATGACGTTGACGCGGCGGTCATAAACGGAAACTTCGCACAAGAAGGTGGCCTTTCTGTAAATGACGATGCTTTGGTGGTTGAGTCTCCAGAGGGGAACCCTGCAGTCAATGTTCTGGTGTGGAAGACCGGTTCTGAAAAAGAAGAAGCTATCAAGAAACTTGAAGAACTACTCCACTCTGAGCACGTTAGTTCCTTTATCGAAAAAACGTGGACTGATGGTTCAGTGATTCCAGCTTTCTAAAATCATTTCGCTAAGACGGAGGGCACTGCCGATAAGCCTGCGTGCCCTCCGCCCAGCGCACCCACATAGGCAAGCAAACTAACACCACGGCGGGTGGGAAAGGCATTCTTCGATCTTATCCGCTAAGGCTTACTAAGATAGAATCAAACTGTGAAGTTAGAAGATGGTATGTCCCGTGCATTGTTGCTGGCGCATCAATGCACCAAAGCGGGCGACGTTCCCGTGGGTGCTGTGGTCCTTGATGGCCGCGGGAATATCATTGGGAAAGGTTGGAATAGGCGCGTTGCAGCTGATGATCCAACTGCTCACGCAGAGATCGAAGCTCTTCGCCAGGCAGGGCGCGAAGTAGGAACATGGAACCTTACCGGCTGCACGCTTATTTCTACCCTAGAGCCTTGCACTATGTGCGCCGGGGCCGCTGTAAATGCCCGCATTAGCAGAGTCGTCTTTGGGGCGTGGGATGCCAAAGCTGGTGCCTGTGGTTCTGTCCGTGATGTTGTCCGCGATGCTCGCCTAAATCATCAGGTAGAGGTCATTTCAGGGCTCATGGAAGAGGACACCACTATTCAGTTGAAGGCTTTTTTTGCTTCCCGCAGAAGCGCAAAAGAAAACCCTCACTCAGATTTTTGGGCAGGTAAGTCCCCTTCCGCAAAGAAACCTGATACTCCCGAGAAACCCAGGCCAGCACGTGATGCGGTTTTGCCCGAAGCTAAACAAAAAGCGGCTAAGGACAAACCGAAGGTACTCCCGAAGGACTCTTCAAAGCCTGCGCCTAAACCAGTAGTGAAGTCAGAACGCAAGCCAGATCCCAAGCCAGAGCGCACACCAGATCCCAAACCTGTTGATACCGGCACTGTACCTCCAGTTAGGCGTCGCTCTGATCGACACATTGGGCGCGTTGTGGTTCCGCCGCTAGATGATGCAGCCTGGTAATAGCGCGTCGTGAGCGGAGCTTTACAGGGAGTCGGCATTGTTGCCGTTTTGATAGTGCTTGGATGGGTACTTGGCCGCACCAAAGTTCTACCTGCTGACGCATCAGGCACTCTAGTTTCATTTGCATATTGGGCAGCCACCCCGGCCTTGTTATTCTCTGTGCTTGCATCACAAGATTTGCATGGTATTTTTGGTGCCCCACTGCTGGTTGCTGCGGTTTCTGGGTTCGGAACGGCACTCATTTTTGTGCTCCCCATGCTCCTTTTGAGACCTAGCAAAGCGAACCTGACGCTCGGAGCAATGAGTTCGTCACTAAACAACATCGCATACATTGGGATTCCGATTGCAACATTTGTTCTTGGGTCCCCTCACTTCATTGTCCCAACGCTTGCATTCCAACTTGGCCTTTTTACGCCGATGTTCTTTACACTTGCTGACCTGGTTGGATCTAAGAAGACCTCAGGAATAACTGTGGTCGCAAAGACCGTTTTCACCAATCCGTTAGTGATTGCCGCGATCTTGGCCATGGTGTGGAACATATCAGGCATTGTGGTGCCAGGATTCTTGCTTGAACTTACCGATTTTTTGGGAAGCGCGGGCCCACCGACGGTGTTGGTAGCTTTCGGCGCTTCATTGGTTGGACGATCCGTTCATGTGGGTAAGCAAGTGGGCGTCCTTGTGGCGTGGGCAAGTTTTGGGAAACTAGCTATCCAACCTTTGATTGCTTGGTCATTGGGTTTAGCTCTTGGAATGCCACATGAGGAGCTTGTTGCAATCACCATTTTGGCGGCACTACCTACCGCCCAAAATGCTTTCATTGCCGCCACCCGCGCTGGTGCTGGTCAAGACGTTGCTCAAGGAACTGTCCTTGTCACGTCTGCTCTGTCACTTCCAGTCATCTTGCTTTTGGCTGCTCTCTTGATCTAAGAAATAGTTTTCAAAGTCTTCGCGGTCAAGTAGGCAAGGCGATGCTAGTTTCATTAAAGTAAAGGCATCAGCAGTTGCGCCTCCAAGACACAAGGGGATTGTCATGTCCAGTTCGAACCACAAGCCATCGACTTGGAGCAACGTTGCAGACTGGTCATTCTTAGTTCTGGGTGTGGTTCTTTTGGTGTCTTCTTTCACTATTGGCTCCATGCATATGTTGAGTGCGGCAATATTGGGTGCACTCATGGTTGCGGCGGCGCTTTGGGATTTAGCGGCGCCCAGTATTGCTTCTATTTGGGCAGAAGGAGTCGTTGCGTTCGTCGTCTTCCTCATTCCTTGGTTTATGCCTGATCCTGGCTATTCTGGTAGCGGCCAGTGGGTTACGTGGATTGTTGGGGTCATTGGCATCGTCTGTACGGCTTGGTCGTGGGCGTCGCATACTGACGTGAAATAGTCGTTCTAGATGCATCCGCCGCTCTGTTACTGGTAGGAATAGAGGGAGAGTTAGGAGCCTCACATGAGCGACAAAAAATTGCGCGTAGGTATTCTCACCGCAGGCGGGGATAGTCCTGGATTGAATGCTGCTATCCGAGGATTCGGAAAGGCCGCCATTTCTTATCATGGAATGGAGCTTGTTGGTTTTCGCGATGGCATTACGGGTTTAGCCACAAATCGGACAATTACCTTGGATTCAAAGGCTCTTTCCGGCATATTGACTCTGGGCGGTACCATTCTTGGAACGTCACGTGAGAAGCCACAACGCATGATGATTGATGGCGAGGTGCGTGACATGATTCCGACAATCATTGAGACGTATGAGGCGAATAAGCTTTCTTCGCTGGTTTGCATTGGTGGTGGGGGGACAGCAAAGAATGCCAATAGGTTGGCGCGCGCTGGTTTGAATGTTATTCATTTACCTAAAACTATTGACAACGATATTGCGCATACAGATACCAGTTTCGGGTTCTCTACTGCACTTGGGATTGCAACGGACGCGATTGACCGTTTGCATTCAACTGCCCACAGCCATCACCGCGTGATTGTGGTTGAGATTATGGGGCATAAGGCTGGTTGGTTGGCTTTGGGTTCAGGAATAGCTGGTGGCGCAGATGTCATATTGATTCCTGAGATTCCTTATTCTGTCGAGGCCGTGGCGGGTTCTATCATGGAACGCGCGAAGAGCGGACATAACTTTTCTGTGGTTGCTATTGCAGAAGGTGCCCGGGATATCGAGAGCTCTGCAGATTTGGAGGCCGCAGACCTACTTGTTAAGAGCGCACGTGGGCCTGAAGCGAAATCGGCTGCCAAGAAACATAGACACAATCTTGAGGCGGCCCATAGGGGAAATGCCTATCGTCTTGCAGACCATTTGGAAGAACTAACAGGTTTAGAGAGTCGAGTTACAGTGCTCGGCTACGTTCAGCGGGGCGGGACGCCTGATGCAGCTGATCGAATGTTGGGGACACTTCTTGGTGGCGCTGGCGCTGATTTAGTGGCAGAGGGAGTCTCAGGTGTGACGGTGGCGTCACAAGGTCAGTACGCCGTGCCAGTTCCTCTGTCTGATGTGGCGGGACACTTAAAGACAGTGCCCTTGGACCATCCGTGGGTGACTTCTGCGCGCCATATTGGCACAGGATTAGGTGACTAACGTCATCATGGATGATGCAGCTCAAGGCGCAGTAGCGGGTCACATATTTCCGATGAGCGTGCGCCTCGACTACGGTTAGACAAGTGTCTGGCTGAGTTTTCCAGATTTATCACCATCAAACCGAAGGGGTACGAAGAATGTCGACTGAAGGATTAGGCGCTTGCGAAGCCAAGATGCGGGAAGCAAACGTCCCAGAGGCCGCCATCCGAGTTTTTGCTGACTACTACCATCAACTCGAAAATGGCGAGCAAGGGTTGATCCTTGAGAACACTATTGAGCCGTATTTGAATCCTCCAATGCTTGAGGACATTGATGTGTCTGCCTCTGCTGAGCGTGAAGCTATCGGCGCGACCGCGATTATCAAGCTAAATGGCGGCCTGGGCACGTCAATGGGACTTGACCGCGCTAAAACACTGCTTGATGTACGCGATGGCATGAACTTCTTAGACATCCTGGTCAAACAAGTTAGTTCCGCTAGAGAAAAGTACGGGGCGCGCTTGCCTCTTATCTTTATGACATCTTTTCGAACCGAGGCGGACACGGTCAACTACCTCTCAAAGTATCCCGACCTGACCGTCGGTTCGCTTCCTCTCACATTCGTGCAGAATCAGGAACCAAAGTTGCGCGCAGATGACTTGACACCGGTCAGTTGGCCCGCTGATCCTTCGCTGGAGTGGTGCCCACCCGGACATGGGGATCTGTATACGTCTTTGCTTTCTTCAGGTATCTTGAAGCAGCTTTTAGATGCAGGTTTCAAGTATGCGTGCGTTTCAAACGGCGACAATCTGGGGGCCGCCCCAGATGCTCGCATTGCTGGATGGTTTGCCGGTAGCGGTGCCCCATATGCGGCTGAACTTTGCAGGCGAACAGCGAATGACCGAAAAGGCGGGCACCTTGCCATTCGAAAGTCTGATGGGCAACTCATTTTGCGCGACACTGCACAAACAGCTCCAGACGAAATGGACTATTTCACAGATGAATTCCGTCATCCGTTCTTCCATACGAATAACCTCTGGTTCAATCTTGAAGCATTGGATGAAGCTCTACGTGCCCGTGACGGAGTTCTTGGGCTTGCCATGATTCGCAATGAGAAAACCGTTGACCCGACCAATTCGGATTCAACGGATGTCATTCAGGTGGAATCTGCAATGGGCGCAGCTGTTGCAGTCTTCAAGGGCGCAACAGCTATTTGTGTCGATCGCTCTAGGTTCTTGCCTGTGAAGACAACAAATGAGCTACTTCTGTTGCGCTCTGACGTCTATGATCTGACAGATGATGGAGCCTTGCGGGCAACAGTCCCCAGCGCGCCCACTGTGTCTTTGGCATCAAAGTATTACAAGACTATTCAAGAGTTTGATGATCGCATTCCTGAGGCTCCGTCACTAAAAGGCGCCCAGTCACTTACAGTTTTGGGCGACTGGCGGTTCGTGCCGGGGGTATCAGTGCAAGGATCAGTTGAGCTGGGTCCAGAAGGTGGGGTTGTTGAACCCTAATGAACCTGGGCGTGTTGCTTGCTTATTGCTGGTCAATAGGCAAGCAACATGTGACCCGGCACACACCCCGTTTCAATGATGTATACTGAGTCATGCGTCGGGTCTATTGCCCCGGGCTCCAATTTCAGCCGCTTCGAGCGGCCTTAGCGCCGACTGGCGCATTGGCCCGACGTTTCAATCCCTCTTCAGCCGCTATTTCAAAGCATGCCTGATGATCGTGGCATCGCGGGACTGCCCAACACCGATCGAAGAAATCCGGCATCCGATCTGCTTTTCAAGGAACAACACGTAATCTTGCGCAGCCGCTGGAAGTTCCTCAAAAGTGCGCGCAGCCGTAATGTCTGATTTCCAGCCAGGCAAGACCTCATAAACCGGCTTCGCGACCGCGAACTCTGACTGGTTCATGGGAAGTTCAGTGACGACCTCGCCATCAACCTCATAAGCCACGCAAACAGGAATCTCGTCATAAGACGAAAGCACATCCAGCTTCGTGAGGACAACGTCTGTGAGCCCATTGACGCGCCCTGCATACCTGACTACCAGCGAATCAAACCAGCCCACACGCCTTGGACGACCTGTCGTCACGCCATATTCGCCGCCAAGCTCACGCAAGTGCTCGCCTGACTCTTCAAACAACTCCGTTGGGAAAGGACCTTCACCAACGCGAGTGGTGTAAGCCTTCGTCACGCCAACAACACGATCTATTTTCGTCGGTCCGACACCAGAACCCGTCAACGCGCCACCAGCGATTGCATTTGAAGAGGTCACAAATGGATAAGTGCCATGATCAATATCAAGCATCGCGGCTTGCCCTGCTTCAAACAACACAGTTTCGCCGCGGTCTAACGCCCCATTCACAAAAAGTGAGGTGTCCGCAACCATCGGACGCAAACGATCCGCATAAGAAAGCAGCTCTTCAACCACCAACTCAGGGTCGATTGGGTCACGGCTATAAATGCTCTCAAGTAACTGATTCTTGTCATGCAATGCCCCATTCACGCGTCTGCGCAGTAAGTCAGGGTCAAGCACATCTTGAATCCGAATACCAATACGATTCATCTTGTCAGCATAAGTTGGCCCAATTCCCCGACCTGTTGTGCCAATCTGTGCGTCACCAAGTTTCTTCTCAGCTGCACGGTCAAGTAACCGATTGTACGAGGGGATCACATGAGCGTTAGCTGATATCAGCAGCCGCGAACAATCAACGCCCCTTGCTGTCATCGCGTCAATCTCTGCAAACAACGCATCAAGATCCACTACAACGCCGTTGCCAATCACAGGTACAGCGCCAGGATTCAATACACCCGCTGGCAACAAGTGCAATGCATATGACTCATCACCGATCACCACCGTATGGCCTGCGTTATTTCCGCCATTAAATTTCACTACAACGTTGACGTCCCCCGCCAACTGATCGGTTGCCTTGCCTTTACCTTCATCGCCCCACTGGGTACCCACAACAATGATGCCGGGCATATTCTTCGCCTGCTTTCCGGGCAGCAGCTGACTGCCCCACGGTAGTTTAGTGTGCTTTCGCCATTTCTGCGTACTTTTTCGAAGGTTGAGCTACTCCCCGCGTCTAGCACTAATCTCATATAGAGCAATTCCTGTCGCTACAGCGGCATTGAGAGACTCCATTCCTGGGGCATCAATCCCGATGAGCAAATCACAAGTTTGTTTCACGAGGCGGCTAAGTCCACTGCCCTCCGCCCCAGTCACAAGCACCAAGGGATCATTTACCAATGGGAAGTCACGGACTTTTGCTTCTGCAGTACCTTCCAGCCCCACCACAAAAAAGCCTGCTGCTTTTGCCCGCTCTAGTGCTTGCACAAGATTTCCAACGCGTGCAGCTGGCACCTTCGCGGCCGCCCCAGCTGACACTTTCCAAGCAGTAGCCCCTATCCCAGCGCTCCGCCGTTCTGGCAAAATCAGACCATCAACCCCAAACGCCGCAGATGAACGCAGTACTGCGCCAATATTGTGAGGATCTGTGATGTGGTCCAATGCAACAGTCAAGTTGTTCCCACTCAATGCCGACACCAGAACATCATCCAGGTCAGCGTACTTGTACTCTTCAACTTCGATTCCGACACCCTGATGCGCGCTGAAATCAGAAGCAATATCTAAATCGCGTTTCGTCACCTCTAAAAATGGGACGCCAAGTGGTGCAAGCGCTTCAACAACTTCACGCATGCGCCCATCCCCTGGATCGGCAGACAAGAAAATCCGACTTACCTGAACGCCAGACTTTGCGGCCTCAATAACTGTATTTCGACCAACAAGCAGTTCACTGCCAGGCTGAACCTTGACCCGCGTCTTCATGCGCCCTTTAGCAGCTGCTACCTGATCTGCCTTACGTTTTTCGACGCGTTTAGCTTCCTGATAAGCCGGATGATAAGTGCGTTCCTGAGCCTTAGGCGTGGCGCCACGGCCTTCAAGGGTACGACGGTTTTTCGCCCCACTGCCCTTTGACGGTGCCACCGTTTTCCTACGCTGCGCACCGCGGCGCCCTTGATTTCCTCCAGCCATCAGCCAAGCCTCCATGTCGAGCCCTCCGGCCCATCCTTCGTTTCTATTCCAGCAGCACTGAGCTGGTCACGTAGTTCATCGGCGCGCGCCCAATCCTTGTTTGTCCGGGCAGTATTTCGCGCCGAAATTATTGAACTTACGAGGCTATCAAGGGCAGCATGCTGCGCACCCTCTGCAGCCGCGCCCTCCCACTTCTTCGGGTCAAGACCAAGCACCGACAACATTGAACGCACCTCAGATAACTTCCGAGCAACACCCGCATGATCTTTACTAACCAACGCATGTCGGCCAGCCTTCATGGCCTCATAAATCACTGCCAAAGCACCAGCAACATTTAAGTCATCATTCATGGCAGCAACAAACTCAGTAGGCATTTCGGCGACCGACAGATCCGCCACCCCGGCCTCGCGAATAAAATCCTCACAATCCCCAACAAAAGTGAGAATCTTCTCCCATGCCGCCTGCGCAAGCGATAGCGTCCCGTTATCCCACTCAATTGTGGACCTATAGTGCACCGTGCACAAAGCAAAACGGATGACCACAGCGCTATATGACTCAAGCAAAGAACCAAGCGCCAACGTATTGCCCAAGGACTTCGACATCTTGTCACCAGCCTTAGTCACCCACGCGTTGTGCACCCACATCTGAGCAAAATCCCAACCAGCAGCGTGAGACTGAGCCTGCTCATTTTCATGATGAGGGAAACGCAAATCAATTCCGCCACCATGAATATCAAAAGACTTCCCAAGATACTTTCGCGCCATCGCAGAACACTCCAAATGCCAACCAGGGCGCCCACGCCCCCACGGCGACATCCACGCTGCACTATCAGGCTCACTAGGTTTCGCAGCCTTCCACAATGCGAAATCACGAGGATCCTGCTTGCTGGCCTCCACAGCCGCGTCCACGTCACTCTCATCCTCAGTAATACGAAGATCAGCAAGCGCCTGATGAGTCAGACTTCCATAATCAGCCTGAGAAGACACATCAAAATAAACATTCCCATTTCCATCTGGATAAGCATGTCCGCGCTCTATCAACCGCTGCGTAAGTTCGATCTGCTCTGGAATATGGGCTGTAGCATGAGGCTCATACGTCGGAGGAAGAAGCCCCAAAACCTCATACGCCCTCGCAAAATCACGCTCCACACGCCCCGCCAACGCCCACCAAGGTTCCCCACTGTCAGCAGACTTCCGCAAAATCTTGTCATCAATATCCGTAACATTCCTGATATACGTGACATTCAATCCCATTCGCCGCAACCAGCGAATCAGCACATCAAAACAAACAGCTGCACGCAAATGACCAATGTGAGGCGCAGCCTGCACGGTAGGCCCACACAGGTAAATACCCACGTGCCCAGGTGTAAGCGGCTTCAAAGGCATCAAGGTTTTCGACTTCGTGTCATAGAGGCGCAGTTGCATTGCTCTATCGTATCGCCCGATAGCATTAGACCATGACTGAGATACGCGTTGGACAAGGCATTGACGTACATGGTTTTTCCGGGGAAAGCGGCGAACTATCTCTTGGATGTGTGAAATGGCCAGAATCTCCACTGCTCGAAGGGCATTCGGACGGAGACGTTGTGGCTCACGCATTATGTGATGCGTTGCTCTTAGCCGGTGGCATAGGTGATCTTGGATCAATCTTCGGAACCGACCGCCCAGAATGGAAAGGGGCCTCCGGAGAAACACTATTACGCCATGTTTTACGGCTATTAGTGGCAGATGGATGGTCCATTCAAAATGCGGTAATCCAACTAATAGGACAAAAACCACGGGTAAGCGCCAGACGCCTCGAAGTTGAACAACGACTAAGCGCACTAATAGCCGCGCCAGTTTCCTTCGGCGCAACCACCACAGACCACCTTGGTTTCTTAGGGCGAGGCGAAGGCTTAGCAGCGCTAGCAACCACACTTATTTCAAGATAAAAATCCGACTACTCTCACAAAGACGCGGCCTCAAGGGGAGCATCACCATCAATGCCGTTTGCATTCATCTTTTTAGCTTTCACCGGTAACAGTAAAAAGAATCCGATCAAAAGAACAAGCGCAATTCCAAGAATGCCCCAATATGTTGCGTCCGCAGAATCCCCAACAACTGCGCCCCCTATCGTGATTGCAAGCCCATAAAACATTGGGGACACGAAAGACACAGCACGGCCGGTTGTAGCATACAGACCAAAAATCTCCCCTTCCCGGCCCTCCGGAATCATCCGGGCCAACATTGTCCTAGAAGCAGACTGACAAGGCCCAACAAAAACACACAACAAAAGAC
>DAIOFF010000045.1:0-14519 GCA_036745855.1 Scrofimicrobium sp. | reverse complement strand
TGGAGCAACACGGCCAAAACGTTATAGCCGGTTGAAAGTTACAGACCACCAAGGACTTGGGCAGTCAATATCTTCCCGATCATCGCAACGGGATAAACCAAGGCATAACCTAGAGCCACGCGGGGGTCGCCCCCAGTGCGTCCGTTTGAAAATGCGAGTACGGCAGGCTGAGTTTGGGCACCTGCAAGCAGCCCAGAGAGTTTCGTTCCGCCCATGTGGAAAACCCAACGCATGATGGCATAAAGCCCAATAGCCATGATGAGAGTGACTCCAAGGCCAGCGAGGAAGATCTTCCACCATGCACCGCTCACGAATGCATTCAGGATTTGGCCGCCTGCCTTGCTGCCTGCTTGGGCTAGGAAGAGCAAGAGACCAAGCTCAATCAAAACCTGGCATGCCGTAAATGGAACAGCCGTAATGAATGATCCGATACGACCGATTTTGCCAAAGATAAGACCCATAATGAGGGAGCCAGCAGCGCCACCGATTGCGAAAGTTGCGCCACCACCCATTGGGATTGGGATTTGGCCGATTGCGAATCCAACTGCGATTCCGATGCCAAGAGCAACAGGGTTGATGTTGGTGAGGCCGCGGGTGGAGTCACCGAAGAACTTCGTGATCTCTGCCATTTTAGAGGTGGGGGCCACAACACGAACGCGATCGCCTTCCTGAAGGACCAAGTCTGGTTCACCAACCATATCTACGTCTCCGCGGCGAACACGGGAGATAGTGGCTGAGAAGTTCTTGGACATATCTAGGTCGCCCACTTTGCGGCCTGCAACTTTTGGATCAGACACAGTAATACGTCGGAAATCGAGGTAGGAGCGGTCTTTTGTGAGGGAATGGGATGAGTTGTGACCGAGTTCATCGGCAACTTTTGCCACTAGTTCCCGGGGTCCAACGACAGTTAATAAGTCATCGGGATCAATAGTGTCTGACATGGAGGGGCGAGAAACTGGTCCGGTCTCACCACGCCGAAGTCTGGAGAAGGTTACTTTTCCGCCGAATTTCTCATATAGATCGCCAATGAATGGATGATCGTCGCGCTCAATGCGAATGGTGCGATTCGCGAGGGGACTGGGGGTATCAGTGTCGCGTTTGCCGTAGTTTAGGGCAGCAAGGGAGGCACCAAGCATTCCGAGGACGCCGAAAAGGTAGGTGATTGCGTAGCCAACTGTTGCGGCGCCGCCGTCTCCAGACGCTTCTGAGGCGGCCGCTAGGGCCGGAGTGTTCGTTGTTGCGCCTGCGAAAATGCCGGCAATTGTCGCTGAATCAAAGCCGAATACTGCAGTTCCGATTCCCCAGGCAAAACCGCCTGCAAGCACGAAAAGAATCAGCATTGCAAGAATCGGCCCCAGAGCAGTCTTCAGGTTATGGAAGAATGCTGCACCAGAGTTCACGCCGATTGCAAAGGCAAAAACGATTAGTCCAAGCGACCCAATGTGCTCGTCTATTTCTAGCTTTACGCCAGAAGCGTCTGCCCATGCAGATAACACGATTGCGAGGAAGAGGACGGCGGCCGCACCGAGGCCGACTCCTTTGAGCTTGATGTGCCCAAAGGCCATTCCAACGCCGATAAGCAAAAATACATAAATAAGCTGATGATCAGCTAGGTATTGAAAGATGGTAGCCACCACGACTCATTTCTTGAGGTAACACTGTCAAGAATAGTGGCACCACCATTCGGGTTGCACGGGCAATGGTCCTACTGACGAAGAGGTGCGGCGCGATCCTATTCACACTTTGAGACAAAAATGAGTGATTAGTTAAATCGGCTAACCTTGAACCGTGCAAAACATTCTTGGAGTCTCCTCGCGACGGGTAGTAGTACCCGGGCGTGTGGCTCCTACTGTCTGACAGGTGGTCCACACGCTTATCCCCATGCTTTGTGGCTGGGGATTTTTTGTTGGAAAACCTGATACTGAGATGGAGACAATGCAGTGACAAAGACGCAGGCTATGACTGGGGCCGAAGCGATTGTCCGTTCACTAGAGCACCTTGGTGTGACAGACGTGTTTGGACTACCCGGCGGCGCAATACTTCCCACATATGACCCTTTATTGGACTCTAAGTTGAACCATATTTTGGTTCGGCATGAGCAAGGGGCTGGACATGCAGCTGAGGGGTACGCAATTTCTAGCGGGAAAGTGGGCGTTGCGATAGTGACGTCGGGGCCCGCTGCTATGAATATGATGACGGCGCTTGCAGATGCAAACCTAGATTCCATTCCTATGGTTGTGATTACAGGTCAGGTGGCTGCCCAGCTCATTGGGACAGACGCATTTCAGGAAGCGGATGTTGTTGGGGCTGCGATGCCTATTACTAAGCACGCATTCTTGGTTACGGAGGCGGAAGATATTCCTGCCCGGATTGCTGAGGCTTTCCATATTGCAGCAACTGGCCGTCCGGGTCCAGTGCTTGTCGATATTGCAAAGTCGGCTCAAACGGGTGAGCTTTTGTTCTCTTGGCCACCTAAGTTTGACATTCCTGGATACCGTGAGCCTGGTAAGCCAAGTACGAAGCAGATTAAAGCTGCGGCGAAGGCAATTTGTGAGGCGCAGGCTCCGGTGCTTTATGTGGGTGGCGGGCTGGTGAGGTCTGGCGCTTCAGAAGAGCTGGCAACGTTGGCTCGTTTGACTGATGCGGCCGTGGTTACAACACTTACGGCCCGGGGGGCTTTCCCGGACTCTGACCCACATAACCTGGGAATGCCTGGAATGCATGGGACCGTGGCTGCTGTTGGCGCTTTGCAACGGGCTGATCTTATTGTTGCGCTTGGAGCCCGCTTTGATGATCGTGTCACGGGTAAGTTGGATACTTTTGCGAATCGCGCGAAAGTGATTCATGTTGACATTGATGCTGCAGAGATTTCAAAGAATCGCACTGCGGATATCCCTATTGTTGGTGACCTAAAGCGCGTTATTGAGGCTCTCAATGAGCAGTTGCCGGTAGCACAAGCGGCTGAAGGAAAGCCTGATTTGTCGGGATGGTGGCGCTACCTAAATCGCCTCGTGAAAGACTATCCTCTTGGATGGACGCCGACGGCTGATGGAAAGATTGCGCCTCAATATGTTCTTGAAAGACTTTCAGCGCTTTCTGGTCCAGACGCATTTTGGGCGACTGGCGTTGGCCAGCATCAGATGTGGTCGGCTCAGTTCTTGGAGCTAGAAAAGCCACGTCATTTCATTTCCTCGTCTGGTCTTGGAACCATGGGGTATGGGGTTCCTGCGGGAATGGGCGTGCAGGTGGCAAACCCGGATTCTACTGTGTGGATTATTGATGGCGATGGTTCTTTCCAGATGACAAATCAGGAACTGGCAACCTGCGTGGTGAACAATATTCCGGTGAAAGTCGCGCTGATCAACAACACTGTTTTGGGAATGGTGAGGCAGTGGCAAAATCTTTTCTACAATGAGCGTTATAGCCACACGAACTTGAACCCAGACCATGGTGCTCAAGTACCTGATTTCTGCAAACTTGTTGATGCGTATGGCATCGAAACCCGGCGCGTTGAGAACGCAGAGGATGTTGACGAGGCCGTGAAATGGGCGTTATCAATAAATGATCGTCCAGTTTTTGTTGAGTTCCGTGTCTCTAAGGATGCGATGGTTTGGCCCATGGTGGCGGCTGGGGTCTCAAACGACGAAATTAAATATGCAAGAGGTTTGGCTCCAATGTGGGACGGGGAAGAGTGACCATGGAACAGCTACACACTTTGTCGGTCTTGGTTGAAAACAAACCTGGCGTTTTGACGCGCGTGGCGGGGTTATTTGCGAGGCGTAATTTCAATATTAAGTCCCTTACTGTTGGGGAAACTGAGAACCCACGTATTTCCCGGATGACGATAATTGTTGACGCAGAAAAGGTGCCGCTTGAACAAGTGACGAAGCAACTAAATAAACTTGTCAACGTTTTGAAGGTTGTTGAGTTACCAGCGGAAAGCGCGGTAGAGCGCCGTTTGCTCCTTTTGAAAGTCGGAGCGGGTGAGGGGTGCAGGACTGCTGTTCTGCAAATCGTTGATTTATTTAGGGCGCACGTGGTTGATGTGCAAACTGACACTGTCATTGTCGAATCTGTTGGGTCCAGACAAAAACTAGAGGCATTGCTCGCGTCCCTTGAACCATATGGGGTTCGCGAAATTGCCCAATCAGGAGCCGTAGCGATTGCTCGCGGTTCTAAGTCCATCACTGATTAACTGGAGGAGTTGCAACAAAATGGCTGAATTGTTCTATGAGAACGATGCGGATCTGTCCCTTATTCAAAGCAAGAAAGTCGCGATTATTGGCTATGGCTCTCAGGGGCACGCTCACGCACTAAACCTGAGAGATTCTGGGGTGGATGTTGTTGTCGGGCTTCGTCCGGGTTCATTGTCTTGGAAGAAAGCTGAGGACGCTGGGCTTGAGGTTCAGGACGTAGCGACTGCCGTTACGGAAGCTGATGTCGTGATGATGCTTGTACCTGACCAGTTCCAACGTCACGTGTACAAGGACAGTGTTGAGCCAAACTTGAAGTCAGATGCTGCGTTGTTCTTCGCTCATGGTTTCAACATTCGTTATGGCTACATAAAACCTGGTGAGGGACATGATATTTGCATGGTCGCTCCGAAGGGACCAGGTCACAAGGTCCGTGAACAGTACCTGGAAGATAGGGGTATTCCCGCGATCGTGGCTGTTGAGCAGGATGCTTCGGGCAGTGCCTGGGCGCTTGCGCTTTCTTATGCCAAAGCAATTGGGGCTACCCGCGCTGGGGTAATAAAGACGACGTTCACTGAAGAGACTGAGACTGATTTGTTCGGGGAACAGTCTGTTCTTTGTGGCGGTGTGTCACAGCTGATCCAGTATGGTTTTGAGACATTGGTTGAGGCTGGCTATCAGCCTGAAATCGCTTACTTTGAGGTTCTGCATGAGCTCAAGTTGATTGTTGATTTGATTAACGAGGGCGGGATTACAAAGCAGCGTTGGTCTATTTCTGATACGGCTGAGTATGGGGATTATGTTTCTGGGCCTAGGGTTATTGATCCTCACGTCAAAGAGAACATGAAGGGTGTCCTTGACGATATTCAGTCGGGAGCTTTCGCAAAGCGTTTTATTGCGGATCAAGATAATGGCGGCCAGGAGTTCAAGGCGCTTCGCGCGAAGGGCGAAGATCACCAGATTGAGAAGGTTGGGAAAGAACTGCGCGCCAACTTCGGGTGGGCCCAGGTTGATGAAGACTACGTTGACGGCTCTGCCGCACGCTGACATATAGAAAGAAGGAATCTTCCCTGATGAGTGAACTAAAAGTAGCGGTAGTACCGGGTGATGGCATTGGCAAAGAGGTTACGAAGCAGGCTGTTCGTGCTTTGGAAGCAGTGCTGGATGGGCATGAGCTAACGCTGAGTGACTTTGACTTAGGTGCGGACCGTTACTTACGTACGGGGGAGATTCTCAACGATGCGGATATATCTGCGCTAGCAAAAAATGATGCCATCTTGCTGGGGGCGGTGGGCGATCCTCGCGTAGCCCCCGGCATTTTGGAACGCGGGTTGCTTTTGAAACTTAGGTTTGATTTTGATCAGTATGTGAACTTGCGTCCATCGAAGTATTACGCTGGCGTCGATTCTCCTTTGAAAGATCCAGAGGGGATTGACATGGTTGTGGTTCGCGAGGGAACCGAAGGGCTCTATGTTGGAAATGGCGGGGCTATTCGGGTTGGAACACCAGGGGAGATCGCGACTGAGGTTTCTTTGAACACTGCCTTGGGTGTTGAGCGCGTGGTGCGTTATGCGTTTGAGCTTGCGATGTCACGGCGAAAGAAACTGACTCTTGTCCATAAGACCAATGTTTTGGTGAATGCTGGCAAACTTTGGCAGCGTTTGACAAGTGAGATTTCTGCGCAGTACCCAGAGGTGGAAGTCGATTACAGCCACATTGACGCTGCGACAATCTATCTGGTGAAGGATCCTCAGCGCTTTGATGTCGTTGTTACTGATAACTTATTTGGGGATATTTTGACTGATGAGGCCGGTGCAATCACAGGTGGGATTGGACTGTCAGCATCGGCGAACTTGAACCCTGAGGGGGCTTTCCCGTCAATGTTTGAGCCCGTACATGGCTCTGCACCAGACATTGCTGGAGCGGGGATTGCAGATCCGATTGCTGCAATCGGCTCTGTTGAGTTGTTGCTGGCGAACAACGGTTTCCCAGCGGAAGCCGCAAAGATTGCCTCGGCAATAGAGAAAGATATGGCGTGGCGGGCGGCTAACGGATCACCCTCACGCTCAACAAGTGAAGTAGGGGACGCCATTTTGGCGTACTTGTAATAGAGATTTCGGGTAAGGATAAGGACAGATAAATGAGTGACCTAGAACAGCAAGCAGCGATCGAGCTTCCACCAGCAGATGAGGTGGCCCAACTGTTCCCGGTCAGGAAAAACTCTGATCCGAAGCCTGATTGTGTACGCGAGAAAGCCTTGGAGGATTTGAACTTTGGTACGGCTTTTGGCGACCACATGGGGTATGCGAAGTGGACGCCTGACATGGGCTGGCATGATCAAAGCGTCGTTCCTTACGGTCCTTTGCCATTAGATCCTGCGGCGGCAGTGCTGCATTATGGCCAAGAAATATTTGAAGGCATGAAAGCATATAAATGGTCTGATGGTTCCGTATGGACTTTCAGGCCAGGGTTTAATGCGGCCCGTTTCAACCATTCTGCACACCGGATGGGAATGCCTGAGATCCCTGTGGGGGATTTCCTTGGGGCCATTGTTCAAACTGTTAGGGAAGATGAAAAATGGGTTCCAGAAGTAGAGGATTCAAGTCTTTACCTGCGGCCATACATGATTGCTTCTGAAGCATTCCTGGGTGTGCGATCAGCGCAAGAATACCTTTTTTTGATGATTACCACGCCAGTTGGCCCATACTTCAAGGGCGGCGTGAAGCCGATCAAGATATGGGTTGAATCTTCTTTCCACCGGGCAGCGCCGGGCGGTACAGGCGACGCAAAAACTGGTGGCAACTATGCGGCCTCACTGCTGCCTCAGTCACTGGCGGCTGAGAAAGGGTACGCGCAAGTGTGCTATCTGGATGCGGCAACCGATCAGAACCTAGAAGAACTAGGCGGAATGAACGTCTTTGTGGTCCGTTCGGATGGAAGTGTCGAAACGCCATCGCTTGGGACAATTCTTGAAGGTGGTATTCGCTCCGCTATCATCCAGCTGTGTAAAGACCGCGGTATCGTCGTTCGGGAACGGGATATTTCGCTTGCCGAACTATTGTCTGACATTGCTTCGGGTGAGATTACGGAAATGTTTGCTTGCGGGACTGCGGCAGTTGTGACACCTATAGGTGAACTTGCAGGCGATGACTTTAGGGTGGAAATAGCAGGGAGTGAACTTGCTATCAGCGTGCGCGAAGAACTAAGCAACATTCAGCGCGGTGTTATTCCTGATCGTCACAACTGGATGTACCGCCTAATCTAAAATGCTTCAAGTTGATGGGCGCTACCACCAAAGCAGCGCCCATCAAGAGACATATATTACGGGACTCGTCTACCTGTGCATGCACTCCAGATTGTGAACCACTGTTCGTTGGATAATCTGTACTGTAATGCAGAAATCGGCCGCCTAACGTATTCCATCTCGCAGCTTCCAGTTATTGGCATCATGCCTGATGGGTGGGTATAAAGCCAAGCGAATGCGACCTCGTCGATCGTGTCTGCACCGATTTGTTTGCGAATGTCTTCAAGGGCCGTGCGAACACGGTTTTCATCGGGGGATTCCCCAGAGAAAATTCGGCCACCAGCAAGGGGTGACCAAACGATCGGATGAATGCGATGCATCATTGCATTAGCAATTGCATGGTTGTCGAAGTTTTCATGCTGAAGGACAGATACCTCGATTTGGTTTGTCACCAGTGGGGTTTCAAGATAGCTAGAGAGCATATCGAAGTATTCGGGCGTGTAGTTAGAAACTCCAAAGTGACGGACTTTGCCAGCCTTTTGCAGGTCAGAAAATGCCCGTGCCACTTCACTTGGGTCCATGAGTGGGTCGGGTCTATGCAACAAATGCAGATCGCTATTCTCAATATGTAATCTTCGAAGACTCTGTTCCACCTCGGTAACAATGTGCTCATAAGTTGAGTCGTAATATTTTACTTTTACCGTTTCACTTGGATAAACGATTGTGCATTTTGTGACAATCTGAATTTGATCACGCAGCGACGGATTCTTACTTAGAAACTCCCCAAATGCAGTTTCGGGGTTTCCTTTGTCATAAATATTTGCGTGATCAAATGTTGTGATGCCTTCATCCATTGCATTCTTTACTAGCGCGTCTAACTGATTTGCGCCGAGCCCCCACTCTTTCCAACGCCAGAATCCAAGTAGGACTCTAGAAAACGTGAGGTCTTCGGTTAGGTTTATGTATTCCACTTGCTTTTGTTCTCCTAATACTGCCGTGTTTGTCTATTTCGGTAGTTGTCACTTTGTTCCATTTGCGCCAGCGCCGACCCACATGTATTCGGTTAGCCCCTTATCGGCTGCGTCAAGCTCATGGGAAATGAGCTCTCGCCATGCGTGGTATAGCCTGTCGTATTCCTGATGCTGCTGGAGATCTGGATAATGCATACGTGCAGGCTTCACGGTCAGTGATGCCGCTTCCTCTAAACTGTTGAACTCTCCAAGTCCCGTCCATGCGCAAAGCGCCGCCCCAAGGCAGGTGACTTCTTTGACATCAGGCACCTCAACCGGGATGTTCAGGATGTCTGCAAGCATTTGTGACCAAAGTGGACTATAAGAGGCCCCGCCTAGGAAGATTGTGTGTCCGTATTTGGCGTCGACTGCTTCTTCTATCATTTCGACGTGTCCGCGGGCCACATAGCAGGTGGATTCTAAGACAGCGCGGAAAATCTCTCCAAGACCCGTGGGTTTGTCACTCAGGGGATTGACCCCTGTGATTGTGGGGCTTGGGTGCTTCCAGGTCTTAGTGTCCATGACGTTTGAAGAGAAGTATGAGACTCCATTAGAGCCGGGCGGGACGTCTGCAGCCAAGCGGTCGAGTATCAGGTAGCCTTCATCAATAGATATTTCGGGGTCTGAGGTGCGAAGAAGCTGATCTCTAACCCACCTAGTTGACAGTCCATGCGCGAAGCCGCAACCTTCAACCATCCATTCGCCGGGGATTGCATGGCACAGTGTCCGAAGCTCCATTTTTGGGTCAAGCAGTGGTTGATCAACTATCCCGGCTGTGAGCCAATATGTGCCGCCAACAATACCAAGTTGGCCGGGTTTTGTGACTGATGCACCAAGCAAGCCCATCTGGGTATCAGCGCCACCTGCAAAGACTGGGGTTCCCATCGGAAGTCCAGTTGCTTCACTGGCTTCTTTTGAAACGGTCCCGATTTTTGTGCCAGACTCAACCACGGTTGGCATCAAGTGAGAGACCCCCAGCGTGTCAGTGATGTGCTTGGACCACTGTCTGTCTTTGAGATCGAATAGGGCAGAAGATGATCCGACGGTCGGGTCGGACACGAACTGCCCGGTAAGGCGCTGAAGAACCCAATCTGAAAGCATCGACATTCGTTTGGCATTTTTCCAAATCTCAGGTTCATGTTTCTTTATCCAAAGGAGCCTGGCGGATGCCGCTAGTGAAGTCCAATCGCCACTTTGCTCGTAAAATGTGCGTCCGTGTCCTGCAGCTAGAAGTTCTTCGGCTTCTTTTTGAGCGCGGGCGTCAACATTGGGGATTGCCCATATTTCTTTGTCATTCTCATCAAAAAGGACAAAGCCTTCTCTCATGCTGGTACTAGTAACGCCTCTCACCGTTTTCGGGTCTATTCCTTCGGCAAAAATGCCTCGGACGCATTCAGAGATTTGGGACCATCCTTGTTCCGTATTGAAATCAAGTCCACCGGGATGCTCTGAGATTTCGTATTCCCATTCTTCCTGGCAGATTGCCAATGTGTTGCCCAATATGTCCCATGCGAGGGCTCTGCAACTGCCTGAGCCTATATCGATGGTTATGACGGTCCCGGCTGGTTTTGATTTAGTCATTGTTCCTCCTCGAACAAAAATTACATATGACGGCGTGGTGCAAAAATGCACATATGATCTGGAACTGTGAAAATAGTCGGTAGTGCAAATGCACGTTGCTTGCGCATTTGTATAGTAGCGGTTACTCTGGTCGAAGCACAAGCCCCACAGTGGTAGGAAATTTTCCAGTGCAACCAAACAAATGGATGTAAAACAGGAGGAACTAATGAAACTAACACGTGAAGCGTTTCTTGCCGGAAACGATCACTCACTGCTCAAACCGAACCTAACGATTGCCACACTCACAGAGGGGCTCGAGTTCGCGGCGGAAGTCGGTTGTGGGGCGGTTTGTATCTCGCCGCACCGGCTAGGCCTCGCAAAAGACGTCTTAGCAGGAACAGACGTAACCATCGCAACAGTGATCGGGTTTCCCACAGGTTGCCACTCAACTGCGGCAAAAGTAAACGAAGCCAAAATTGCATTTGACGAGGGCGCTAAAGCACTGGACATGGTGATGGACATTGGTGCCTTGCTAAGTGAAGATTATGGGACTGTCGAGGCCGACATGGCGGCAGTTGCTGCCGCGACACCTGCGGAAACGAAAGTAATTCTCGAAGTGTCCTATCTAACGGATGACCAGATAGTCCGCGCATGTGAGATTGCCGCCAACGCTGGAATGGACTACGTCAAGAGTGCAACCGGTTTCACGGGTTCTGGTGCCACGCCGCATAATGTCGCACTCATGCGTAAAGCCTCGCCGACAAAGGTAAAAGTAAAGGCATCAGGCGGACTATCGTGTTTGGCAGATGTGCAAGCCGTATACGACGCGGGCGCTGACCGCTGGGGAATATCTAAAACGCGGGAAATCCTCGCCGAATTCTGAGCTAAACCATTCTTTGATCACTGCGATATTATGAACTCACACCATCAAGGCAACCGAAAAGAAATGGCGCATGTTCATAAGTCTGGCCAGGGTTGGCCATATGTATCACGAACAAGGAATGACCCAGCAACAAATTGCTAAACGGCTTGGGATTACGCGTATGCGTGTTTCCAGAATGTTGCAACAAGCACGGCAAGAAGGCGTTGTTACCACAACAATTAAGTACGATGGTTTCTTCCCTGACCTAGAAGCGTCTTTGTCGGAAAAATATCCAGGCATAGATTTTGTGGTTGCAGAGGCCCTTGATGGCGAAGATGCTTCAATAAAAGAATCACTTGGTGCAACAGCGGCAGGGTATTTTTCCCGCTATCACCCGCAAGGGACAACCATCGCGGTTGGCTGGGGGACAACCCTTCGGAAAATGGCAGATCATTTGAAAGAGCCGTTGCCGGACTTAGTGTTTGCACCTCTCTTAGGTGGTCAAGTAGGTGCAGGACTGGACGTTCATGCGAACTCGGTTGCCGAGGTCATGGCGCGCAATACAGAATCTTCTGCACTCAGAATCTTTGCCCCTGCCGTCGCTGAAGATAAAACGACACGAGACCAGCTTGTTCGTGGATCGACAGTTGCCAGTACGCTCTCGGCAGCAAGCGGTGCATCAGTGGCACTTTTCAGTGTCGGCTCACCATTTTCAGAACTAAATACAATTGAACGGATCGGTTACTATTCTGTAACGGATATTGAGGAACTTAGACGCCAACGCGCGATTTGTGACCTCATTTCTTTGGCGTATTACGATGCTGAGGGCCGTGAGGTATGCACAAATCTCACGGATCGAACAGTATCAATAACAGCCAAGCAGCTTCATTCAATTCCCCAAAAGATATGCGTTGCTGGCGGAACAGGAAAACATGAAGCTATTTCCGTTGCACTAAACCTTGGCTACATAAATGCTTTGGTAACGGATGAGATCACTGCTCGATATCTTACTGAATAATCACAAAGCCGATCCGCACCTATTGCGGAACTTATCCGCAGAATGTGGACTAAAACATGGCTTTTTCATTTAGTACGGCCTCGCCAATCATCTTCGGTGCAGGCACTGTTTCAAGACTTCCAGAACTTGTCAAGAGCTTTGGAAAAAAGACGTTTTTGGTTATTGACGCCCATATCAGTTTGGAATCTCCCTTTATCTCCCAGATTGAAGGGGAAATAGCTGTCTTCCATCCAGATGGTGAACCGACAGTGCAGTCCGTTGCAGATGCCACGGAACTGGCACGGCAAAATGGTAGCGAAGTCATCGTCGGAATAGGCGGTGGGTCAGCTATCGACACCGCGAAGGCAGTAGGGATTTTGCTGCCAAGTGGCGGGAAACCTCTTGACTACCTGGAAGTGGTAGGGGATGGAAAACCTCTTCCGCCAAATAGTCTTCCGGTAATTGCTGTACCAACCACCGCTGGAACCGGGGCTGAAGTCACGGCAAATACGCCACTGTTCTCTGCAGAACATGGGGTAAAAGCAAGTCTTCGAAGTCCAGCAATGCTTCCAGATATTGCGCTAATAGATCCAAAGTTGACTGTGTCTTGTCCAAGCACAGTCACTGCATCTTCTGGGTTAGACGCGTTGACCCAGTGTCTAGAACCTTTCACCTCATGCAAAGCAAACGAACTAACAAACATCCTGGCCGCGGAGGGATTGAAAAGGGCCGGCCAAAGCCTGCGCACTGCTTTTACTGATGGACAAAATATTGACGCACGGGTCGACATGAGTTTCTGTTCTCTGCTTGGAGGCATGGCGCTTGCGAATGCAAAACTCGGATCTGTTCACGCATTGGCAGCCCCTTTGGGAGGAATGCTCGGCGCACCTCATGGAATGGTCTGCGCTGCAGTGTTAGTGGCATGTACCCGAATGAACATTCGTGCCCTTGGGAAACGCGATCCCAACTCACCTGCTTTATCAGCATATCGACAGGCAATGCAGCTGCTAACAGGAAACCCCAAGGCAACTATTGAGGAAGGAATAGCCTGGCTAGTTGAAACTGTAGAGATGCTGAATGTTTCTTCACTGGGAGAAATGGGGATGAAGCAGTCACAGATCGATCTGGCGGCGTCGCAGGCTCTTGTGGCTTCCAGCATGGCTGGGAATCCGATCAAACTTGAGCTAAGCGAAGTAGTGAACATAATCCAAGAATCGATGTAATGAAAGTGGGCCCTTCACTTGGGAGAGCCCACTTTCAAACTAAAAGCTCACCGATTTAGGGAACACTGCACTGGGCTACTTGCCCGTTACCTGAGATAACAAGAGGCCCGTCTATGTCAGATACGAAAAGGCATTGGCCACGTTCAAGATCGAATCCTTGTTTTTGGCATGCAACATTCACTTTTCCTTGCAGACACAATAAAGTCCTTGGACCAGTCCCCATAAGAGGTCCGCCCTCACCATCACTACTCCAGACACTAAGCTCGAAATCCTCCACCGGCGCACTGAACCTTAGGGTGTGCTCATTGGGTTTCTCTGGCGCTATTCGCAGTGGCGGATGCGCATCAAAACTTCCCAAAGCAAGTAGTTGACCTCGATCAACATGCTTCTTGGTTAGACCTGCGCGAACTACATTGTCAGAACTAGCCATAACTTCAAGTCCCAAACCTGACTGATATGAGTGCAAGGTCCCTGGATGCAAATAAAGTGCCTCTCCGGGTTGAAGAACAACTGGGTTCATGAGGAACGCCACCACGGCTGCTGGGTCGCCCGGCCAATGTTTGCCCAGATCAGACACCATGGTATCCAGTAGCGGAGCCGGGGACATCCCAGAGCCAACCCGCATTTGGCATGCGTCAGTGAAATCTATAACTTGTTCAACTTCTGGGCCATCGCGGTCATCAAGCAGCCAACTGACCAGTGGACGCATGCCTCGGCCGAGCGCGATTCTCCGTGAGAGCTTGATGGCCAGTTGCGTGTCTAAACCTTCAAGCAATGCCCGAGTTTTACGTCTAACAGCGAAACCCGCAAACGCCCGAAACTCTGTAATCGCGTAAAGAAGTTCAGGTTTATGCCCTGAATCCACGTAAACCCGGTCAGACGATTTCAGTGGGATAGATGCCTTCTCTTCAGCTTGGAAACCTGCTTCAGCTTGCTCCTTGTTGGGGTGCACTTGAAGTGAAAGCGGGGCAGTTGGGGCAATCAACTTCATCAGATATGGAAGTCTGTCACCAAAAGCATATTGGGCCGATGGTCCAAGCGTGGAAGCAGGATTGTCAGCAATCATTTTCCCAAGAGACTCGTCCTCGGATGCCTGTGCGCAGGAATCATCGCTGGAATCATCACCGGAGAAATCTAGAGGCTTGACATGGCTTGGCGCCGTGGGGTGGGTGCCAAACCATAACTCGGCAACAGGCTCATCGCTTGCAGGTATCCCAAGGAAAGCGGGGATACTTTTGGTAGACCCCCAAGCATAATTTCTTGGTGCGCCGATCAGCTGTTCCACTCACAAAACCTTTGTGACATCGCGCGCCGCGCCCTGTGAAGCAGACAAAGCAGTGGCAGCATAAAGCATCAATGCTGGGGACACCGACCGGTCCCTCTTTGTAGGTGTCCAGGGGCGTTCTCGGTTTTGCTGCATTTGGCGGCGG
>DAIOFF010000044.1:0-14693 GCA_036745855.1 Scrofimicrobium sp. | reverse complement strand
CACGAGGCGCTATCTTCGCTAAGTCACTGGCGGGCGCTAGAAATGCGGGTCCCATAGAAAAATAGTACCGTCATGCTTCTAAGGGTGGGGCGCAAGCAACCCACTTCCCCGAGCTTTTAAGCTAATGCACCTATTACGCGTTGTACTTTTTGGTTGACGGGCAGTTCTATATCCACATCAACGCCGTCTTCGTCCGTACTTAGAGGCTCAAGGGTTTCTAGTTGCGAAGTGAGCAAACTGGCGGGCATAAAGTGATCTTTTCGCGCACCAATGCGCTCAGCAAGCACAGCTGGGTCTCCAGTTAAATGCACAAAAAAAGTTCGACCAGCGCCTTTACGCAATTGATCGCGGTATGCGCGTTTGAGTGCCGAACATGCCATGACGGTTCTGGGCTGCCGCATCGCCTCGGCAACTGCATCTAACCAGGGCTTTCGATCACTGTCAGTAAGTGGCCGTCCGCTTTCCATTTTGGCAACGTTCTGTGCGGGGTGAAGGTCATCCGCGTCGACGAACTTGTACCCCAGCGCTTTGGCAAGTTCCACGCCGAACGTGGTTTTGCCGCACCCTGAAACCCCCATAACAACAATGGGAACCATGGAATCTACCTCAAAATTTGGTTCAGCTTCCATGGCTTCCTTTCTTTGACGTTTCTCTAAGGCCACCACCCAACTTTAATATGCCTCGGTCAAAATAGCTTGAATGTTTCACTATTGGCTAGGAACCCAAATGCCGCCCCGTTGCGTACCATTCTCATTCTTGTAGCCAAGAATTGGCCTTTTCTTCTGCCATTATGTTTCAGGCCATTCTTGGCTACAAGACTTAGAAAATAGACTCTAGGAAAGCGGCCAACCGATGATTTTCTTTTGTCGAGGCGGGGCATAAGTCCGCACCTTCGAAGTCGACAGTCCCAGGCAAACCAAAGATTCCGCCAGTTTAACTGCCGCTGTCACGCCATCAACTACAGGTACGCCAAGTTCTTTAGAAACATGCTCGTCAAGCCCTGCCATGCCACCGCAACCCAGAACAATCACTTCAGCCTTATCTTCATTGATGGCTTTTCGCGCTTCATCTGTGATTGCCTTTTTGGCCAGTTCTTCATCTTCCAGCTCAAGAACCCCTAGATCACTGGAACGCAGCGACGCACAGTGCTCCATTAGCCCAAAAGCGCTGAGCCTTTCTTCAATGAGGGGCACAGTGCGGTCTAATGTTGTGACAACGGAATACCGGAATCCAAGCAGGTAGGCAAGGTGAGCCGCAGCATCGGTTATGTCAATAACAGGCACGTCAAGCAGCTCTTGAAGCCCCTCTTTTCCGTGCTCTCCAAAACCAGCTTGAATCACTGCGTCAAATGGGCCGTCATATTGTTGCACGGCATCCATCACTGCAACGGCAGCTAGGAAGCTTTCAAAGTTCCCTTCGACTGAATCAGCGCCAATACTTGGAGTCAGCTCGATGATTTCCGTTCCAGGATTTGCCACACTTCTGGCGGCATCACCAATACTTTTTGTCATTGAAGCTGTTGTATTTACATTTACAACTAGGATTTTCATTTCTTAATCGATTCTTTCTAAACATTACTTGGGGCATTTGAAGACTGCAGAGTCTTAGCAACCTCGGTTAACGATGATTCATCACCCACATTGCCTGCAAAGACTATGTACGGTACGCCCTGCGCTGGACCGTCTTGAGCCATCCAAAGTGAGACTATTCCAGGCAACATGGGGCCAATTACTTTTGCGTGACGGATTTGAAGTCCCTTTGATGCCACATCGGAAGAAGTTATCCCACCTTTAGCAAGAACGAAACGGGGTGTAACTTGAGTAAGGATCTTTTTCACTATAGAAACTACGGCTTCTGATACCCTGCGTGAAATATCCAAAGATTCGTCACCACTAGCCCCCTTTATTAGGGTCCTGGAAGTTTGTACTATTACCGTTTCTTCACCAAGGGCTTTCACGGCTTGGTCAACAAGGGTGTCAATATACGCATCAACATCGCCGCCACCAATCACTTTACTCACGTCAACTTCCAGTCGACAGGCAGCTACGTGCTCGGTCAGGTGCGTCAGTTGACGAGTCGTTAGGTTTACGTGAGAACCGACAACCACCAGTCCACCTGTAGTGGGCTCACGCCCAGGAAGGGCACCGTTAGAACCTGCTGCGCGCCGCGCATTATCAACGTCTTCAACAGTCAACGGGATCCGCTGTTCTTGACCAATAAATGCGCGCACAAATGGCGGGCCAACACGGTAGATAAATCGTTGCCCCAGTGATTGCGCTTCCAACAAGCAAACTGACAGCGCCCGCAAATCTGTTTCGGTCACAATGTCAGAAGTAAAAATCTGCCCACTGCGTAGGGCCAAAAGTGACTCTAAAACGGTGCCTGGATTGGTACGAAGTGCGGCCAAATTAACTGACACGACGTCCGCGCTTGGGACCCGACCATTCGTCTTCTCTTCGACCCAATCTGCCAGCCGGGATGCCTCATAACCAAATGTTGCATCCTTCGCAAACTCAGTTTCACCAGCAGGAAGGTATTCATCCTTGACCCGCGCATAGTGGACTCCATCAACCGTTACCCGTCCGGCCTCACCAAACGCTGGTATCAAAATGACGCCATCAACATTTTGGCCCTTCTCTGCTAGCACCTCCGCAATCACATCAGTTTCAAGTGGAAAATGGCCCCGCAGTGTGGAATCCGACCGCGACACAAACACTGGATTCAGGTTCATGCGGGAAGCAACATCCCAGGCGGCCCGCACTACTTCAGCGGTAACGGCACTAGCCGCAGCCGGGTCAAGGGACCTGGAGTTCGTCATGACATAAACTGCAGGCTTCTTTTCAAGGAATGCCCACTGGAAGTCTTCTTCCTCCCACGCAGTAAGGACTGGCAGGTCGGCGACCGACTGGGTCCCGGTTGGATCATCATCTAGGACGACAAGTACCACGCCCTCAGCCTTCGAAATTGCCCGCTGAACGTCTTTCGTTGACACCTCTAAAGGAGGCGGAAATCCTGCTAAAAGTTCGTCTAATGTGGACATTGTTTTCCTTTCGGCTTAGGGCGTGGTGACTTTTAGTTGTGCTTTACCAGGTCTTTGGCAAAACGATAACTCACGCGTTTGCCTTCACGATGTCTGCGGGTTTCCGCACAGACATGACGATGAAGTAGCACAGAGCACCTAGAGGTGCCGCGACAAACCATGAGAAGGGTGCAATCGCCTGCAAAGGAGCCACCGGCAATAGTGCAATACACAAAGCGATAACAGCAGATGGAATAAACGCTATTACTGCATTCATATTCCATCCCTTTGTGTAGTAATAACGGCCTGAGTTTTCGGGCGAATATAGTGCCTTTAAATCAACTCTAGAACGCTTGTAATAGTAGTAATCCAGAACCAAAATTCCAAAGAATGGGCCAAGTAACGCCCCAAGGGAACCTAGGAAGTAGGTGATTGCTGCAGGGCTGCCATAAAGATTCCAAGGTGTAACAACAATCGAAGCAATAACTGCAACAAGTCCGCCGATCCTGAAGGAAATCTTCTTCGGGTTCAGGTTCGCAAGGTCAAATGCGGCCGAAACGAAGTTTGCAACAATATTAACGCCGACGGTGGCTGCAACAAATGCCAGGGAGACTACGAAAAATACAGGGTCATTTTCGATTCTTTCCAGCAAGTCGCCTGGGTCCTCGAAAGCTTTGCCATAAACTGTCAGCGCAGTTGCAGAACAAAGGACGGAAGTAATAGCGAAAGCTGTCCAGTTAAGAGGCAGGCCCAAAACGTTACCCACAACGACAGCCTTCTTGTTTGGTGCATAACGTGCAAAGTCAGCGAAGTTCAACATGAGCGTTGCCAGGGTTCCGACCGTTAGCCCTACTGCAACCATAATCTGGTAAAACTGCGTGCCGGCATCTGGTGTTTCACCTGCCGCATTTACCGTCCAAGCAAAGTGCCAATCAGCCTGGTAAAGCATCCAAGCGCCAAGCCCGATCATCACTACCCAGATTATGGGGCCAGCCCAACCTTGGAAGTGACGCACAGCTTCCATGCCGCGCCAAACAATAATCAGCTGAATACCGGAAAGAACAAGGAATGCAATCCACCCTGATGCTCGCAGCCCCAGGAACTCGCCACCCATCGATAAAAATCCTGGCACAAAGCGGGCAATGATCAACTCAAGCGCAATGGATGCCAAGTAGGTTTGGATTCCGTACCACGCAATTGCGACAATGCCGCGAACCATTGCTGGGAAGTTCGCTCCCCAAACACCCCACGTGACGCGAGAGACGACCGGGTAGGGTGCGCCAGTTTCGTAACCCATGAAGCCAGAGATGCAACATGCGCCGAAAATAATCACGGTCGCAATAAGAATGCCGATGACAATGGCCAGTGGTGTCATACCTAAAATGGCACCCGTACCAATAAATAGGCCTGCCGCAAACGTGTAGTTTGAGGCATTATGAGCATCATTCATCCACAAGGAAAAAAGGCTGTACGTTGACCACTCACGTTGCTCTGGAAGGGCAGGCGCCAAGTCTTCGTTAAAAAGACGCCCATCAGGGTCTTGCGCTTTGAGTGTTTCGTGCGATACGTCTTCACATCGCATTTTGTTTCCTAACGTCTTTGTTTTAGGACGGGCCACAAAAATGGGACACCGAAATAAGGTTAGTTTGAGATAAGGATCCGAAAGCCTCAAAGAAACAACAGACTTTCGGAGGTGGCGACAAGTTCAGAGCCTTGCCGCCACCTTCAAGAAAGTCGAATGGCCACTAGGAACGGCCAGTTCGAACAAGCGACTTAGTCGCCAAGTCGATGTCCAACTGCCATTGGCGCATCGACTGCCGGGTCGGTGGCGATTTCTTCGAACTCAGTAACAGCGTTCAAAGCTCCCCCCATCGAAATATTCGTTACACGTTCAAGGATTACTTCAACAACCACAGGACAACGGAATGTCTTGGCCATTTCTTGCGCTTCCCGAAGTGCTCCTTCTAGTGCTTCCGGCTCACGCACCCTAATGGCTTTGCACCCAAGGCCTTCAACCACTTTCACGTGGTCAACACCGTAGCCATCAGTTTCAGGCGAATTTTGATTCTTGAAAGACAACTGAACTTGGTAGTCCATGTCGAAGTTTCGTTGACTTTGGCGAATAAGACCCAAGTACGCATTGTTTACAACCACATGCACATAAGGGATCTCAAAGTGGGCTCCGACAGCAAGTTCTTCAATCAAGAACTCGAAATCATAGTCACCAGACAAGGCAACCACAGGCGTCGCGGGATCTGCCGTAACCGCACCAAGAGCCGCTGGAATCGTCCAACCCAAAGGACCAGCTTGGCCAGCATTGATCCAATGATTCGGCTTGTAAACATGAAGCATCTGGGCTGCTGCGATCTGCGATAGCCCAATGGTGGTCACGTACCTTGTTTCTGGCCCGAATACGCGGCACATTTCCTCATAAACACGCTGAGGCTTCATGGGTACATTGTCGAAATGGGTTTTCCGAAGCAGAGTCTTCCGGCGCGCATTGCACTCATCAACCCACTTGCTATACCGGCCAAGTGGATTCTCATAGCGAGCCTTGGCGGCTTCAAAAAGTGCTTCCACCGCAGCTTTCGCATCCGAGACCGACCAAAAATCGGGTGGGAAAACCCGTCCAATCTGGGTTGGTTCAATATCGACGTGAACAAATTTGCGGCCTTCACGGTAAACGGGAAGGGCTCCCGTGTGGCGGGCCGCCCAGCGGTTCCCGATGCCGATAACCAGGTCGGAAGCAAGGAAGGTTTCGTTCGAGTACCGCTGGGAAGTTTGGATTCCTGCCATGCCTTGCGCAAGCAGGTGATCATCAGGGATAGTGCCCCAACCCATCAGCGTTGAAATAACCGGTACACCCAGGTACTCAGCTAACTCCACAAACTGCGCTGTCGCATCGGCGCTAATAACGCCGCCGCCAGCAAGTAAGATCGGGTGCTCTGCTTCATCAAGCATGTCTAAGATGTGGTCGGCTTGGTACCGGCTCATCTTTGGCTTGTCCACAGGAAGTGGCTCATAAGCATTGATATCAAAATCAATTTCAGCTACCTGCACGTCAAATGGCAGGTCAACCAGCACTGATCCTGGACGGCCAGAGCGCATGGTCTGGAAAGCTTTGGCCATTGTCCCTGGAACTTGAGCTGCCTCAAGAATCGTGACCGCCATCTTCGTTACAGGCGCGGCCACGGAAGAGATATCAACTCCTTGAAACTCTTCTTTGTTTAGCATTGGCACTGCGGCCTGGCCTGTGATGCACAGAATTGGGGTTGAGTCAGCACTTGCTGAGTACATTCCCGTGATCATGTCAGTTCCGCCAGGCCCAGAAGTGCCAATACACACACCGATGTTCCCCGGTTTTACCCTGGTGAACCCTTCGGCCATATGCACAGCGCCTTCAACATGGCGGGCCAGCACGTGGCGGATTCCGCCGTGCCGTTCCATCGCTGAGTAAAGTGGATTTATTGCCGCCCCTGGAACCCCGAAAGCTTGGGTTGCCCCCTCTTTTTCAAGAATTTGGACGATTGCGTCAACCGAACGCATGCGTGGCATGGTTGCTCCGTTCCTTTATATTTATACGGATTTTTTCCGAGGGCATCTAGAGAGTTCTCCAGGCTTCACGCAAATACCGTTTGGCCTCGGCAACAATTGGACGTGATTCTTCATTGCCAATTGGGAATACCTCAAAGGCAACAATGTTTCGTTCGGGGGCGTTCTCTTGGAGGTAACCGATGTCAAGTAGTCCGGCAAGGAATTCCCGTATTTCTGCTACTCCGCTTTCTCCGCCCGGGTAGCCAAAACGTGGGTGCTTGTCGCCATAAGCGGGATCGTTCACGTCACGAACCACACAAGACCCGATGTGAGCATGGTTTATGTACTCTTCGGTAACGCTGAGCGCCTCACGAACTGTCTCTCCTTGCATGGGAAGGTGACTGAGGTCAACCATTAGTCCGAAGTCGCTAATGGCGCGTCGAACTTCTTTCGCGATCTCAACAGACAGTTTGTTTGTTCCAGCAAGGGCGCATTTGTCGGTGGAATCATCAAAGGTTTCTAAAGACAGAACTAAATCGCCTTTTGATTTTGCGTACCTACCAATTGTGATGATGGAGTCGGTCAACAGTTGAAGTGCCTCATCAACACGCTTGGGGTCTTCGGGGCGGCGTCCTGATAGGAAACCCAGCTTACCCGCGCCGACCTCATATGCCATGTCAACTGCCGTTTTCATTGTTTCTACGGCTTCTTGGCGTTCTGCTTCATCAAAAGAGTTCAGGTTTAGTTTGCCCCGTAACAGCATCGGTTGAGCACCGAAACCTATAGCCACACCTGATGAGGCCAGAAGTGTCTTGACCCGTTCTTTCTCTTTTTCGTCGTTTATTCGCGTGAGTTCGATTGCATCAAAGAAATCATCATTCACAATTTCTGCGACAGTGTCAGAGACTGGCCCATCCCCGCCAATGGTGGATGGATATGCCATAAAGTGGACGATTCCCACTTTCATGTAGTCATGGAGTGATACCTTCATTTTACGAGGCTCCTATTATTTGCTTCCTAATTTGTTATTTTTGCGAGGCTATTTGCGCGCTAGCGCTTCCTTGCCCGCTTCGACTATATTTTTGGCCCGAAGACCCAAATAGTCGAAGAGCTCATCCATGGTTCCTGAAAGACCGAATACGTCGCGTGTACCTACGCGCACCATTGGGACTGGACACTTTTCGCCCAATACTTCGGCAACGGCTGAACCTAAACCGTTTATTATGGAGTGTTCTTCGACGGTCACCACAGTGCCCGTTTTGTTTGCCGAGGCCACAATTGCTTCAGCGTCAATTGGCTTCACCGTATGAATATGAAGAATGTCGGATGTTATTCCTTCTTCTTTCAAAATGTCGGCAGCTTTTAGTACTTCGGAAAGAACATTTCCTGTGCTGACAAAAGTAATGTCATTACCGGTCCTGCATTCGACGGCTTTACCGATTTCAAATGGGGTATCTTCATCAGTTATGACATCAACGGGAAGTTTTCCAACCCGCAAGTATGCTGGCCCATCAAAGTCAGCGAGTGCGTGCACAGCCTTTCGCATCTCAACCGCGTCAACAGGCACAATGACGGTCATGTTAGGGATTGCCCTCATGAGTCCAATGTCTTCAAGGGGCAAGTGCGTTGCACCTTCTTGAGCTGCACTAGTTCCAGCGTTGTGTCCAACAATCGTGACTGGTAGCTCTGAATATGCAACTGACACGCGCACTTGGTCAAAGCCGCGGCCAGTCAGGAAGTTCGCGTAGGCATTAGCAAAAGGTTTTTTGCCGCCAAGTGCCAGACCTGCACTGGTTCCAACGATGTCACACTCTGCAATACCGATGTTGAAGAAACGCTCAGGGTACGCGCGGCCAAACCGGTCGGTGAAATTCGCTTTCGCGCAGTCCCCGTCTAGAACCACCACCGCCTCATTGGCCTCGCCAATCTCTAAAAGAGCTTCCGCATATCCCTCTCTGGGTGCAATCTTTTCAGTCATCGCAGTTCCTCCAGCGCAATCTTTAGTTCCTCATCGGTCGGTGCAAGTCCGTGGAATTTGGCGGTATTTTCCATGAAAGAAACCCCTTTGCCCTTCACGGTATGAAGGATAATGATGGTCGGTTTCCCTGTGGTTTTTGCAGCGGTTGTGAGCGCATCATCCACTTCAGAAAATGAGTGCCCGTCTACTTGGATTACATTCCAACCAAATGCCGTCCACTTTGCAGCAACATCCCCAAGAGACTTCACTGAGTCAACGGGGCCATCTAGTTGAATATCATTCTGGTCAAGCAGAGCGCACACGTTGTCAAGATTCCGGGCTGCCGCAGTCATCGCTGCTTCCCACACCTGGCCTTCTTGGATTTCTCCGTCACCAAGCATCACGTAAAAACGCGAATCCCGCCCGTCAAGTTTGGCAGCAAGCGCCGCCCCATTACAGACCGACAATCCCTGTCCAAGTGATCCAGAAGAAATATCCACACCGGGCAGGTGCGCATTTGACGGATGCCCCTGTAAACGTGTCCCTAACTCACGGAACGTCATTAACTCTTCGCGTGGAAAATACCCGCGGCTTGCCATGGCCGAATAATATGCTGGCGTGCAATGCCCTTTGGAAAGGAAAAACATGTCTCGATCTGCCCAACCAGGTTGATCAGGACGCACTCTCAAATGATGCATGTACAACACTAACAAGGCGTCTATTGCCGAAAGGGAACCTGCTGGGTGTCCACTTCCTGCCTTGTGTGTCATCCGAACTATGTCACGACGACATTCTTTTGCAAGGTCTTTTAGTTCATTTTTGTCTTCGTCGGTTAGCATCCAAGTGCCTCCTGATCATCCCGATTGCTTACTTATGACTCAAAACCGAAGTAGCCCTCAGACTTCCCGGAATGTGATGGTCTGAGCGCCTTCCCAAAGGAACTTCTCGCCAAGGGCTGTCAGGTTTTCATTTCCTTCCACGATCGTGGCGAAATGGTTTCCGGCCAACTGTCCTGCCTTAGAGGCGAAGTTTACGTAGCCATAGGCGATTAGGAGTTCAGTTTCTGAAACGCCACCAGGGTAGATAACTACCTCACCTGGGTGCGGGTAGCATGTGCCATTTTCAGGGTCTAGACCTAGGTCAAGGTCACCAAATGGGATCCAGCCAGCCTGCCCTGACCACCTCACGTGGATAATCTTGGATTCAAGGCCCAAAAGATGCTTACGGAATGCTGCGACAGTCTTAGGCGCTTCTTCCTCATTGTATTTGGCTTTGAATGTGAATCCGCCTGCGGTGATTTCTAGCATTGTCATTGATATTTACCTTTCTGTTTACTGGACGTTTTTGGCTCAGAGTCCCAAAATGCTGGCAAGAAGAGCCATGCGGATGGAAACGGACTGAAGAATTGCACGGAAGTACAACTGGTGTGGTGAGTTGTCGATCCGCAGGTCCATCTCGCCTGCACGACGCGGCAGCGTGTGGGTTACGTAGATCATCTTGCCCTTGTCAGCTGCTTCAGTGAGGGTCTCATAACGAACCATGTAACGATCCATCAGAGTCTTGAACTCTTCAGCTGCCGCACCTGCCGGCGCTGAACAGCCAGGCAAGTAAATGTAGTCCTGGGTTCCAACAAACTTGTTGAAGCTGTCCTGATCGAAATCGAACTCTTCCTTGAAGTCAACACCAAGATCACGAATCTTACTCACAACGTGTTCTGGAGTGCGACGATCAGAGTCTGAACAAATAGTGACGTTAGCGCCAAGACGTGCCAAGCCGTATGCCATCGAATGCCCAGTACGCGCCTCAATCATGTCAGGCGAAACAACCGCCACGTCCATGCCTTCAATCTTTCCGAAGCGACGCCACAAAGTGTAAAGGTCAAGCAACGCCTGCGTTGGGTGCTCCCAGTGACCCCAACCGCCGTTGATTACTGGAACCTCTGCTGCCGCAGCCCCTCTACGCGCTTCATCTTCGTCATAGTGACGCAAAACGATCAGGTTAGCGTACTGAGAAATGCAACGAATAGTATCTTCGATGCTTTCTTCTTTGGCGACGGACGAGGTAACCTTCGGGTTGGCCTCGACAATCACATTTCCGCCCATCCGCTCCATGGCGGTTTGGAAACTCATCCGGGTGCGGGTTGATGGCTGGAAGAAAAGCAACGCCATCATACGGTCGTCAAACAGGTTGACCTTTGAACGGTTGAAAACCTCAAGTTGTTTGGCCAACTCAAACAATGAGAGCAATTGGTCATTGGTCATATCGCCAATCGAAATGAAGCTTTTGCCTACATGGCCAACTTCATCAATCATTCCTCGAAGTGAACGCATATGTTCGGACACTAGTTACCTCCAAATAGGGTTTATTTTCGCTTTTACTTATTAACTTGAAACTAGATTTCTCTGGTAAGGATCTGCCCCATAAGTGAATCTTCTGTGACTTTGTTGCCGCGAAGAATCGTGTCAGTGACAACGCCGCGCAATGTGCGACCGTGATATGGGGAGATTTTGTTCTTGTGCTCCAAGGCCTCGACATCAACCACGAAGGTTTCTTCCGGGTCCAGAATCGCAAAGTCCGCGTCGTTGCCCACAGCGATGCTGCCCTTACCTGGAATATGGAAGTTCCGTGCGGGTGCTTCACCTAGCCAACGGCAAATATCTGTGAGCGTGACTCCGAATTCTTCCCCGGCAGTCCAGACTGCTGGAAGCCCAAGTTGAACTGATGCGACCCCACCCCAGGCAGTCCCGAAGTCTCCGGTGTCTTTATTCTTCAGTTCGACTACGCAAGGCGAATGGTCAGAACCAATATGGTCAATAGTCCCATCCATCAACCCCGCCCATAAGGCACGGCGGTTTTCTTCTTCACGCAATGGTGGAGCACACTTGTATTCGGTGGCACCATCTGGAATATCCTCTGAAGCAAAAGTCAAGTAGTGAGGACAGGTTTCTACCGTCAGTCTCACGCCTTCTTCTTTTGCTTTCTTGATCATCGGTAGAGCTTCCGCGCTTGCGAGGTGAAGGATATGAACCCTTGCACCCGTTGCCTTTGCAGCGTCGATGACTTGTTCTATTGCTTTGTTTTCGGCTTCCTTGGGACGCGAAGCCAAATAGTTGGAGTACGCTTGGCCACCCTTTTGTGGTGCATCGTTTAGCACTGCTGGATCTTCAGCATGGACAATTAGTAGCCCATCAATTTGGGCTAGCTCTTTCATGTCCCGCAAGATTTCCTCATAGTTTAGGGAACCGTACTCATCTATTCCCGAATGGGCAGTAAAGCATTTGAAACCAAAAACCCCTTCATTCCAAAGTGGCGGAAGGTCACCAATATTGCCTGGCACAGCCCCACCCCAGAACCCCACGTCAACCGAGAGCTTACCTTTCGACGCTTCACGTTTGAGGTTCAAGTTTTCCAATGTAGTGGTGGGCGGACTGGAGTTTAGCGGCATATCTAAAATGGCAGTAATTCCGCCTTTCCCTGCGGCCAATGTCGCACTTCGGTACCCTTCCCAAGCGGTACGACCCGGCTCATTGACATGAACATGGGAATCCACCAAACCTGGAAGCAGAATCTTGTCGTCTTCTATGACTATTTCTTCGTCGCCATTCACATCCAAATCAAGGACACCAATATCAGTGATTTTTCCGTCTTCAACGACTACAGTTGCACTGCGCTGCCCATCAGGGAAAATTGCCCGCTTCGCGCGAATCACGAGCGTTTTTGGTTTACTCACGATTCCTCCTTTAGTTGCTTGTCTGTATCAGAGCCGCGCGGCTCATTAGTTCGTGATGGTTGTGCCCGCTTTCCCATCTAGGGCATCTAACATCTTTTCTAGCGAGGTGATGATGACCCGTTTGCCACCATTTTCTAGGAACTCGATTGCTGCGCGAACCTTGGGCTCCATTGACCCAACACCAAATTGTCCTTCTGCAAGGTATCCTTTGGCGTCGTCAACCGTGATGCAATCCAACGCTTTTTGATCTGGCTTACCGAAGTTCACGTATACCTGTTCAACGGCGGTGCAAATGACGTAATCTTCAACGCCCAACTGGTTTGCCAGCAATGCAGATGCAAGATCTTTGTCTATGACGGCTTCAATACCAACTAAGCCTTTGCCTTCACGCGCAACGGGAATACCGCCACCGCCACCAGCCACAACCACATAACCGTTACCAATGAGTTCACTGATAGCGTCGGCCTCAACAATTTCTTTTGGCTGAGGCGATGGGACAACGCGGCGCCAGCCACGACCCGAATCGCTTACTACAGCCCAACCGTCGTCTTCTTTATGTTGTTTGGCTTCCGCCTCTGTCATAAAGGAGCCGATTGGTTTGGTTGGATTTTGGAAAGCTGGGTCTGCCTTGTCAACGACGCTTTGTGTCACCATTGCGACTGCTTTTCGGCCTGTGCCGCTTTCAATCAGCCTGCCATTCAGTTCCCTGACGAACATATATCCGGTAGCGCCCTGAGTATCAGCACCTAGAATGTCCAGGGGGATGCTTGGAAGCTCATGCGCCGCAAGCTCCACGCGGCGAAGTAGGAAACCAACCTGGGGCCCATTGCCGTGGGTAACTACCAGCCCATACCCCGCCTTGATCAGCGCCACCAACGAATCGCATGTTTCTGCAACACTTATCTCTTGGCCATCAGTGGACACATTATTGTTGTCCTTGATCAGTGCATTTCCACCGACCGCTACGACAAGATTTCTTGCCATTTGGCATCCTTTCTTTGACGCAGTATCAACGAGTGTTCGTGAGGAACAAACCATGAAAGCAGCTGCTCTCTGGACCTGTTTCGTCCATGCACGCCGTTGCGCGAGCCGTTTCATTGTGTGAAATCTTTGTTCCGCACATTGAACACATTATCAGATCAGTGCCTAATGTCAAGGCCCATAACACACATCGAAACCTGCTCTTACGTGCATGGACTCTGCGCAAATGTGGATTTTCCTTGATTTTCATTCAAGTGCTGTCCATCACATTATAAATAAGAACAGTGTAATGGAAACAAATTCCGTGTAGGCAGCCAACCCCACACCAACCTGGAACCTTTCAGGCCAAGCAGCCCCACACAGTCACGAGTTGCACCTATTAACTGCGGCTTATGTCTGCCGCAGACACCCCCAATGAGTACAACTCATGGTCAATGGGCACAAGTAAAGACCAACTACTCCTGATTCCCCCGCCCCCACATGACCGACAGCACGCTTCACCAAAAGTTTGATTGGCGAAATACAGTTTGAAAAATCGGAACCAGATCTATTTGCTTTCAAGCAGGTTAGTAAGGGACGTAACTGCTTTTCTCAAAGCAGGCAATGCGACATCGTTTATGACAGCATCGCTCATTCTTGAGGGAGGTCCCGAAATAGAAATGGCAAACCCCGGAGTCGTTGGCACTGCCATTGCCGCACACCGAACCCCAATTTCCTGCTCTTCATTGTCGTAGGCAAAACCCCGAACACGAATATGCTCAATTTCAGAGTGAAGCTCTTCTGCACTTCCAAGTGTATTGTCAGTAAACTTTACATACTTCAAAGTGGGAAGCAGCTGCCCAAGTTCATTGTCTGGCATGGCCGCCATTAGAGCCTTACCCACACCCGTAGCATGTAGTGGAACCCTATTGCCGACAGTCGTAAATAGACGCATGGCCTGCGGGGACGGCTTATGACTCACATAAAGCGCGCTCTCACGTTCACGCATTGCCACAGATGCAGATTCGTTAGTCTCTTCAACCAGAGTTTTTAAAATGTCGTTCATGGCGCTACCAAGGCTGAAGCCTGCTGAAGCACTGAATGCAAAGAATGCTGGGCCAATCGTATATTCACGTTTAGAAGTTTTGATTGCGTAACCTCTAGTTAGCAATGTGTTCAAAAGACGAAATACTGTTGGACCTGGAATCCCAGTTGCCTCTGACAGCTCCGAAATCGAACTCGACGCACCACTATCAGCAAGGACTTCCAGGACATCCAACGCCCGAAGAACTGAGCGTATAGTCCCCGCATCCCTATCTTTTTGCCCAGGGGAAGACACCACAAAAACCTCCACGATCTGCTGTAGGGGAACCGAATGCGAATCAAACAGATTCCGAACAAGTACCCTGTTGCACCGACTACATATTGACTATCCGCAGGAAAAGACTCACGACAACCAAATCTTCAGCAACCCTGTTAGCCTACCAGGACTT
>DAIOFF010000043.1:0-15295 GCA_036745855.1 Scrofimicrobium sp. | reverse complement strand
AGTCTGCTCATCAACCAAGAGTTCTAAGCGTCCTTCATTGACGTCGATCAAAATCTCATCGCCGTCTTCGATTAGACCAATTGTCCCGCCAGCTGCGGCTTCAGGTGATACGTGGCCAACAGAAATGCCAGAAGTTCCGCCGGAAAAACGGCCATCGGTAATGAGGGCACATTTTGCTCCCAAACCACGGCCTTTCAGGAAAGATGTTGGGTAGAGCATTTCCTGCATGCCAGGACCACCAGCTGGACCCTCATACCTAATGACAACAACGTCGCCTGCTTCAACGGTTTTGTCCAAGATTCGCTCAATGGCTTCTTCCTGGGATTCCATCACCTTGGCTTTGCCAATGAACCTAAACAAAGAGGGATCGACGCCGGCAGACTTTATAATTGCGCCATCTTCTGCAAGGTTCCCGCGCAAAACAGTCAAACCGCCTGATGAAGTGTATGCGTGTTGGACATCCCTAATACAGCCATTTTCGGCGTCCGTATCTAGTTCATTCCACAAATTATCGGTCGAAAAGGCCTTTGTAGTCCTAACATTTCCTGGTGCAGCGCGGAATAATTGTTTAGCTGTTTCAGATGCTTTCGGGTTCCTAATATCCCATTTTTCAAGCCAAGAATCTAAGTCATCAGAATGTACTGAGCGCACGCCTCCTCGAAGAAGTCCGGCCCGGTTTAGTTCACCAAGTAAAGCAGGAATCCCACCAGCGCGATGCACATCTTCCATGTGGTAGTCGTTGTGGTTAGGAGCCACTTTTGACAGACACGGTACTTGCTTTCCAACTTCCCCAATGGCGTCTAAGTCGAAGTCGATTCCGGCCTCGCGTGCAATAGCTAGAATATGCAATACCGTGTTTGATGATCCACCCATGGCCATGTCCAATGCCATGGCATTCCAGAAAGCGTCATGGCTAGCAATCGATTTTGGAAGCACACTGTCATCATCTTGGCCATAGTACTTTTCACAAAGCTCAACTATCAGCGACCCAGCATTTTCAAACAATGCTTTTCTTGCAACGTGGGTGGCTAACGTTGAACCGTTGCCAGGAAGTGAAAGTCCAAGGGCTTCAGTCAGGCAGTTCATAGAGTTTGCGGTAAACATGCCAGAGCATGACCCGCAGGTTGGGCAAGCAGCCTTTTCTATCGCTAGTAACTCAGAATCGGAAACGTCGTCATTTGCTGTTGCATTCATGACGGTAATTAGATTTCCGTGTCCCATGGTTGATGGTCCTACGATTGCGTCGGCTGGAATATTCTTTCCCGCTTCCATTGGACCGCCAGATACGAAGACAACTGGAATGTTTAGGCGCATTGCCGCTATCAACATTCCGGGTGTGATTTTGTCGCAGTTAGAAATGCAGACCATCGCGTCGGCGCAATGCGCATTTACCATGTATTCAACTGAGTCGGCAATCAGCTCCCGACTGGGAAGGGAATAAAGCATTCCTTCATGTCCCATTGCAATACCATCGTCAATTGCAATGGTATTGAACTCTTTTGCCACGCCCCCAGCGTCTGCGATGGCTTCAGATACTAACTTCCCCATGTTCCGCAAATGAACATGACCTGGAACAAACTCTGTGAAGGAGTTTACGACCGCGATAATGGGCTTTCCGAAGTCGTCATCTCCCATACCTGTGGCTCTCCATAGTGAGCGGGCACCGGCCATATTTCGACCGCTGGTTGATGTAGCTGATCTAAGTTGCTTGGGCATTGGTTCTCCTGGATAGTCTCGGTGTATTTTACCGCTGCTTCATCCGTAGCCTAAGTTGTGTTCGCACAAAACCAGCAAGTATGTGACGGCGTTACCATTGGGTACATGCGAGCCACATATAAAGTACCTGGCGGAAAATTAGTTTCAGCTGACGTTGAAGTTGACGAGGGCGCGATTGGTAGTGTCCGCCTTGCTGGGGATTTTTTTGCTGAACCGGATGAGGCCATTACGCGAATCGAAGAGGCGTTGTCTGGAGTGCCGGTGGATACACCTGCCAACGATATTGCTCAGATTGCAGCCACCGCTTTGTTAGATTCGGACATGCTGATGGGACTAACGCGGGAAGCTATTGGGATAGTAGTTCGCCGCGCGCTTGGAAAAGCAATAGATTGGGATGACTTAGATCTTGAAGTTTTTCGAGGTCCCGTTGTGTCTCCGGTTATTAACGTTGCGCTGGATGAGACTTTGGTTGAGGACGTTGCAAGTGGAAAACGAAAGCCATTTCTTCGTTTCTGGGAATGGGATAGCCCTCAGATAGTCATGGGATCATTTCAGTCATACGAAAATGAAATCAATCAAGAGGGGATTGATCGGTACGGAATTACGGTCTCGCGGCGTATCTCAGGTGGTGGTGCCATGTTCATGGAACCCGGTAATTGCATCACCTATTCGTTAGTTGTACCGACGTCTCTTGTAGATGGTTTATCGTTTGAACAGTCCTATCCTTTCTTGGATGAATGGGTTATGGAGGCGCTTGCTACTGTCGGTGTGAAAGCGAAATATGTCCCACTAAACGACATTGCCTCGGAAAATGGAAAAATTGCTGGAGCAGCCCAAAAACGGTTTGCGAATGGCTACACTCTTCATCATGTGACCATGGCGTATGACATTGATGCCGTGAAGATGAATGAATGCTTGCGGATAGGGAAAGAAAAAATTCGGGATAAAGGTCTGCGTTCAGCTGTGAAACGGGTAGATCCTATGCGTAGCCAGACTGGAATGACACGTGAGGCCATCATTGATAGCTTTCTAGGTACGTTCGAAAGTCGTTTTGGTGCGAAACGCGGCGGATTATCGGAAGAGGACATTACTATTGGGCGGGCACGCGCCGAGTCAAAGTTTATGAATCCGGCTTGGATTTTTCGTGTTCCGTAAAGGGGAAAAATGAGGACTGTTCTCAATATTATCTGGGTAATTTTTGGTGGTATTCCGTTGTTCTTTGGCTACGTGGTGGCTGGAATAATTTCTTGTGTGTTGATTGTGACAATTCCGGCAGGCGTTGCCTCATTCAGGATGGCTGGATATGTTTTGTGGCCTTTTGGTCGCATGGTGGTGCGTCAACCGCAGGCGGGAACCGGGTCTGCGCTGATGAACTTTGTGTGGTTTCTTGTTGCGGGCCTGTGGTTGTCGATCTTGCATGTGCTGACTGCTGTGGCGCAATCAATTACAATCATTGGGATAATGTGTGCCGTCGTGAATATTAAAATGATTCCTTTGGCTGCATTCCCGTTTGGCAAGATGATTGTGGATACTCGGGTGCAAGCCTGGGGCTAGTTTTGGCCTCGGTAGTCAAATCTTGAGACAAGCATGAATACTTATCCACATTCATGCATGATTAGTCATGATTGTTCGCGTATGGAAAGTGAAGACATGCGAAAAATAGCTCTTACAGTTCCGGCCCTCATTCTTGCACTTGGTCTAACTGGATGTTCAGATCCCAGTGATTCTGGAGATCAGAGTGGTTCAGCAACCTCAGGTGCCACAGAAAGTACAGACGGCGCTGAAGGCTTTGATTTCTCAAAGCTTACAAAAGTAGACGAAGTTGCGGCATTGGTTCCTGAGGCCGTGAGCAGTGCAGGTGTTTTGCGCAATGCAGCCTCAACCGACTACCCGCCAGGGGAGTTTTTGGCTGATGACGGCCAGATCCCTATTGGATACGATGTTGACATCATCAAAGCGCTTGCGCTTGTAATGGGACTTGAGGATGGAACAACATCTACACAAGGCTTCGACACCATTATTCCTGCACTTGGGACCAAGTTCGATGTGGGGGCGTCCTCGTTCACCATTACACCTGAACGAATCAATGAAGTGAACATGGTTTCTTACTTGAATGTTGGGTCTTCCTATGGCGTGGCAGCAGGAAATCCTTCAGGGTTTGATCCCTCAGATCCATGTGGGCAGATTATTGGCGTTCAAACAGGCACGTTCCAGTTTGATTATGTGCATGAGCTCTCAGAAAAATGTGTGGAAGATGGCAAAGAGCCAATAGACATCAAGCCACATGATTTACAAAGTGACGTGACAACTAAGGTTGTCGGCGGACAATATACGGCTACTTTTGCAGATGCGCCTGTAGTTGGTTGGGCAACAGTCCAGACTGATGGGCAAATCGAGGAAGTGGGCGAGGTCGTTGAGTCTCTCCCTCAAGGAATAGCCATCGCTAAAACCGATGAAGAACTCACAAATGCGGTGCAAGCAGGAATGCAGTATCTTATGGACGAAGGGTATTTGACTGAAATCCTTTCTTTCTATGGTTCTGAAGGCGCTGGATTAGACAAAGCGGAAATTAATCCGGCTTCATAAGTAGTGAAGTGACCAAATGGAGAGTGGCCTGATGCCTGAGTCCCCTGATAAAGACACTATTCACCTGATTCATGCCCGCCCGGTTCCGAAGCCAGGGCGCTGGGTGTCTGCGATTGTTGTGTTGGTCATTGCCGCAATGATCGTTAACGGTCTTGTCACTAATCCGAACTTTAAGTGGCCAGTAGTTTGGGAATGGCTCTTTTCGAGGACCATTTTGGTGGGTGTGGGATACACTCTTTTGCTTACAGTTTTGTCAATGTTATTGGGAACATTGTTAGCACTTATAATGGCCGTGATGAGGCAGTCAAAGAACCCGATTCTTTCGTCTGTTGCATGGTTTTATATTTGGTTTTTCCGGGGCACCCCTGTGTATACGCAGCTGGTGTTTTGGGCTCTCTTACCAGTTCTTTATCCGAATTTTTCGATCGGAATCCCATTTGGACCTGAGTTTATAACTTTTGAAACTGCCAAAGTTTTAACCGTGTTTTGGATGGCGGTGCTGGGGCTTGGTTTCAATGAGGGCGCATACTTGGCGGAAATCATTCGCGCAGGTTTGAACTCAGTAGACAAGGGACAGTGGGAGGCCGCAACAGCATTAGGAATGTCCCAGGGCCTAATCATGCGCCGTATCGTTCTTCCTCAGGCAATGAGAGTGATTATTCCTCCGCTAGGTAATGAGACAATTTCGATGCTTAAGACGACTTCTCTTGTGGCGGCTATACCGTTCACACTTGAACTCACTTATGCGGCCTCGACCAAAGGAAACCAATTATTCGTGCCAGTTCCTTTACTGATTTGTGCGGCATTATGGTATTTGGTTATCACATCAGTGTTGATGGTAGGTCAACATTATTTGGAGTCATATTTTGGCCGAGGCTTCAACTCAGATGACAGGAAGAGCGCCGCGTGGAGGGGCGCAAGAAGAGAAGTACTGCTGGCACAAGATCCACCAGCGATTGATCCCTCTTTAGAAGGAGCACAGGATGACTGAACTAATGGTGGATGTTCAAGGCGTGCATAAGTTCTTTGGGGATCTGCACGTGCTGAAGGGAATTGATTTCACGGTAAAGCCTAGCGAAGTAGCGGTCTTGTTAGGTCCTTCTGGATCAGGAAAATCTACGCTGCTTCGGTGTATTAATCAGCTGGAGAAGATAAGCGCTGGAAGTATCTTCGTTGAGGGAGAACTTCAGGGGTATGAGCTTCGTGGCAACCAACTGCATACATTGCCAGATAAGGCTATTGCAAGGCAGCGGAGCCGCATTGGAATGGTATTTCAAAGATTCAATCTATTTCCTCATAAAACTGCGCTACAAAATGTTATTGAAGCACCGATTAACGTGAAAAAAGTGTCTAAAAATACTGCAATAGCTCAGGCAACTGAGCTATTGGAGCGCGTTGGTCTGGGGGACCGTGCAGACCACTATCCGGCTCAGCTGTCAGGTGGACAGCAGCAGCGGGTTGCGATAGCACGTGCATTGGCAATGGAACCGGATTTGATGTTGTTTGATGAACCGACTTCCGCGCTTGATCCAGAGTTAGTTGGTGAAGTTTTGTCTGTAATAAAGGACCTCGCTAGTGCAGGAATGACGATGGTTGTGGTAACGCACGAAGTAGGGTTCGCTAGGGAAGTAGCAGATCAAGTGGTCTTTATGGATGAAGGTGTCATCGTCGAACGCGGTACAGCTGCAAATGTGATTGATAACCCAACTGAGAGCCGAACTAAAGAGTTTTTCTCGAAGGTCTTGTGACTGCCTTATTCTGGTAGACGAAAAAACGAGCAGAAGGACTTGCCATGACTGAGCCAACGTCAAGGATCAAACGGGCGCGGATAGGACATAGAGTCTCGCTGGCGGGGCTTGCCATATCTATTGCTCTGTTCTTTATTGCGGGCTTGCTTTTTGAACTTCCAAGCGTAGCTAATACTGCATTCTTGCTAACAATCGCGGTACTTTCGCTAGCAATGGGAATTACAACGATGATTGTGATGATAAATAAGACCCCTGGATCAGATCCAGAGCAGTAGGCTGCGCAATCAAGAGTCGCTTCCTGGGGTGATAGTTGGGACAGTACCGTACTGCGACCAGGTCTCGAGGTCTTCTTCAAGCCACTTGCGTCCAAGGTTTCGAAGGATTGGATCACTAGAGCCAATAAGTGTTATGTCAGTTCCAACCAGCTCACTAAACAGTCCATCTTGAGACTGAATCTGCGCTGAACAGCGTAAAGGTCGAGGGTCATCGTCAAGTCGTGAAAGCAATATGTCTTGGCGGTCAAGCATTGCATTGTAGAAAGACTGGGATGCGTCGGTGCCTGCAAGGGTTGTTCTACCAGATTCGGTGCCTAAACAGTCAAATGCAAGGACCGCATCTGTGGTCCCTTGTAAGTCTTCGTGCGCCTTCGGAGTCATTGTTTCGCTAACTGCCAATGGCTCTCCGACGCTTGTTTTGATTTCTTTTGTCAAGAAATTTTCGACTGCGCTGGCGGTGTCTATCCCGTAGTAAACAGCAATAACCCGTGCTGAAGCCATTCGGCCGGCAAGAGTCTGGGCGTAAAGCGCGGCCTGCGCGGGCCCGGTTTCAACGACGATATCAAGCTGCTTTTCGGCGCTGCGCAACATATAGCCCACCAGAGCGGCGGGGGTCGTTGGCGCATCAGCTACTTCAGGGGGTGAAGGCAAGTGCTCCCCGCTTTGCGGTGGGTCCCATGGCTCCCACATACCTCCAAGAACGTCTAGACGTGTGGAAGCACTTTGGGAAGTGTCCTTCATCATTTGCCCGCAATCTTGACATTCAGTTGCTAAGTCATCCATGGTGTTTGCCGAGGTCATGATTGCGAACTCAGTTCGTGCAAGTTCATCACGGAGGTTTTCTTCGGCAGTGATATTTGGGAGGGACGGAAGGGACACAGCATCGCTGCTTTGGCTTCCAGAGTCGGTGCATCCAGTCAAAAGCAGTGGCAAGGCCAAAAGGACAGCTGGAGAAAATCTCATGACCTGAATTATCCCACGCTCCACGGACACTGACTGCCAGTTACAATTAGAAAAGGAGGAGAATAAGTGGAACTAGAGAAAATCCCAGAGCGAGTGACGGATTTACTGGGACCGATTCGTGAGATCGGGGCAGTAGTTGAGATCGTGAAGTATGACGAACGCAGTGTACCACCAACACTTCAGGTCACTATTGATCGTGAAAGCGGAACAGATTCGCTGAACCTCGACGAGATTGGGGAAGTGTCGCGTCTCATTTCTAGCCTGCTTGATGCAGAAGATGATCTGATTGACTCCGAATATAACTTAGAAGTTAGTACCCCTGGGGCAGAGTCAAATCTCACCAAGCGGCGTCATTTTGAACGCAACATTGGACGTCAAGTTCGTGTAAAGCTGCGAGATGGAAGCAAATTTGAAGGCACGTTAGAGTCCGCAGATGCTGACGGTTTTGTAATCGCCTTGGAAACTGGAGTGCGCCGAGTCGACTACTCTGGCGTGTTGAGGGCGCGGCCACGCGTGCAATTCGGCTAGGAGGATTCCATGGAAATTGATATGAGCATTTTGCGCGTGGTGGAGTCAGAGAAGGGCGTGAGCCTGGATACGTTGGTTAATGCCATTGAGGAAGCACTTTTGCGTGCTTATCATGGAAAACCTGGGGCTATCGAGAAGGCGCGCATTGAGATTGACAGAAAGACGGGCAAAGCCACCGTTTGGGCAGTTGATGAGGACGAGGACGGTAATCCGATAGGGGAGTTTGATGACACTCCTTCAGATTTTGGGCGAATTGCTACCGCTACTGCGCGCTCGATTATCGCGCAGCGTTTACGCGATGCTGAGGACAATCGGGTTTTGGGTGCATACGCTGGCAAAGAAGGTACTGTTGTGACTGGCGTGGTCCAACAGGCGCGTGATGGCCAAACAACTGTTGTGAAACTTGGGGATGATTTCGAGGCGATTCTTCCTGACAGTGAGAAAGTTCCTGGAGAGCGGTATACCCATGGTGATCGCATTCGTGCTTTTGTGGTGAGCGTTGAACGTGGTGACAGGGGACCAAGGATTCTTCTGTCGCGTACCCACCCGGGTTTAGTGCAGGGATTGTTTGAAAAAGAAGTCCCAGAGATAACTGAAGGCTTGGTAGAAATCAAAGCTGTGGCACGTGAGGCGGGGCATCGAACAAAGATTGCGGTGGCGGCAAAACGTGATGGTGTTAAGGCTAAAGGGGCATGTATTGGTCCAATGGGGGGACGCGTCAGAAATGTGATGGCAGAACTTGGAGGCGAGAAAATTGACATCGTCGACTGGTCAGAGGAGTCATCGCGTTTTGTTGCAAATGCACTGTCCCCTGCAAGAGTCAGCAGAGTAGTTGTCCATTCGGAAGCCAACAAGACTGCTACGGCAATCGTGCCAGATTATCAGTTGTCATTGGCGATTGGTAAAGAAGGACAGAATGCTCGTTTAGCAGCTAGGCTAACGGGATTCCACATTGATATTCATTCAGACACGGAAAGTGGCGATGTTGAAACGTCACGCAGTTCGTTCGCTGACGTGATCAGTCGCTCAGAATCAGACATCGAAGACACACTAGACCTGGACTAGACTGGCCCTGAAGTATTTGTGTTCCAAACACCGATTGGTGGTTGCCATGGGTCTTGGCCATATCCGTACATGTGTTGGATGTGGCGTTAGGGGCAGTCGTAAGGATTTGCTCCGGTTAGTACTTGGGGCTCCGGATTCTGTCGCAGTTGATGTTCGTGCGACTATGCCGGGACGCGGCGCTTGGGTACATCCGCAAGGCGGCTGTATTCGTAATGTGCTTGCGTCGCCTGGGCGTCTGATAAGGACGTTGCGGGCAGGTCAAGTTTTAGACCTCGGCGCGTTAATCACTTGGAACGCTGAACAGGAAATTTGGACAAATATAGAAAGCGGGTTGGAAGCTGATGGGCACCCGATGAGTACCCAGCGATGAGCTGCCAGCGGTAAACGTCGCCTCACTCTCCTGTGGGGCGACCTGAACAGGAGAATTGTGGCAAAACTTAGGGTCCACGAGCTAGCAAAAGAACTGGGCATTACCAGTAAAGAGCTGCTTGCCTATTTGAAAGAAAAAGGCGAATTCGTGAAAGCGGCTTCGTCAACTATTGAGGCACCAATCGTGCGTCAAGTCCGTGAGGATTTGGGGAAGAAAACAGAAGAGGCTGCCAAGGGGGCACAAACGGCACCTGTTAAGCCTCAGCCCAAGGCCATGCCTAAGAAGCCTGCGGTCAAGACTGAAGAAGTAAAGCCAGTCGCCCCAGTGCCTGCGGAGAAAGAACAGAAGACGGAAGAACCCGTGGCGGCGGTGAAGGCAACGCCGAAACCACGAATCGCGAAACCGGGCCCCAAGCCGGGTCCTAAACCGGGCCCCAAGCCAGGTCCTAAACCTGCTGAACCCGCAAAGCCAGAACCTGCGCCGACGCCCGCACCCATTCCGCGGCCTTCTGCGCCGAAACCAGCCCCGCGGCCAGGTCCGCGCCCTGGTGGTCCGCGTCCTGGGAACAATCCTTATGCATCGACACAGGGGATGCCTAGGCCCGGAGGATCCGGAGGGTCGCGTGGTCGTGGTGGTCAAAATCGTCCAGGTGGCGGCGGCCGGGGTGGAAACTCTGGGCAGGGACGTGGTTCTCGGCCAAATCCAGGGATGATGCCAGGGAATGCCAGCTTTAACCGTGATAATGCGACGGGACGTCCCAGCAGCTCAGGCGGGCAGAATCGTCCAGGTGGCGGTGGCGGCGGTCGCGGCCGCGGTGGTGCCAGCTCACGTCCAGGAGGCGCTGGCGGCGGCGCTCCCGCAGCCGGCGGCGCACAACCGGGTGCATTTGGTCCACCACGCGGCGCTCGTGGCGGTGGCCGCGGGGCAGCTCCGGGTGCATTTGGTCGCGGCGGCGGTCCTCGCGGAAAGAGCCGGAAGTCTAAACGGGCTAAAAGGCAAGAGTATGAGCAGCAGTCAGCGCCAACTATTGGCGGTGTTTCGATTCCCAGAGGGAACGGAGACGTAGTACGTATCCGTCAGGGTGCTTCGCTCGCTGACTTTGCCGATAAAATCAACGTCAATCCAGCGGCACTTGTGCAGGTACTGTTCCATTTAGGTGAAATGGCTACGGCCACCCAGTCTTTGGATCAAGGTACTTTTGAGGCACTTGGAGCAGAACTTGGGTATCAGGTCTCTGTCGTATCACCAGAGGATGAAGACCGCGAACTGCTTGGTACTTTCGACATTGATCTTGAAGCTGAAGAGTTAGCGGATGAAGGTAACTTGGTACCGCGGCCTCCAGTTGTCACGGTTATGGGGCATGTTGATCACGGCAAGACTAAGCTGCTTGATGCCATTCGTAAGACTGATGTAGTTGAGTCTGAACATGGTGGCATTACGCAGCACATTGGTGCCTACCAGGTGAAAGTGCCTCATGAAGGTAACGAACGCCGCGTGACGTTCCTAGATACGCCTGGTCACGAAGCTTTCACGGCTATGCGTGCCCGCGGTACTAAAGCTACTGACATCGCAATTGTGGTGGTGGCAGCCGATGATGGTGTGATGCCTCAGACTGTTGAGGCCATCAACCATGCGCAGTCTGCCGATGTGCCGATTGTGGTTGCAGTCAACAAGATTGATAAAGAAGGCGCGAATCCAGACAAGATTAGGGGACAGCTTACTGAGTATGGCCTCGTCCCAGAAGAATATGGCGGCGACGTCATGTTCGTAGACGTGTCTGCGAAGCAACAGCTTGGAATACAAGAGCTTCTTGAAGCGGTACTTCTAACTGCCGATGCTGCCTTGGACCTCAATGCGAACCCTGACACGGATGCGCGGGGCGTTGCAATCGAAGCGAACCTTGACAAGGGACGCGGCGCAGTTGCAACGATGCTTGTGGAACGTGGAACGCTTCATGTCGGGGATGCTGTTGTTGTCGGCTCCGCGTATGGTCGCGTTCGCGCGATGTTCGATGAGAACGGAAAGGCCCTAGAGACTGCGGGTCCATCGCGGCCAGTTCAAGTTCTTGGGCTCACATCAGTTCCACGAGCCGGGGATTCGTTCTTGGTGGCTTCTGATGACAGGACAGCGCGGCAGATCGCTGACAAGCGATCCACGGCTGAACGTCAAGCTCAACTGGCGAAGCGGCGCGGTACAACTCTTGAAGACTTTGATCGTATGCTCAAAGAAGGCAAGGTCGACACGCTTAACCTCATTATTAAAGGTGATGTGTCGGGTGCTGTTGAGGCGTTGGAAGATTCGCTGCTTAAGATCGACGTTGGTGAGGAAGTGGCACTACGTGTCATTCACCGTGGTGTCGGTGCTGTTACGCAAAATGACGTCAACCTCGCAACTGTCGATAATGCGGTTATCATCGCGTTCAATGTGCGTCCGGCAGAACGTGTCCAGGAGCTTGCTAACTCTGAGGGTGTAGAGATCAAGTACTACAGCGTGATCTACCGTGCTCTTGAGGATATTGAAGACGCCATGAAGGGCATGCTCAAGCCTATTTATGAGGATGTTGATCAAGGATCTGCTGAGATTCGCCAGGTATTCCGCTCTGGCAAGTTCGGAAATATTGCTGGCTCCATTGTCCGAAGTGGCGTGATTAAGCGCGGTGCCAAGGCACGTTTGGTTCGAGATGGTGTGGTAGTTGCTGACAATCTCACAATTGAGTCACTGCGCCGTGAAAAGGAAGACGTGACAGAGGTTCGTGAAGGCTTTGAGTGCGGTATTACTTTGGGATACAAAGATATTACTGAAGGTGATGTCATTGAGACCTGGGAGACCGTTGAGAAGGCTCGTGACTGAGCTTTGTTGATGCTTCACAAATGAGTGCCGGGGGGTTTCCTCCGGCACTTGTTCCTTTTGCATATTGAAGGGCACTACAGAAAGGACGGTATCGAAATGGCTGATGAATCGAGAACTCGGCGTGTGGCGGAGAGTATTCGTGCGACCGTGGCGCGCAGTCTTGAGCGAAGCGTTAAAGATCCTCGGCTCGGATTTGTGACTATTACGGATGTGCGTGTTACCCGAGATCTTCAACATGCGACCGTGTTTTACACGGTTCTTGGGGATGAGAAGGCACGCCGTGACAGTGCGAAGGCGCTTCGTTCTGCGACAGGCCTTATTCGTTCTGCAGTTGGAAATGTGCTTTCCACTAGGCTTACGCCAACTATTTCTTTTGAGCTGGATTCTGTGCCAGAAGCTGCCGCGTCGATTGAGGAAAAGCTTCGTGAAGCCCGTGAACGCGATGAGCAGATTGCAAGTGAGCGTGAAGGCAAAGAATACGCTGGGGATGCTGATCCATATAAGACTAGTGAAGAAGAGGATGAGTGAGTGATCCAAGAGGGCTGATGTTGATCGATAAGCCCAAAGGATTGACCAGTCATGATGTCGTTGCGCGGACGCGTAGAAGTCTGCATACGCGCAAGGTGGGGCATGCTGGCACCTTAGATCCAATGGCGACTGGCCTTTTGGTCTTGGGGGTTGGCAGGGGAACCAAGTTGCTGACTCACGCTGTGGGACTTGCAAAGAGCTATGAGGCTACGGTTCGTTTGGGTATCGCAACATCAACAGATGACGCTGAAGGTGAGGTTGTCAGTAAAAGAGGTTGCACGTCTATTGCAGGACTGGACAGAGCATTACTGGATTTTCGAGGCGATATTATGCAGGTGCCCGCTTCGGTGTCTGCGATCAAAGTGGGGGGAAAGCGCGCTTATGCGCTTGCCCGCGCTGGGGCAGACGTGAAGCTTAAAGCGCGCCCCGTGACTGTTAGTAAGCTTGAGGTTATCGGCAGGCCCCGTTTTTTGGACTGTGATGAAAATAATGTCGCTGTCGTTGATATTGATGTGACCTTGGATTGTTCATCAGGAACGTATGTTCGGGCAATAGCCCGCGATTTAGGCGACGTACTTGGCGTCGGTGGGCATCTCACGGCGTTGCGCCGAACCCAGGTGGGGCCATGGTCGGTGCGTGAAGCAGGGGAGGACTTGATTGATTTGGGCGCAGCTTGTCTTGCGCTCTTCCCTGAAGTGATAGACGTTGATGACAGTGGCGCAAATGCATTTCGGCATGGGAGTTCTACATTTGCTGGCGAAAGCAGTGCACCACTTACAAAAGGTGCAAGTGTGGTTTGCAATGGGCACGTGTTAGGTATTGCAAAGGTAAAAGAGGGTAGGCTAAGTCCTGCATTCATTATTGACCCTGCATGAGGAGGAAACATGAGCGGGTGCGGTTGCGGAAACTGTGGCTGTGGCGGCGGTAACAAGAATGGACGTGAAGGTCAAAGTGTTGACGACGAAGGTCGTACAAATCTAGGTCTGCGTTCAGAAAAGTAGTTCTTGTCACTTCTTCGGGTGTCCTAGGGTTTTATGTCCGTTGACACCGGGAAGGGACATATGTGAGATTTTGTAAGTGTAGTTGCAGGCGTGCCTTTTGAGGTTTGCGGCCAAGTAAGATGGTCCGCGGCGGTCAAAATGGTGTCAACTTGCTTTTGAGAGGGGTGGTTCGATGGATGTTTGGACCACCCCTAACTCTGTGCCAGACAATATGCGTGCCGTTGTTACAATCGGGAATTTTGATGGCATGCATCGGGGTCACGCACGGGTTTTGGCGGCTTGTGTTGAAAGGGCCGAAAGACGGGGATTGAAGTCCGTTGCGGTCACGTTCGACCCGCATCCACGTGAAGTTCATCATCCAGAATCTAAGCTTGAGTTGATCATGCCTTTGGCAGACAGGCTTGACGCGATTGCGGTTACGGGAGTCGACGCGGTGCTTGTGCTTGAGTACGGCCTTGACCTGTATTCACTTAGTGCTGAAGAGTTTGCTCAGTGTTTTTTGGCGGACCTGTTAGGGGCTCGCGAGGTCGTAGTTGGTGAAGATTTTCGGTTTGGCAAGGGCAATACGGGGGATATTGATTCGCTCAGGCTCATTGGTAAACAGCTGGGTTTTGATGTAGTTGTAGTTTTTGATGTGCAAGATGATGAAGGTAAACGTTGGTCTTCATCTTGGGTTAGAGAGTCTTTGTCTAAGGGCGACGTTGAAGAAGCGGCGAAAATTTTGGGCAGGCGTCATAGACTCACAGGAATCGTTGAGCATGGCCAAAAAAGGGGTAGGGAGTTAGGTTTCCCGACAGCAAACGTCGCGGTTCCCCCAAGGGTATTGGTACCTGCTGATGGAGTTTATGCAGGGTGGCTTGTGAGAGAAATATCTGGGGGGCAAGCTTTTCTTCCGGCCGCGATTTCGATTGGAACTAATCCGCAATTCGATGGGAAGACTCGCACCGTTGAAGCACACGTACTTGGAAGAACTGATCTTGATCTTTACGGCGAAGAAGTGACATTAGTTTTCGAAAAAAGACTTCGTGACATGGTGAAATGTGAAAGTGTTGATGAATTATTGGCACAAATGGACGCTGATTTGTTGAGCACGGCTTTTCTTCTAGGTGTAAAGAAAGCCCATCGTGCGCCCAAAGGTTCTGTGACGGCAGGAACATAGTCAGTCTTGGCCTGCATTAACAGGTTTATGGTTTCAAGGAATGTCATTTCGAGCGATTTTTTGAAGTCCACGATAGACTGTTACAGGTTTGCAAGGCAGACCCCAAAGACTAGATTCCAACACCAATACCGGGGGGTGGCCGCCAACACCACCCCCCGGACAACTTTTCCAAGTTTTTCGGGTGATTGTTGGCTTCGAATTTCCCTTTTGGCAAGGTCAACCGGCTATTTTGCGGTCGATTTGAACTTGACTACGGTAAGGGCAGCTTCGGTATCAGAAGCATCTTTTAGCCCTATTTGCACGGGAAGCATTTTTCCTATCATCGCGACTTCACTGATTTGAGCTTTGAGGTCCGGGGGTAGTGGAAGTTCGATCAGTTGTTCTCTGTGCCTGGCAGAGAAATAGCATGTTAGAGTACTCACATTTTCATTTATGCATATCCAGGCAAGGTTTTTCTTTCCTTTGAGGCATTTACAAAGCCATCCACCGTCACGGTAATAGACCCA
>DAIOFF010000042.1:581-15309 GCA_036745855.1 Scrofimicrobium sp. | reverse complement strand
GATCAGTTTTTTGGAGACAATGACATCGCTATCACGTCAATTACCATGGCAGAACCACTTGCCGGTCTACGCAGACTGCCCGACGGGCACCGCAGAAATGCTTTGAGCCTGAAAATTGACGTTGATACAGGTTAGGTAGTTGACCGGGGTGTGACTAAAAACTTGACGTTGAATGCTATGGCGTCGTCCTCGCGACCCACCGTCGACCATTTGGGTGACCATCAGATTCTCGCGACTCTCTTCATTGAGGTATGCCATGTGGTTACGCCGCCTTCTCACTCACGGGGTGCCACTCAAACTTGACCCTCAGCGCATGACCCCATCCGTAGTCTTGAGTGAGCCGTTGCGCTTGCCCCAGCACGATGCTCGGCGCAATACCAAGCTCGTCGGCAAGCTCTTGGACAGCAGCGATGTTCCGACGTGTCGGGATACGGTCGGCGTATTCCTGCGGGATCAGCGTTGTCGAGGCGAAGTTATCTGCCTCGTCTTCTTCCTTACCTTCGCTTCCCTGCACAAACAGCGTCTTGTGCCCGTGCAGCAAGACATGACCAAGTTCATGGAACAAGGTAAACCACAACTGGTCGTCAGACTTGCCCCTGGCTGAGAGCTGCACTAGTGGGTGTTCGGCGATCCAGCGCGTCGCACCATAAACACCGGCCCCAGGCACCGGCGGGATAATGGCGAACGCTACTCCGACGTTGTTCAGCAACTCCTTGACCTTCTCGAGCGACTCAATGGGGTTTGGCTCCGCTGTCAGTGCCCGCAGTTTTGGAAGGAGACGTTCAAGACCTGCACGATCGAAATCTGGCAGGTCCTCAATCCCTGCCACATGTTCTCCCAGTGCTAACCAGGTTGCCTGCTCATACGACTTGTCGGTGTTGAGCTTCGTCTTGCGATACGCTACCTTCGGGTTCAGCCACGCTGCTTCGACTGCCCCGAGGTCCCCGATACGAAGCAACTGCAGGAGCTCGCGCACCGTTTCGACTTTGTCCTTCACGGTGGCAGTTAGAAAGCCATACTTACGAAGATACGACAGTGGAAAGCGCTTGGCTTCGTCATACTGCGCCTCGAGCTTCTCACATTCCGCGAGGCGCGCGAGATCCTCACGGTAGATTGCCTCCGTACGGTTCCACAGCGTCGCGGGAGTGCCGGTCACTCGCTCAAGAGCGATCGAGAGCACAGCCGACAACGGAGCCTTGCCGGACAGTAACTCAGAGACATGCTTCGGCGTGACATCGAGGCGACGTGCAAGCTCTGCGGCATTGACGTCATTCTCCTCGAGCCATTCCTGGATGAAGTCGCCCGGTGACACTGCGTAATCAGGCAGCACCGGGGTGGTGCCATTGTTGGTCATGTCGTGTTCTCCTTCCTCAGCGTTAGTGATAGTCCTCGATCTCAACAACCTGGACGATAAGGTTGTTGTCTTCTGGCACCACGATTAAGCGCCAGTTCTTCGTTAGGTGCGCCGACCACTGCCCCAGCCGGTCCTGGGTCATCGCTTCCCACTTACCCATGCCAAGCAGCAGGTCCGCGGGTTCACTCGCTCGACGCAGTTCAGCAAGGCGCAGCCGCAATGACTTAGCCACCTGTACACCAAGCTTGCGCTACATGTAGCGGCTATCAGTGCACTGTCGCTCGAGTTCGTTGCTCGCGTACCTCAACTCCATAATGTTACCTACATCGTAACACTATCGCGGCTATTGGGGAAGGGGCTACTCCAACTCACGCGAGCACGAGGTTTCACGCTGGAGTTTGCTGACTCTTCCATAGTCGTCAAGTGCCCTTGCCCCGGTTTGGTGGACAGTTTTTATACTGCTTATTGGTCCTGGGGTTTGGTGATTGATTGTTATGTTTCGTAGGTGACTGGCGCAATTTGTTCGATGACTGGTGACTGAACATTTATACTTGGGAACGATTTCTCATATTTGATCCCACCGAGGTGGACCTAAAGCAGGAAGAAAAGATGGCATATCATCTAGTCGGCGATTCCACTGTCGCTCAAAGTCCAAAGGAAGAGTTCCCTCTCACTGGTTGGGGCCCTTACCTCACCGACCAAGTGAGCGAGGCCGTGCATAATCACGCAAAGTCAGGCGCAACCACGGCTTCTTTCCTGGAAGAAGGTTTATGGGATGCCGCTTTGAAGACTGTTTTGCCCGGCGACAAAGTAATCATCCAGTTTGGCCACAATGATCAAAAGCGCCGTCGCCCAGATCTGGGATCACGTGACGGTTTCTCAACACGATTAGTTTCCATGGTGGAAGACGTGCGAGATTCTCATGCAATCCCAATCTTGTGTACTTCGGTAGAGCGACGGACATTTGAGAATGGGGTTTTTGTGCCGTCACATGGCGACTACCCCAATGCTGTCCGTGACATCGCCAACCGCATGGCAGTACCGCTTATTGACCTCACCGCATTCACTACTTGGTTGATCGAATCGCTTGGCCCTGACAGTTCAGGCGATCTGTTCTGTCATTTTGCAGCAGGTGAGCACCCACATTGGCCTGAAGGCTACGACGATGATACCCATTTACATGCCGAGGGGGCGCAAAAGATTGCCGCATTTGTAGGTCGAATGCTTGACGCGATCGAAAGGCGCGGCGGCGAAAATGAACCACTCGGCTCCGACACGCGGCACTGAAAGTTCACCGCGGGCAACGGTTGATGTCTAGTTTCCGGTGCCCACAAGTATTGAACAAATAACCACAAAGGCCGCGCACCCCAGCAGGGAAAAACCTATTCGAACAAAAGAACCAATCTTTCGGTTTTGCCGAAGCTCATTGTTCAAGCACTCTGAGTGGATATCTATAAGTGAAAGCTCAAATTCATCATCGCTGCCCGCATATAGTTCTTTCCTAAAGTGCATAGGATCCACTTCTTCGCCATCGGCGGGAAAAAGAGCAACAAGCCCTAAAGCCGCGGCAGCCAAAGCAAAAGCAGCTATCACAAGTCGAAATGGACCGCCACTATCTATAAGTTGGATCAGCATTGCCAGTGTGGATGATGCCGCCAACACGGCAGCACGCAACTGCATGTTTTGTTTGCGCCTTGCCGCCCATTCACGCTGCAAAAGTGTCTGTTCAAGTATCAGTTTCCGTCTTCGCCCTTTAGAGGCTCCGGACTTCTTCTTTGATAACTTTGAATCGACATCATTTTTCATAGGGGCTCCCACGTCTACAAATAGCTGATCTAATCCTATCTGACGACAAATACAGCTCATGTCACCCAGAAATTTAGAAGTCTGGGCATAGCATTGTTCTAACAGCCATAGCCGCACAACCCTATGGCCAGATAAGTAATGCTATGGCAGACTTCTTGCGGTTCGTGCCCCTAACGCCAAAGTACACTTCAGGGAAAAGCGCGAAACGAACAAAGATTCCCCCGCAGACAAAACAATGGGAAAATAGGGGCATGAAGGTCTCCCCTATAAGCAGCGAAGTAATCCACGCCGCCCTAGAACAGTTTCAGACTCCATTTTTCCTTTATGACGAGGCCACTCTTAGGAAACGCATACGCAACCTAAAAAATGCTTTCGCTTGGAACAAAGGGTTCAAAGAATACTTCGCAGTCAAAGCTTTACCTAACCCATGGGTCCTGAAAGTCCTTCAATATGAGGGAGCCGGGGCAGACTGCGCTTCTGAGCCAGAACTACTCATGGCGAAACAAGCTGGAATGTCGGGCACAGAACTCATGTTTACCTCAAATAATACGCCGGCTACGGAGTTTGCCCTCGCAAAAGAAATGGGTGCAATAATCAACATAGATTCACTGAATCTGGTCGATTTCTTGGCAGCAGAAGTGGGCGTCCCTGAGTTAGTCTGTGTTCGTTATGCCCCCGACCATGAGATTGGGACACAGAACCGGATTATGGGGCACGCACGTGATGCCAAGTTCGGTATGACCCGCGATCAGGTTTTCGAGGCCTTGGGGCATTTGCGCCAACACGGCGCATCACGATTTGGTGTGCATTGTATGGCGGGATCAAACTCACTGAACCCAGAATATTACCCGCAACTTGCCGAAGAAGTATTCACTTTGGCGGCCGAAATCAAAACCAGCCTTGGAATAGAACTTGAGTTCTTAAACTTTGGTGGCGGCGTTGGTATTCCTTATCATCCAGATGAAAATCCCTTAGATATTGCCGATATTGGGGATAGAATTCGACAAGTTTATGCATCTATTTTGAGCCCTGTAGGGTTAGAGCCAAAATTGTTCACAGAGCTTGGCCGCTATATTGCGGGGCCCGCAGGAATCCTTGTCACTAAAGTCCGACACATTAAAGACAGCTATAAACGCTACGTTGGTGTCGACGCTTCAGCATCAGATTTTTTGCGGCCCGCCATGTACGGCGCATATCACCACATCACTGTCCTTGACCGGGAACATGAAAGCGGCACCCAAATGGTAGACGTAGTGGGCTCACTTTGCGAAAACAACGATAAGTTCGCAGTTGACCGGGAACTACCCGACCTGGACACTGACAGCGTACTGCTCATTCATGACGCCGGCGCGCACGGTAGGTCAATGGGATACAACTACAATGGAAAACTCCGCTGCGCAGAAGTCCTAGCCCTTGAACACGGTGCACCTAAACTGATTCGCCGCGCCGAAACCCTTGAGGATTACTTCGCAACGATTGTGCCCATGTAGTGCGTCAACCTTTTCCACCAAACAGGTGCAATTAGAGTGCAATCATCTGGGCCGCAGCCTTTAGGAATATTGCGACTCATAAGCCCATCTAGCTACAAGTCACAGGCTCTGGGACTTTGCCCTCCAGAAGAAATGGATCCACAGCGCCGCGCAGACACTTAGACGCATTCTTCATGTAAGCCCCATGGGACCACCCGTCCACGGTGATAAGGACTGAACCTGGAATACTCTCAGCAAGTGACTCTGCCATTACATACGGGGTTGCAGGGTCATGCAACGTACCGATTATTACTATAGGCGGGGCACCTTGAGGTGAAACCTCTTTTCTAGGCACCCGCGGCTCAAACGGCCACGATTCTATCCCAGCCGACCCATACCCAAAATCGCCTCCAAGAATTGGGTAATCAGTAGCTAAGTCTTCTGCCTCTTGAATCCAGTCTTGCAATGTTCCCGATGGCTCCATTTCTAGGGCGTTAATGGCAGCAGAAGCGTCTTGCGTATTTGAGTATGTGCCATCATTTTGGCGCCCATTGTAATAGTCAGCCAAAAACAAAAGGATCTGCCCATTGCCATTAAGCGCAGTACTTATTCCTTGAAGCAGCAAAGGATACGAATCTTCCCCATAAAGCGACCCAATAATCCCAGTTTGGGCCAGCGTGTAATTCAATGGCCGATTAGCATCCCCCGTAGGTATAGGTTTTTCGGCAATACCATCCATTAAGTCGATGATTTCCTGCTTTGCTTTCTCAGTGTCTTCACTAAGGGGACAATCTTTTTGCCCCACACACCACTCAATCCAGTGATACAGAGCATTTTCCATGCCCTCAGCCTGCAAAAGAATCAAAGTCTGAGAGTCCGTACCAGGGTCAAGTGCACCATCAAGAACCATTCGTCCAACTTTATCCGGGAAGTTATTCGCAAAAATTGCACCCAAAGAAGTGCCATACGAATAGCCAACATAATTGAGTTTCTCGGCCCCCATCATTTCACGGACCATCTCAAAATCACGACTCACCGAATCAGTATCAACGAAGCCCAAAATGTCGCCGCTTTTTTCCTCGCAGGCTTTAGCAAAATCCATAAACTGCTTCGTATAAACACCTATACGTTTTTGCGGATCCTCGGGGACTAAATCTACACTACTCATTTCCTCATCAATCTCCGCATCGGTTCTGCACCGTATAGGAGTCGATTCGCCAACACCACGCGGATCTATTGCAACAATCTGGTAGTGCCCAGTTATGTCCTCGTTAAAAATTTCACTGGTCGCCAATGACAAGCTCTCAACTGCGTCCCCACCCGGACCCCCCAGGTTGAAAAATAGCGGTTGCGCGTCCTTCCCTGCCTTCACATATCTGGCAATAGCCAGATCAATTTTACGCCCACCTTCTGGTTCGTCCCAGTTCAAAGGAGCCTTCACAACCCCGCATTCATACAAGTCCAAATCCTTAGGCTCTGGAAAAAGAGGCATCGTCACTTGAGACGCACTGCAAGGCTTCCAATCGATCCCTTCTCTAGATGGCGCCCCCATGGTCCCCTCTGAAACCACAGGTCCTGACCCCAAGCTCTGCTCATTCCCTGAAGTGCACCCTGCAAGCAACAGTGCGACAGAAATGAATCCCGCACCCAAGAGCTTCCCTACATCCCCCGAAACCATTTTTCTGCGCTTTGAATGGCCCTTCATCTGCCAAACCTCCTAGGTCACCGAGTGATCCCAATAATCATCGCTTCCATCGTAAGAAGCTGCGCTGCATTCGTGCGTAGCCTCTCACGTGCTGTTTCAACACTTTGAATGGCGGCTGCATGATCACGCGACTTCCACGCTGCAAGTTCAGGTTCCATGTCCACATTCACCACAGGAACACCTGCGCCAGACACTCTCACCACACAATCACGCAAGAAACTGAGCAAATCCAAGCAAACCCGATCAAGCGCGTCAGTCAGTGCTCTGCGGCTCCTCCGTTTTTGGTCATCCTTCAGCGCCTTCATTTCAGCTGAAGCTGACCTGGGCAAAACCTGGTCTTCTGAAAGCCCGTAAGACGCCAAAAGCGCAGCGACTTCTTGGCCGTCTAAGTCAGCGCTTGTTTTCTCTGCAAGCGTTTTCGCGTGTTTCATGACTTCTGCGGCTGCCAAAACGGCCTCGCCAGTACTCCTCGGTTGAAGGGCCGTGCGCATAAGACCGACCCGCTGTTCCCGGTTTGACGGGTCGCGAAGCATCGCGCGGGCTAAACCCACGTGAGACTGAGAGATGCGCGCAGCCGCCAACGCTTCTTCGTAGGGTACCCCCATTTCACGAACCAACAACTCTGCAACATCTTTGGCAGGCGGGGCAACCAACCGCAACTGGCGGCACCTAGAACGAATCGTAATGAGCAAATCTTCTGGCGTTGGGGCGCACAATATCCAAATAGTCCGCTCTGGAGGCTCCTCAATAGCCTTCAAAAGCACGTTCCCAGTCGTATCCAGAATACGGTCCGCATCTTCTATGATGATCACCCGTTTTGGACCAAGAACCGGTGCCATATAAGACGCGTCACGCAACTCATGAACCTGGTCAGAGCTGATAATGACCTTATCCGTTGCCAACGCAGTAACATCCAGATTCGAACCTGACATTGTGGTTCTACAACCCGAACATTCACCACAACCTACTTCAGTGCCAGTACACTGCAATGCCGCCGCAAGACACTTCGCCGCAATTGAACGCCCCGAACCTGGTGGCCCCGAAATGAGCCATGCATGTGAGCCCCCGCCCGCTTCAGCAGCCGCACGCAGCTCTTTCACCGCTTCTGGCTGACCGATCAGAGCATCCCAAACTGTCACGTACTCGTTTTTCCTTCCAAAGCATGCACAAACGCAGAGACCACCTGGTCAAACACAATTTCTGCACTATTTGATCCATCAAGGACACAATACCTTGCGGGATCTGCCTCGGCGCATTCTAAATAATAATCGCGAACAGTCCCGCGAAACTCCGCTCCCGCATTTTCGATCCGATCACGGCCAGGTCCCGTACGCGCGCTACTCAGCTCTGGCGAAATATCCAGGATAATAACCAGATCTGGCTCCAACCCTCCAGTGGCCCACATGGATAGCTCTTTTACTGCTTTCGCCCCGAGGTCGCGTCCAAGTCCCTGATAGGCCACTGAAGAGTCCATAAACCTATCAGTGACCACTGACGTGCCACCCGCCAATGCGGGTTCAATCTTGGAACTGACATGACTAGCGCGATCAGCGGCGTAAAGCAGTGCTTCCGTTTTTGCGTCAACATCATGTGGCCCATGCATGACCAATCTGCGAAGCTCTTCCCCAATCTTCGTACCGCCAGGCTCACGCGTGTAAAGAACCGGAGCACTAAGACGAGACTTGAGAAGTTCAATCTGAGTGCTTTTCCCTGAACCGTCAATCCCTTCAAAGGCAACAAAGAAGCCCCGCTGAAGACCAGTCAACTTCTCAGATAGTAAAGAAAGCTCCGTCATGTCGCAGACGCGCTCTCAGTCGCTACCTTGCTAGCTACCGCCTTTTTGGTCGTGGTCTTCTTAGCAGTCGTCTTTTTTGCGGGAGCCTTTTTAGCAACAGCCTTTTTCGCTGGAGCTTTCTTAGCTGCAGTCTTCTTGGCTGTAGTTTTCTTGGCCGCCGTTTTCTTAGGTGCTGGCCCTTTCGCCCGCTTGTCAGCCAGCAAAGTGAACGCACGTTCCTCTGTTAAAGTTTCCACCGGTTCAGCGCGGGGCACAGTAACATTTGTGGTCCCATCTGTAATGTAAGGCCCAAACCGTCCATCTTTGATGACAACCTTTTTCGCTGAGACTGGGTCCTCACCGAACTCCCGCAGGGGCGGTTTAGCGGCGCGACGTCCCCGCTGCTTTGGTTGAGAATAAATCTCTAACGCCTCTTCAAGCGTAATCTCAAGAAGTTTCCGTTCGGAATCTAGATTCCTTGAGTCACTTCCCTTCTTCAAATAAGGTCCATATGGGCCATTTTGTGCCGTAATCACTTCACCATCGGGTGCTTTCCCGACCTCACGAGGCAAAGACAACAACATCAATGCGTCCTCAAGCGTGACTGTCTTCGGGTCCATGTCCGCAAAAAGTGAGCCTGTCCGCGCTTTAGGTTTCGTTTTGCTCTTCGTGTCGGCCTCTGGCAAAACCTCTGTGACATACGGCCCGTAACGCCCGGTTCGCACAACCAGCATGTTGCCACTACCCGGATCCGTGCCAAGCTCACGGCCATCCGATGCGGCCTCATCAAGAAGCTTCGCTGCGAGCTGGGGATTCATCTCATCTGGAGCTACTTCTGGTGGAACATTAGCGCGCTTGCCGTCTTCAGTTTCCAAATACGGGCCATAGCGGCCATTTCTAAGCGTCACGCCAGGCGCAACATTTACAGTGTTGACCTCACGCGCATCAATATCGCCCAGCGAAGCAACAGTTTCACGCAATCCTTTACGGGAAGATTCACCCTTTTCGGCCTCGCCAAAAAAGAACGACGCCAAGAAATCCGAACCCACCGTATCACCAGCCGCAATCTGGTCAAGGTTCCCTTCCATTTCAGCCGTGAAGTCGTAGTTTACGAGGTCGGGAAGGTTTTCCTCCAGAAGCCTAGTCACCGCGAACGCCAGCCAAGTGGGTACAAGATACTGCCCCCTATGGTTCACATATCCACGGTTCCCAATAGTCTCAATAGTGGAAGCATACGTGGATGGGCGCCCAATACCGAGCTCTTCCATTGCCTTCACAAGCGTGGCTTCCGTGTACCGGCCCGGAGGCTGAGTCTGATGGCCCTCAGCTTCAGCGGCATCAATCTTGACGCTATCGCCCTTCGCAACTGCTGGCAGCTTCGCTTCTGCGTCGCCATTCTTGCCGTCGCGGCCCTCCTGATATAGCGCCCGGAATCCTGGGTCTGTGATGACCGTCCCTGACGCGCTGGCAACCGTGTCATCCGCCGCCAACTTCACCGTGGCAGTGTAACCAATGACATCGTTCATTTGCGAGGCCAGAGTACGTTTCCAAATTAAATCATAAAGAGCCAACTGTTGAGGGGCCAGCACGCCGTCAAGATCTTTCGGGTGGGTGAAGTGCTCACCGGAAGGACGAATGGCCTCATGGGCCTCCTGCGCCCCCTTTGCGACCTTGCCATATACGCGCGGCTTATCAGGTAACGCAGCTGCGCCAAACTGTTCCTCCACTTGCTCACGCGCCGCACCCAATGCCTGCGAAGACAGCGCCGTCGAATCGGTCCTCATATAAGTAATATGCCCAGATTCATAAAGGCTTTGCGCCATACGCATTGTTGTCTGCGCATTCCATTTCAGTTTGCGCGACGCTTCTTGCTGCAAAGTCGAAGTCGTAAACGGCGCAGCTGGGCGACGTCGATATGGCTTCTGCGTTACAGCCGTAATCACGGCATCCGCCCCGGTGAGCTTTGCCGACAGCTCAGGACCGGTAGTCCCATCTAGGACCACAACGTCCTTTTTGATTTTCCCATCTTGGCCGAAATCAGAACCCGTAGCGACAGGCTTGCCACCGACCTCAATAACCTTCGCCTCGAAAGAACCCTTCGCTGAATCCACACTGCACTTGATTGACCAGTATTCGGCCATCACATGCGCCATTCGTTCACGTTCGCGGTCCACAATCAAACGCATTGCGGGGGACTGCACGCGGCCAGCAGATAAACCCCGCTGGATTTTTCGCCACAGAACCGGTGAAACCTCGAAACCAAAAAGGCGATCAAGAACGCGCCGGGTCTCTTGAGCATCAACTAAATCCATGTCAATATCCCGCGTATTTTCTAATGCGCGTTCTATTGCCTCTTTAGTGATCTCATGAAACACCATTCGCCGCACGGGGACTTTAGGTTTAAGAACCTGCTCAAGATGCCACGCGATGGCTTCACCTTCGCGGTCCTCATCAGTTGCCAGAAAAAGTTCATCGGCATCTTTGAGTGCCCGGCGAAGTTCCGTCACCTTTTTCTTCTTATCAGGATTCACCGCATAATACGGTTTGAATCCCCCATGAATGTCCACCGCGAACTCACCGTATGGACCCTTTTTTTCTTCCGGTGGCAACTCAGATGGATAAGGTACATCACGGACGTGACCAACCGATGCTTCCACCACGAAGCCATCACCCAAATAGTTCTTGATGGTCTTCGCTTTTGCTGGTGACTCAACAATAACGAGCTTCGATCCTGGCACTTTCTTCCCTTCGAATCGCGACTGTCAATGCTGACCCTACTCTGACGATACTAAGCCCGGTCAAGAAGACAAAGAAAACCGGACCGTAAAAGCTCTGGCAAGGCCGCCTCAATCTGAGCCCATATTGCCTCTTCATCTTCTCCAGTTATTGACGACAGTGCAGTGACAATTTGGCTTGTTGTCAACGATCCATCTGCGGCTCCGACCAGGGCTGACATGTGTGAGCCGACCCTAATTCGCCGTCTCATTGCGCTACCTTGCGTGAGCATAATGATTTGCGGGTCTTCCGCTCCCGGCACATAGTGGCGTTCTTCACGTACATCTTCAGTCCGCTTTATGAACAACTCACGCCATGAGGCAGGCAATCCTAAGTATTTGATTGCCGAGGCCGCTGTTGGCCCATCTGGAAGCTCCCCTTCAACGATCTCTTCGTAAACCAGTCTTCCGGGTTCACTGTGGCGGCTTACCAGGAACCCCATGCCGACTGATCCTGTTCCGGCTGCATGGAAGTCTTTCAACCATTCCTCGTAGAGAACCTGATCACCACTTTGGCCAGAATCACGCAACCACATTTCAACATATTCTGCGGGGTCAAGTTCATCGCGTTGCACAAGCCATGTTTGAGTATCAACCCTCAACCAGCTTTTAGGTCTTTCCCACCATTCTTGTCCATTTGGTATTTCCCAGTTTGCAAGCATCTGCAAAATACCATTTTGGTTCAAGAAGTTTGGGGCGTCATGAATAATTTTTTCGATTAAGTTATCTCTTTGCATTTGACCATCACGGTACTCCATGATTCCTTGAGCGCGAACACTATCGGGTGTAATCACAAAAGGAGGATTGCTGGTAATAAGGTCAAACTTTCTTCCTTTTACTGGTTCAAAAAGTGAGCCTTGCAGGACTTCAATATTTTGAATGTGATTTAGTTCTGCATTAAACCGCGTTAGATCGCATGCGCGCCTGGAAATATCGGTTGCTACTACATGGCCTGAATGGGTTGCTAAATGTAGTGCCAAAATCCCGCAGCCAGTGCCTAAATCTAAGGCTTCTTCTACGGGCTCGCGAATGGTCATTCTGAGTAAAGATAATGTGGCTTGTCCAATACCCAAAACATGGTCGGGATGTATTGGTTCCCCCGTCTGCGCCTCGCCAAGATCAGATACTATCCACCAGTCATGGTCTTCGAATGAGTATGGACGCAAGTCCATGGTTGCTTTATACATACCATTTTCAGCACTTTTTACAAGACCTAGAATACGAATATCTGCGCGCGGGAAAGCAATTCTTAACTGTTCTTTACTGACTTCCTCTGCAAGCAAAAAAAGTTTCGTGAGAATAGCAATTGAGCTGTCATCGTTTTCTAAGATTATTCTGGCAGGGGTGAACTGTTCCCTTGCCATCGCGGCCATGGCTTCACTGCCAAGCAGTTCTTCAACACTGTTTACTGTCCAGTTGGACTCTTCAAAGTCACTTCGCAGCAGCTGTATCTGCTGCGAATAGTGCTTTATTGTTGGTGGGTCACCTTTCATTCTTATAGCCTAACCCGTGGCATCCATTTACTCTCTCGCAATACTAAAATGTCAGAATGTACCCCTTTTGGGCTGGCTTTAGATCGCAACAATGCGTGTTCTGTATGCTAGGGGCGCCACCGCGGATCACCAGCTGGAGGGCCAAATCGTTTATAGAGCTCTTCAGGTCTTGCTATCTCATCACCAAAACCAATGCTCTTCATATCTAATAGCGTGATATCAGAATTGGAATCTGATTCACAAATACGTCCCCGCACGGCAGCTGGGCATACCTCAGGATTATCCCAAATGCTCTGCGCTATGCGTTCCAACGCGTCCCCAAGTAGCGGGCTTTTTTCGCCTAGACGCTCAGCTACTTGCGCCTGCGTCGGCGTCAAAATAATGTCCGTACTAACCAAAGTTGGCTTTCCAAATGAAGAGTTCACGGAAACGTTCAGTTTGATGCCGCCCATGCGCCCTGCTTCCATACCGGCTGGGGTACTTGCTAGTGCGCGCCTGATCCTTGCCTCAAATCTTTGTGTCTGCCCTGGGTGGGCCCTTGGTGCCAACTGTTTTCCCAGTTTTCTCACCAAGTATGCTCCTGCTGTCAGGGCGGCGATAGTCACTTTGTTGTTGATTTGTGGCAGCCGCCTTGGGGGCTGAGCTCCCCCTTTGTTGATTGGATTACTCATGGCCCCCTCGCCCTCTATTCAAAACTGACTTCATTAGTTCAGCTGGCGTCAATGGCGCTTTTGCTGAAGCCTCTATTTCTCCACCAAAACTGACCGGCTCCCAGTCAGCCCTTTCAATACTAAGGTATTGATCCCACGTATTTCCTTTAGTTGGCGTCAATAAGTCTTGCCAAATATATGCGTGCAAAACTCGCGTATTTTCACCGGGTTTTGGCAAGAAATCACGTAGCCGCGCAAGTGTCTCACTTACCCGCCCCCAGGGTGCTACGCCTCTGCGTTTTTCGGCGTGCCGCAGAGTTTCTGTGTATGTGCTTGACGCGTGCGCATAAAACAATGGACTTAGCCGCGGGCGAACCAGTTTGCGGTAATACACGGCACGGCCATCTGCAGTTTTCCGAGGCGTCCCGTCAAGTGACGGCACCATGTCTTGATCGTGTTCTAATGCAAGAACTGGCACGTCTGAACTAACTTTAATGCGCCGCGCAGGCGACCCCATTGTGATGACGCCTGCGACTTTAAAACCAATCTTCGCAGGGTCTGTTGCAGCAAGCGCCACTGCCACCATTCCGCCTTGTGAATGCCCAACAAGTAAGACTTTTTCTTCTGCGCGTCTATCACGGGGAATACCATTTGTACGCATTGCATAATTGATTGCTTGAACTAATCCCAGGCGCATTGCGGATGGAAGATTCAGTTCTTCCCTAAAGTTAGATTCAAAATCTGCGACGTTAGGTGTGGATTCCCAGGTTGGGTGGTCAGTGCCCGGAACGGACACAATCCACCGCCGTGCCTCACCTTCACCAACCCGCGTTATTTTGATGGCTTGACCAAATGCTTCAGCCCAATACAGGTCATCTATGTCTGCCGCGGCATCACTAAGAGTTTTTGGCGGTTCAAAACGTCGCGCTTGGGGCAGGGGGTGCCCTGATGGGATCGGCAAGTATCCTTTGTTGCTGTCCCACCAGATTGCAGAATGCACGGTACCCCCACGAAATAGTCCCAGGGCTGTACCAACGGCAAGCCCCGTGAGCATTAGCTGGTCGTATCCTTTCTTTGGGATAAGACTCATAGCTGAACGTGAGCGCCCGTCGTGGTCCATACCTAAGCTGATCCGAAGCCAAAGGTATGCGCGGCCTGCATTCGCAATACCTAACCCCACTTTTGTCAGCTCACGCACTGCAAGCGTGTCCAAACCAGGGTTATCGAAGAACTTTTTTTGCGCATTTTCACTTGTTACATTTGCTTTTTCACGCGCCCAATCTTGCATTACTTTTCGGCCTTGTTTTCCAACGGGAAGCAGATCAGCAGCTAGGGCCCGCGCTCCGTCTGCAACAACGCCAGCGACATGTGGAAAGGCGCGACGCCAAAAATAGCGCGCCGAGTACGCATCGGGGTTGCGGCGAAGTGGATAGTAGCTTGTCACAAGGTCAAGCCTACTAAGGCATCCGCTTTGGTGTTATGTAAGATCCACCCCTTAAGGCCCCCACATAACAGGTGGTTCTTGCGTAACTAGTGAATCTTGTGCTGGCCAAGTGAGATTTTTGCTCCGAGTGTTGACGACACCTCAAGTATCGGAGGGTTTAGCCAAGGGTCGGAGCAAGATACCCCTCCGACAGTCACCTTTTCACTCCGAGTGTTGACGACACCTCAAGTATCGGAGGGTTTAGCCAAGGGTCGGAGCA